>JASJXX010000032.1 GCA_030123765.1 Actinomycetota bacterium | reverse complement strand
GGCAGCACGATCGCGAATTCGACCATTGAGGCGCCTCGTTCGGAGCGGTTACGGATCTTCGTCATAGTGAGTACCCCTATCGGCAGACTTGCGGGCCGCCTGAAGCCGCTCCTCAACGTCGGTGACATACCACGCGCACGACTACATCGGGGTTCGATCCGTTGGGTCACCGATCCCTTGCAGAAGCCGAGCACCTGGCCCATCAAGTCCAGTTCGCAATTCTTCAGATCACAGAGTACAGACTGCTCGAATAATCGGGGCGTTTTTTCTTGCGTTGTCGTTTCCCCCCGGCTGGTGCTACCGCACGAGCAGCGGGATCCGGCGCTCCTCGGGCATCAGACCGCCGTGGTAGCCGACGAGGCGGTCGTTGCTGTGTTTGTGGAAGATGGCGTAACCGTCGTCTGCGAAGAGGATCCCGTCCGGTATGCGGGCGTCGAGCCTTGTGTGCGCGGGTCCGGGGCCCCAGAGCTCAGGGAGGTCCTCGCGAGGCACCCAGATGGCTGGCAAGCCGTCGGCCAACGATGCACCCTCACCGTTGACGAAGACCGCTCGTTCAGCGCCGTAGAACGTACGGTTCTTGTGATCCGCGTTCGAGAGACGAATCTTGCGGTCCTCGGCGATGTCGATGTGGCCGTGGTCGGCGGTCCCGACGAGCCCGACGTCGTCGGGGAGTCGCTTCGACAGCTCACGCCAGACCGTGTTGGCGATCTGCATCGCTTCGGCGTACTCCTGGGAAGCTTGTCCGGCGACGTGAGCGGCGAAATCAACGTTCGGGATGTAGAGGAAGATGAGTCTCCCCGGATCCAAGGCAGCGTCAAGGGTCACGTTGACAGCCTCCTCAGTGGACCAGTAGGGCTCGAAGCGGGCGCCGCGGTAGAGCGCCCGCGTCAGCGGTGTCCGATCGAAATACCCTGGCTGGACGACGATCGCCTCTCTCCCCGCTGCCTTCAGGCGCTCGCCAAGATTCGGTTCCGGAAGGAACGCGTCGTAGTCAAGGTCAATCGTGTCGCCCCACAGCGTGGTCATGTGGATCGTGTTCACTACCTTGTCGATCTCGTTCATCCAGAGCTGGTAGGCGATGAGTCCGTGCTGGGCCGGCGGGAGACCCGTCGCGACAGAGGCGAGACTCACTGTGGTCGTGTAAGGGAACGGAGCGTCGATGTCGCGACGGTGTGCTGCGACGAGATCGGGTGTGTTCGGGTGGTCGAGCTGATGGCTCCCCAACCCGTCGAAGAGCACGAACACGAATGTCTCGGCGGTACCGATCTCAGTGCTCAGCTCGGGATTGAGCGTCGGCGAGGATGAGCTCCCGATGAGGCGATACTCGAGTTCAGCGATGAGATTGACGAGGCTGCCCCCGTCATATGCGGGCACGGCGATCTGTGGCATGGCCCCACAGTACGGAGCGGACGTGGGGATAGATAGTTGGGCGGGGCTTCGGCTGATTGGAGCGGATTTCGGCCACTGCCCTTCTCTCGCATCGGGCACCTGCTGATTGATTGAGGTTGTGACCTGCGTCGAAGTACAATTCCTCCTCGCTGGCGGCCGAAGGCCGAATCGAATGCGAAGGGTCCAACCCGGTGCTCAATCAGTATTATGGCGACTACCTCACGGTCGCGGCTTTCATGATCATGGGAGCCGCCCTGGTGGGTGCAGCAGTCATGATGAGCAAGGCGATCGCGCCGAGGGCGCCGGGCGGACTCAAGGACATTGCATACGAGTCCGGGATCGAGCCCGTGGGCGATGAGTGGAACCAGAGTCACATCCGCTACTACATCTTTGCGCTCATCTTCCTTGTCTTCGCCGTCGAGGCCGTGTTCCTCTTCCCGTGGGCGATCCAACTCGAGTATTTTGACTCCATCGGCGCGGGGGTCTCCTCCCTCGTCAAGATGTTCATCTTTCTGGGAGTTCTGCTGCTTGGTCTCGTAGACGCGATCCGCAAGGGTGTCCTCAAGTGGGAGTGATCGAGAAGTTCGGTGCACCGAAACCCCTCTCCTGGCTGCTCAACTGGTCCCGGAAGTATTCGCTGTGGTACTTCCAGTTCGGTCTTGCGTGCTGCGCCATCGAAGTGATGGCAGTAGCCGGGCCCCGGTACGACTTCATGCGATTCGGGATCATTCCTCTCCCCGCATCTCCGAGACAGGCTGACCTGATGGTCGTTGCCGGGACGGTCACCGACAAGATGGCCCCGGCCGTCAAGCGCCTCTACGAGCAGATGCCTGAACCCAAGTACGTGATATCGATGGGTTCCTGCTCCAACACCGGGGGCCCCTATTGGGACTCGTACTCGGTTACCAAGGGTGTTGATCAGATCATGCCCGTGGACGTGTATGTGCCGGGCTGCCCCCCCAGGCCCGAAGCGCTGCTTGATGGCATCATCCTGCTCCAGAAGATAATCACGAACGAAGACGTGCGCGAGAAGTGGAAGGGGGATCATGAGCGACCAGCCTGACACCCCGCCGGAACCTGAGACGGACTCGATTGCAGAGTACGCTGCCGCCATCACCGAACGGCTCGGCGCCGAGGGGTACACCGTCGAGTTCGACACAGCACGTGTGTTCGTGGCGAAGGACAAGTGGGTTGCGACGATCAACGAAGCTCGAAAGGAGCTCCCGCTCTTCTCCTGGCTGTCGGCCATCGACTGGTCGAGAGAGACCGAGGTTGGCGAAGGCGTGGCAGAACCGGATGAGCTCGAGGAGCGCTTCGAGGTGATGTGTCGTCTCTCTTCGGTCACCGACGCCAGGGCTATCAATTTCTTCGCCACGCTCTCGAAAGACGATCCCACGATCGGTTCCCTCACGGCGACTATCGGCGGTGCCGAGTGGCATGAGCGGGAGGCTCACGAGATGTTCGGCATCATGTTCGAAGGGAACGAGAACCTCATCCCGTTGTACCTTCCTGACGACTTCATAGGGAATCCGCTGCTCAAATCGTTCCCTCTCATCGCTCGTGAAGTGAAGCCGTGGCCCGGCGACGTTGACGTCGAGGGTCTCCCCTCCTCCGACGACGACGACGGAGGTGACGTATGACCTCACGACAGCTGATGCACCGGTCAGAGGCTGCGGTTTCGATAGAACTCGAGACTCCGGGCATGACCCTCAACATCGGCCCGCAGCATCCCTCGACACACGGCGTGCTGCGCCTTGTTGCCAAGATCAGCGGCGAGCGCATCGATGAGATCGAGCCGGTCATTGGATACATGCACCGCGGATACGAGAAGCTCTCCGAAGTCCGGACCTACGCCCAGATCACTGCGCTCGTGAACCGCATCGACTGGGTGTCCGGTTTCGCGAACGAGGTTCCCTTCATACTCGGTGTCGAGAAGCTCATGGGTGTCGAAGTCCCCGAGCGTGCGCAGTGGATCCGGCTGATCCTCACCGAACTCGCGCGGATCTCCTCTCACCTCGTGTTCATGTCCTCGTTCCCTCTCGAACTCGGTGCATCGACCCCGCTCATGCACATGCTGCGCGACCGCGAGCACATCCTCGAACTCATTGAGGACGTCACAGGGGGAAGGTTCCACCCGAACTTCAACCGTGTCGGCGGCGTCAAGCCCGTGTACGGTGGCGGGTCCAAGACGAAGAAGCAGTCGATGGATCTCCCCGCAGGCTTCTTCAAGAGGACGCTCAAGGCGATGGACCTGATGGAGCAGAGTTGTCGTGACATCGACACGCTCGTGACGGGCAACGAGGTAGTCAGGGCCCGCACGATCGGCATCGGAGTGATCCCGAGCGACAAGGCGCTCGAGTACGGCCTGACCGGGCCCAACCTGCGGGCGTCAGGCGTAGCGTACGATCTGCGCAAGGTCGAGAACTATCTCCCCTATGACCAGATCGATTTCGACGTCGTCAGCCGCACAGGGGGGGACAGCTTCGACCGTTACCTCGTCCGCGTCGGTGAGGTCCGCGAGTCGATCAAGATCATCCGCCAGGCAGTTGACCTCATCCCAGCCGGTCCGCTCCAGACGAAAGTGCCGAGAGTGCTCAAGGTGCCCGCCGGCCAGGTGTATTCGAGGGCCGAGAACCCGAAGGGCGAGTTCGGCTACTACATCGTCTCTGAGGGCGGCAAGATGCCGTACCGGCTCAAGATCAGGTCGACGTCGTTCTCGAACCTCTCGATCCTGCCCTGGATTCTCAAGGGCCAGCTCATCCCCGATCTCGTTGCCATCATGGGATCATTCGACTTCGTGCTCGGGGACGTCGACCGATGAATGCGTGGCTTGAGCTCGGGATAACGCTCGTTGTGATACTTGTCGTCGTGCTCGTCTCGGCGCTCGTCACCATCTATGTGGAACTGAAGGCCGGATCCCACATGCAGGCAAGGATCGGCCCCTACTACGCGGGAGGCCGCTGGGGGTGGGCTCAGCCCCTTGCAGACGGCGCCAAGTTCCTCCAGAAGGAAGACCTTGCACCGGCGAAAGCCGATGGACCGGTCTACAGGCTTGCGCCGTACGTTGTGATGATGTCGGCGATTGGCATGTTCGCAGTGATTCCCGCCGGACCCGACCTTGTCGGGGTTGACCTCGACCTTGGCGTGTACTTCGTCCTTGCAATCTCAGCGTTAGCGACACTCGGTGTGCTGATGGCCGGTTGGTCATCAGCGAACAAGTACTCACTCATCGGAGGGTTGCGAGCCGCCGCCCAGTTGATCGCCTACGAGATCCCGCTGATACTCGCCGTTGTGGCCGTTGTGATACAGGCCGAAACGATGTCGCTCAACGGCATCGTCGAAGCGCAGATGGCGACGCTCTTCACTCTTGGCGGCATGGACATCGCCCTGCCGTTCATCCTCACCGGGCAGATCGTCGGGTTCGGAATCTTCCTGGTCGCCGCCGTCGCGGAGCTCTCCCGGATCCCCTTCGACATGCCGATCGCGGAGTCCGAGCTAACGATGGGGTACTTGACCGAGTACTCCGGTATTCGGTTCACGATGTTCTTCCTCGGTGAGTACGCGTCGATAGTCGGATTCAGCGCTGTCGCAGCGACTCTCTTCCTCGGGGGGTACGGTGCGCCGTTTCTGCCGGAGTCGCTGGCGAACATCGCAGGCCCGTTCGTTCTGCTGGCGAAGGTCGCCGTGCTCGTGTTCGTGATCATCTGGATCCGGTTCACGTGGCCACGACTCCGTGAGGATCAGCTCCAGTCCTTGGCGTGGCGGTGGCTCATCCCGATCGCGCTTGTGAACGTCGGTGTCGTAGCCACCTTCAAGGTGGTGTTCTGATGTCCAGAGGCATCAAGTTCGCGATCCCCGGTCTGCTCAAGGGCATGGGCCTCACGTTGAGGACGATGCTCAAGAAGGCGCCGGTGACGATGTACCCGGACGTCAAGGAGATCCCAGTGCCCCGTGCTCGGGGTGTCATCTCGCTCGATGCCGAAGCGTGCACCGCCTGCATGCTGTGCGCAAGAGAGTGCCCCGACTGGTGCATCTACATCGAGGGACACAAGGTTGAGAAAGCGCCGTCGAAGCCGGGCGGTCGGGTGCGAACCGAGAACATTCTGGACCGCTTCGACATCGATTACGGCCTCTGCATGTACTGCGGCATCTGCGTTGACGTCTGCCCATTCGACGCCCTCTTCTGGAGTCCTGAGTACGAGTACTCAGAGATGAAGATTGCTGACCTTCTCCATGACCAGGAGCGGCTCGGTGAGTGGCTTACAACTGTTCCCGAGCCCCCGGCGTTGGAGTCCTGATGCCTGCTTTGATGGAGAGCGTGGCGATCGCCGACTGGTTCCGTGAGGCGGCGAACTGGGTGTTCCTCCTCATAGCACTCCCCACGGTGTTCGGGGCGTGGAGGACCGTGTCTTCGAACAACATCGTACGCGCGGTGCTCTATCTCGTCGTCGCCCTTGCTGGAACCGCCGCGATGTTCCTGATCCTCGGTGCCGCGTTCATCGGATTGACCGTTGTGCTCGTCTACATCGGCGCCGTAATCATCCTCTTCCTCATCGGGATCATGATCACCCGGGCGCCCCTCGGTGTCGAGGCGAAGCTCAGCCACGGCCGCGAGGCGAGACTCTCCGCCGCGCTCCTCTCCTTCATACTGTTCGCAGTCATCATGTGGGCAGTGGCCGACGCTTTCGGAATGTCGAAGATCCAGCCATTCGAGCCGACGGCTACTGCCGACATCGCGAACCTTCTGTTCGACCGATTCCTCATCCCCTTCGAAGTGGTGTCACTCGTTCTCCTCGCCGCGCTGATCGGGGGGATCGTGCTTGCCCGCAGGGACGACATCGGCCGGGACGAGCCGGGGGGTGAGGGATGACAATCATCCAGTTCATTCTGGTGGGTTCCGCCCTCTTCGCCCTCGGGATCTACGGTGTGATCACCCGCAGAAACGCTGTGCTGGTTCTCGCCTCGGTCGAGCTGATGCTCGCCGGAGTGAACGTCAACCTCGTCGCCTTCAACGTCTACCTCCAGGATCCGATCCTCAGCGGGCAGATCTTCGTCCTCTTCATCATCGGCCTCGCCGCTGCCGAGGTTGCGATCGGTATAGCGATCATTCTCATGATCTTCCGGAACCGTCAGTCCGCTGATGTCGCCGATCTCAACCTGATGAAGGGCTGATGATGCATCGAATCTTCGCCTCGACTTCACAGGTTCTCCTTGCTGCGGGGGAGGAGGGGAGCCAGGCCACCGAGGGTGGCTACGGCACCCTGGTTCCCGGCATCACTTCAGGTCCTCTCGTCGAGTGGGCGTGGCTCATCATCGTCGTGCCACTCATCGCCGCGTTCGTGATCGCATTCTGGGGCAAGAAGCTCCCCATGCAGGGGTGGGAAGTCGCGTGGGGATCCATGGGATTCGTCGCCATCTACGGGACGGTCCTGTTCGTCGTCAACGCCACCACCGGAATCGTCTACGAGGGCGCCGTCGAGATCGCGAAGATCGGCGATTTCACCCTTGAGTGGGGATGGATGGTCGACGGCCTCTCGATCATGATGTACTTCCTCATCGGTGTTGTCGGGTTCCTCGTCTTCACCTACGCCAAGAGCTACATGAAGGACGATGTCCGTTACACCTGGTTCTTCGTGTCGTTCTCGCTCTTTGCAGGGGGCATGCTCGTCCTCGTCGCCGCTCCGAATCTCATACAGCTCATCGTTGGCTGGGAACTTGTCGGTGTCGCTTCGTATCTCCTCATCGCCCACTATTGGGAGGACTACGCCAACGTCGACGCAGGCAATAAGGCGTTCATGGTCAACAAGATTGCCGATATCGGGTTATTCCTCGGCGTCATCATCATGGCGGTATCTGTCGGCTCTTTCAGATTCAGCGATATCATCGACGTCGTCGTGCGCGGAGAGGAGGGGATGCTGAGCCAGTACGCATTCTGGGCCGGTCTCCTGATCTTCATCGGGGCGATGGGCAAGTCAGCCCAGTTCCCTTTCCACGTGTGGCTCCCCGACGCCATGGCAGGACCGACCCCGGTCTCTGCTCTCATGCACGCCGCAACGATGGTCACCGCCGGGGTGTACCTCCTTGGACGCCTCTTCCCGTTCTACCTCGACGTCGACGGGCTCTTCGCTGGCGATGTCCGCAACATCATCGTGGTCGTCGGTGGTGTGACGCTGCTCCTCAGCGGATTCCTCGCCATCGTGCAGAACGACATCAAGAAGGTGCTCGCGTACTCGACGGTCAGCCAGCTCGGCTACATGGTCGCTGCGATGGGAGCAGGCGCCTACACCGCAGGCCTCTTCCACCTCTTCACCCATGCATTCTTCAAGGCCCTGCTCTTCCTCGGAGCGGGCGCTGTCATCCACGCCGTGCACTCGAACAACATGTCGGACATGGGCGGCCTTCGTAAGAAGATGCCGATCACGTTCTGGACGTTCATCATCGGCACCCTCGCGCTCATCGGGATATTCCCGTTCGCGGGGTTCTTCTCCAAGGACGAGATCCTGGCGTCGGTCAGATACGCAGGTGGCAGCGGACAGGATGCTGCGAACTTCATCCTGGTCCTCGGCATCGCGGGTGCCTTCATCACGGCCTTGTACATGACCAGAGTCGTTGCCCTCACCTTCTTCGGAAAGTATCGGGGTCATGCGGAACCACACGAGGCACCCAGGATGATGACGTACCCGCTCATCGGGCTCGCGTTCTTTGCCGCGGTTGCAGGATGGATCAACGTCCCTGGCGTCTACACAGGGTTCACCACCTGGCTCGCGACCCGCGATCCGTTGACCGGCATGGGTGACCACCACCCCGAGAGCTTCGACTGGCTCCTCGTGTTCATCGTCACGCTGGTCGTCCTGGCGGCTGTAGCGATCGGTTGGTGGCTCTACGGCAGGGACGCAGACACCAGGGCCGAGCGGGACACATTCAGGATCCCCGTCCTGTGGCCACTCTTCGAGAACCTCTACTACATCGACGAGTTCTACATGAGGGGCATCGTGCGCCCGACCATGGGGCCGATCGCTAGGGTTGTTCTGTGGTGGGACATGCATGTGGTCGATGGCGTTGTGAACCTCGTCGGCCTCGGATCCGTCGGGCTAGCGAAGTCGGTGAGGTCCTTCGATCAGAACGTCGTCGACGGCATCTTCAATGAAGCAGGCGCCGTGATCGGCGGTGCGGGGAGCATCCTGCGCCGATCGTTCACCGGCCGCATCCAGCAGTACGCAGCTTTTAGTTTCGTCGGCGTCGTAATCATCGTCGTCGTGTCCATCATTCTCTAGGAGGAGCAACAACATGGATTGGTTCGAGAACGGTTGGGGCCTGAGCCTCATCGTGTTCTTGCCTGTCATCGGCGCGGCAGTCGTGATGGCCATACCGAAGGCGAAGGAGTCCGCGATCAAGTGGACGGCCTTGATCTTCTCCCTGGTCACGCTGGCGTTGGCCGTCATGCTGGCGGTGCAGTTCGATTACTCGGCTGCTGGTACGTACCAGTTCGGTACGGCAATGGACACGTCATGGATCAACGCGATCAACGCGCATTTCCACATCGCTGTCGACGGCATCTCGCTGCCGATGGTGGTACTGGCAACCCTCATCACGGTCCTGGTGATCGTCTACTCGTGGAACCACTGGCCCGAGCCGCACAACCCGAAGCTCCTCCTGGTGTTTGTGCTCATCCTCGCGACCGGCATGACAGGGACGTTCGTCGCCCTTGACCTGGTGCTCTTCTTCGTGTTCTTCGAAGTGGTGCTCCTGCCGATGTACTTCATGATCGGGATCTGGGGAGACCGTGCGATCAGGGAGATCCCCGTCGTCAAATGGAAGATCGAGATGCGGCTCTACGCGTCATTGAAGTTCTTCATTTTCACGTTGTTCGGATCGGTCTTCATGCTGCTCGGCTTCCTCGCCCTCTACTTCAAGTCCGAAGAGGCGCTCGGGTACCGCAGCTTCTCGATGATCGAGCTCTCAACCATCGGAGCCGCCGGCGCGTTCACAGGAACCTTCGCGTTCCTCGTGTTCGCTGGCCTCTTCATCGGGTTCGCTGTCAAGGTGCCGATGTGGCCTTTCCACACATGGCTCCCCGACGCGCACACCGCGGCCCCGACCATCGGATCTGTGATCCTCGCAGCCGTCCTACTGAAGATGGGCACGTACGCCTTCATCAGGATCGCGATCCCGATCCTGCCGGAGCAGGCCGTTGCGTGGGCGCCTTTCATCGGTGTCCTGGCTGTGATCGGCATCATCTATGGATCGCTCGCGTGTCTTGCGCAGACCGATATAAAGCGACTCATCGCGTACTCCTCCGTTGGCCACATGGGTTTCGTGATGCTCGGCATCGCGACGCTCACCGATATCGGCATCAACGCAGCGGTCATCGGCATGGTGGCGCACGGCCTCATCACCGGCCTGCTCTTCTTCATTGCCGGCTCGATGGCGCACCGGTACCACACCAGGGACATGAACCGTCTCGGTGGCAACATGATGCTCATGCCGAAGATGGGTGTGCTGCTCGGCTTCGCTGCGATGGCTTCCCTCGGTCTCCCCTCCCTCGCCGGATTCTGGGGCGAGTTCATGGCTCTCATGTCGGCGTTCAACCCCCTCGCCGCGATCGGGGCGACACCGCTCTTCCGCGGGTTCATGGTGGTTGGAGCGATCGGGACCGTGCTCACCGCTTCCTACATGCTCTACATGCTGCGGAGCGTGAACTTCGGTGAGGCGTCTGACGAGTGGGCAGACACCGAGTTCGCCGACGTCGACATATTCGAATGGATGGCATGGGCACCCCTCGTGATCGGAACGATCGCGATCGGTGTGTACCCGAAGATCGTGTTCGGTGCCACGAACGGCGCTGTCGTCGCTCTCCTCGAGAAGGCTTTCGGAGGCTGACGTGTTCCCCCTCGACTATCACGCGCTTCTTCCAGAGATCATCCTTGCTACCACGGTGTTGGTCATGCTCGTGGTCGATCTCACTACGAGGAAGAAGCACTTCGTCGCGCTCACCGCGATGGTCGGGTTGTTCGCCGCGTTCGTTCCGGTGCTGACGCTTGCGTTCTGCGACACCCTGGAGTTCTGCGCGGCCGCGGGAGTCGACAGGGTGCTCTTCGGCGGCTCATACGTGGTAGATGGCTATGCCTTGGTGTTCAAGGGCTTGTTCATCTTCGCTGCGTTCATTGCACTCCTGCTCTCGATCGGATATCTGGAGACCGATCGGTTCTACGAGGGTGAGTACTACTTCCTTCTCATCGTGTCAGCCCTTGGAGCGGTGGTGATGGCTTCGTCTCGGGATTTCATCACGATGATCGTCGCGCTCGAACTCGTCTCCGGTCCCGCCTTCTTGTTGGCTGGCTGGCGCAAGGGTGATCCGAGGTCGAACGAGGCCGCGTTGAAGTTCTTCATCACCGGCGTTATCGCGCTCGCGTTGCTGCTCTTCGGCGTCTCGCTGCTCTACGGCCTCACCGGGACGATGCAGTTCGACCAGATGGCGCTGGCGTCCGTAGCGGTCGCCGAATTGCCGCTCTTTACCCTCGGTGTGATCTTCGTCCTGCTCGGGTTCGGGTTCAAGGTGTCGGCAGTGCCGTTCCACTTCTGGACGCCCGACACCTACGAAGGCGCTCCGAAGCCTGTGACCGCGTGGATCGCTGTCGGATCGAAGGCCGCCGGGTTCGTCGGGCTGCTCACGGTGGCGTACCTCGCGTTCCCGGGGGTGACTGAGGTGTGGGGTCCCGTGATGTGGGTTGTTGCGGTGTTGTCTATGACGATTGGGAACATCGTCGCGATCAAGCAGACGAACGTGATCAGGTTGCTTGGTTACTCCTCCATTGCGCAGGCCGGTTTCATGCTTGCGCCCTTCGGCGCTGCAGCGGCGTCGGGCGCGGACAGTCTCGGCCAGGTGTTCTCTGCGACTGTGACCTATCTCATCATCTTCGTCGTCATGAACTTGGGTGCTTTCGCTGTCGTGATCACGATCGGATCGAGGGTCGGTTCCTACGAACTCGAGGATTGGGCCGGACTGCTCCGGTATGCGCCGGGCCTCGCGACCGTGCTTGCGGTGTTCTTCATGTCTCTTGCAGGCATCCCGCCTCTCGCAGGGTGGTTCGCGAAGTTTGCCGTGTTCCAGGCGACGATCGGTGTCGGGAACTGGTGGGGGTACTCCATTGCGATCGTGGCCGCTCTCAACGCGGTGATCGCGTTCGTGTACTACTCCAAGGTGCTCAAGCCAGCGTTCTTCGACCCGGTTCCGAAAGGCGCGGACCTCGAGATGCTCGACGCAGGCGAGATCCCCGCTCCGATCGGGTTCGCTCTCGGCCTCACCGTGTTCGGCGTCATCGTGCTGGGAGTCTTCCCCGGCGTCGCAGCCAACCTCGGTCAGTACAGCGCTCAGGTCGTCGCTGCAATCGGCGGGTAGCCGCGCCCCCGTTACTGAAGGAGGGATCGCTCGCTAAGGTCACGTGATGGCCCTTCCCCCCTCTGTTGACGCTCTTGAAGCCGCGTTCATCGAGCACGGCTACGTCCCTGAGCGCGGACTCTCCATCTCTATCCATCTCGCCCTCCACATGGGGAGACCTCTCTTCGTCGAGGGTGAACCAGGGGTCGGGAAGACCGAGATAGCGAAAGTGCTCGCCGCGATCACCGGTGCGGAGCTGATACGCCTTCAGTGTTACGAAGGCCTCGATGTGTCACACGCCCTGTATGAATGGGACTACGCACGTCAGATGCTCGCGATCCGTCTGATCGAGGCGCGAGGCGACCAGGCCGATGTCCCTGACATCATGAGCGAGGAGTATCTGATCGCCCGGCCTCTGCTCCAGGCGATACGGCGCTCATCGGAGGGCCTCCCCACCGTCCTGCTCATCGACGAGCTCGACAGGGCAGACGAAGAGTTCGAGGCGTACCTCCTCGAACTCCTCTCCGAATTTCAGATCACGATCCCCGAGATCGGCACGGTGCGGGCGTCGACGCCCCCGATCGTCGTCATCACGTCCAACAGGACACGTGAGATCCACGACGCAGTCAAACGCCGGTGCATCTATCACTGGATCGAGTATCCGGACGTTGAGCGGGAGATCGCGATCTTGCACAAGAAGGCGCCAGAGATCTCGGACGTCCTCTCGAGAGAACTTGCTGAGGCGATGCGCCAACTACGCAACCTCGACCTCTTCAAGCCGCCGGGTGTGGCCGAGACAGTCGACTGGGCGAAGGCCTTGCAGGTACTTGGTGAAGTACGGCTCTCACCCGATGTCATGGACGCGACTCTGGGAGTCATCGTCAAGTACGAAGAAGACATGCAGACGGTGAGGACGACCGGGGTGGCATCCCTGCTATGACGCCGCGTGGCGATCTTGCGTCGACGAACCTCATGATGTTTGTGCGCGGTCTTCGATCTCGCGGATTCTCCGTCACGCCTGCGACGACGCGCCGTCTCGTCGCCGCTGCAAGCCTCGTGGGCATGCATCGCAGGGAGGACCTCCGAGAGGCTTTCCGATCGGTTGTTGTTACCCGGCACAGCCAGGATGCACACTTCGAGGAGCTCTTCGATCGGTTCTTCTCAGGGGAGATCGTCATGACGCTCGACACCGGCATTGAGCGCTCTGCTCAGCGGACGCCACTCCAACGCGCTCCGCGAATCGGTGTCACCGGCACCGAGCAGGCCGAGAGTGACGAGGCCGGGTTGGAAGATGTCGTCGACATCGTCGGAGGATCCGGGGCCGAGCGACTCCTCGACGTCGACTTCGCCGATCTCAGCGAGGAGGAGGCAGCTTCGGTGGCTGCGCTCCTCGCGTCCATAAGGTGGAGTCCGGCGTCGGTCCGGTCACGTCGATGGAGGCCCGCGTCACGCGGTCCGGTACCGGACTTTCGGAGAACGATGCGGATGTTGACGGGGCCCCAGGGTGATCTGATGCCCCTCGCGTACTCCGAGCGGCGGCGGCGTGAGCGTCCACTCGTCGTGATAGCCGACATCTCAGGCTCGATGGAGAGGTACTCGGAGATGCTGCTCCACTTCATCCACGGCGCCCAGTACCGATTCAACTCGGTCGAGTCCTTTGTCTTCGCGACGCGTCTCACGCGCATCACGCGGCAACTCCGCTGGAGGGACCCGGCCGAGGCGCTCGCTCAGGTGGCGCGGATCGTGCCGGACTGGTCGGGAGGCACCCGGATCGGGGAGGCGATCGGCGCGTTCAATCGCAACTGGTGTCGCCGCATCAGCGGCAGACCGGTCGTTCTGATCATCTCCGACGGGTGGGACACCGGTGATCCCGCGTATCTGGCACTCGAGATGCGCCGACTTGCGCGTTCCGCGCACCAGGTGATCTGGCTCAACCCGCTCGCGGGGCATGACGGGTTCACCCCTCAGGCTCGTGGAATGGCAGCGGCGCTGCCTCACATCACTGATTTGATGGCGGGAGGAACCGCCCGTAACCTGATTGATCTCATCGACCTCTTACAGACATCTGACGCGCGGAGAAGGAGTGCTGCACCACAATGAGAGATGTACTCGAGATCTATGACCGCTGGACGAGCCAGGGCAAGGGTGTTGCTGTTGCCACCGTGGTCGGTGTCAAAGGGTCGGCACCCCGGGGGGTCGGCGCGAAGATGGTCATCTCCTCCGAAGGCGAGATGGAGGGGAGCGTCAGCGGAGGCTGCGTTGAGAACGACGTGCGTGAACATGCAGCGGCCGTGCTTGCCTCGGGCACGCCGAGGCTCGTCTCGTACGGGATCGCCGATGACGACGCATTCGAGGTCGGACTGACGTGCGGAGGCACGATCGAGGTCTACATCACACCATGGTGAACGAGGTTCTCGAAGCGGTCGCTGAACTCAAGAGTGAGGAGCGTCTCGGAGCGATGATCACCATCATCGACGGACCGGACACGGACTCGGTCGTCGTTCTCGACCGGTCGACCGGTCATGTGACCGGAGATGGATCCTCCTGGCTTGACGAGGCCATCCTCGCTGACGCAAACGATCTGATGGATCGTGAGGAGAGCAGGGCTCTCATGTACGGGGAGCGCAGGGTATTCATCGACACGATCGCGCCCTCCCCGGTGATGCTGATCTTCGGTGCAGGGCACATCGCCCAGCCGCTCTCGCTCTTCGCCCGCGAACTCGGGTTCCGGGTCGTAGTCGCGGACGCCCGCGCGACATGGGCGACACACGAACGATTCCCGAACGTCGACGAGCTCATCGTTGCGTGGCCTGACGCCGTCTTTGATCACATCACCCCGGATCGTCGAACCTACGTCGTGCTGCTGAGCCATGACAGCCGGTTCGAGATCCCCGTGTTCGATGCCGTGCACGGAGCGCCGATCAGGTATCTCGGTGCAATGGGGTCCCGGCGGACCCACGCGATGCGCGTCGACCGGCTCAGGGGAGAGGGTTGGACGGAAGAAGAGATCGATGTGATCCACGGGCCGATCGGTCTTGATATCAAGGCGAAGTCGCCAGCCGAGACGGCGGTATCGATCCTTGCGGAGATCATTCAGGTTCGCTACGGGTCGGGTTCTGCCGTCTCTCTCCGCGGCACCGACGCCGCGATTCACGTGGCGTAGGGACAGTATGGAGATCACAGAGCAGTTCACGGTGAGTCGTCCCATCGGATCGGTATGGCCCCTCTTCGAGGATGTGCCCGAGCTCGTTCGCTGTCTGCCGGGAGCCGAGCTCACGAGCGACAACGGGGACGGAACGTTCGACGGGCGCGTCACGGTGAAGCTCGGACCGATCTCCTCCTCGTTCGACGGCGCAGCAACGATTGAATTCGACCCGGACGCCTTCACGCTGAACATCAAGGGACGCGGCGTTGATCGCTCCGGGGGGAGCCACGGCAGGGTGGATGTCGACGTGCGTCTGGTCGCAGTCGATGGCGACCACACCGAGGTGACGATCGAAGCGAGAGTCACCCTCGCCGGGCCGATCGCACAGTTCGGGAGGACGGGCCTCGTCAACGAGATATCGAGGCGACTCATCGACGAGTTCTCAGCGTGCATCCACGCGAAGCTCGCCGCAGAGACCTCCGAGGAGGCAGCATCCATCGTGTCCTCCGAGGTGCAGGGCGTCTCTCTGTTTCTCACGAGCACATGGGGCGTGTTCGTCCGCTGGTGGAAGCGGCTCGTTTCTTAGAGTGAGTGTTCTCCAGCAACCTGCGGCCGCGTTGTCTAGTGTGTGCGGCGAAAGCGTCCCACGCACAGCTGAATGTCTGTAATCGACTGGAGGATCGCGCCGTGGAAATCAGTGTCTCAGTGAACGGAACGGACCATCGCAGCGACGTCGAACCTCGCACGTTGCTCGTCCACTACCTGCGCGAAGACCTCGGTCTCACCGGAACCCACATCGGGTGTGACACCGGTTACTGCGGAGCTTGCACCGTCATCGTTGATGGCCGAACGGTCAAGGCGTGCACCATGCTCGCCGTCCAGGCTGATGGTCAGTCAGTGCAGACGATCGAGGGTGTAGCCAACGGAGACGAACTGCACCCTGTCCAGGAAGGATTCTGGGAGTGCCACGGACTCCAATGCGGGTTCTGCACCCCGGGGATGATCATGAGCTCGATCGCGCTTCTCGACAGCAACGACGATCCGACCGAGGAGGAGATCCGGCACGGCATCGAGGGCAACCTCTGCCGGTGCACGGGCTATCACAACATCGTGCGTTCCGTCCAGTACGCGGGTGCACGGATACGCGGTGAAGAACCACAGGGGGCGTCCCAGGAGGTGTCGTCGTGAGTACAACAAGCGTGATGGGCGGAATCGTCCGACGCAAGGAAGACCCGGCCCTGATTCAAGGCAAGGGCATGTTCGTCGACGACATCAAGCGCAGCAGAGAGCTTGCAGTGGCCTTCGTCCGGAGCCCTTTCGCGGCAGCGACGATTACGAGTGTTGACGCGTCCGCCGCTCTTGAGCTCGCAGGCGTCCACGCCGTGTACACCGCTGATGACGTGCGCGATCTCGGCTTGAACCCGGCCCAGGTCGCCGTAGGCACCCTGCGCCCGCTGCTTGCAGACGGAGCCGTGCACCACGTCGGAGAAGCCGTCGCGATGGTCGTCGCCGATGATCGTTACGTTGCTCAGGACGCCGCGGACCTCGTCTACGTCGAGTACGAGCCGGGTGACGTGGTCATAGACCTCAAAGAAGCATTCGCCGACACGCACCAGGTGCACGATGGCGTCTCCAACACGCTGCTCACGTGGCACGGCCACGCCTGGTGGGAGGGCGTTGTCGATCTGCCCGACCCATCACCCGGCATCCAGGAAGCGAAAGAACGCGACGACACCGTCGTCGTAAGCCTCGAGATGGTGAACCAGCGGCTCCTTCCAACCGCGATCGAGACGAGGGCGGTGCTTGCTGATTGGAACAGCGGCTACGGCTCCGTGGAACTGTGGACGAGTTCCCAGATCCCCCACGCCGTGGCCGGCGCGATCGGCGTGATGTTCGGAATCCCGTCGAACAAGGTTCGGGTCGTCGCCCCAGAAGTAGGAGGCGGCTTCGGTGTGAAGCTGAACGTCTACCCGGATGAGGCGCTCGTCTGTTTCGCGTCGAGGGAGCTCGGTCGTCCTGTTCGATGGACAGAGACCCGCCGTGAGGCTGGATTCTCCTCCACCCAGGGCAGGGGATGGATCGGCACTGCCACGATCACAGGGACAAGAGACGGCAAGATCCTTGGGTATGAGCTCGATGCGATCTGTGACATGGGCGCCTACACGCAGAACTTGACGGTCGCCGTCCCGCTGCTCGGGCTCTTCGTGGCGCCAGGGCAGTACGACATCCCGACGTCGTACGCGTTGCACTGTGTCGTGACGAACACCCCGACGACAGACGCCTACCGCGGAGCTGGTCGGCCTGAGGCCGCGTATTACCTGGATCGGATCATCGACACCTACGCCAGGGAGATCGGGATGGATCCAGCGGACGTCCGCAAGGTCAACTACTGGAAACCGGATCAGTTTCCCGTAAATACCGCGGTCGGCATGACCATGGATACCGGCGACTACGAGATGAACCTCGACGCACTGCTGGACAGGGTCGGATACGAAGACCTCAAGGCCAGGCGTGATGCCGCGAGGGCTGAAGGTCGGCTACTCGGGATCGGACTCAGCACCTATGTAGAAGTGTGCGGCTTCGGACCGTCCGCCCTCGCTGGCCTCGGGTTCTCCTGGGCCGGTTATGGCCTACCCGCAGCCTTCAACGGCTCAGGTGTGGTCCGTGTCCAGGCGGACGGCACCTGTACGGTCACGATCGGCACCGGACCGAGCGGTCAGGGCCACGAGACAACGTGGGCGCAGATCGTTGCGGACGGCCTCGGTATCGCAATGGAGAACATCGAGGTGCGCCACGGCGACTCCCTCGACTCCCCGATGGGTACCGGCACCTTCGGTTCGCGGTCTATCGCGGTCGACGGGACCGCCACGTATGAAGCGACGAAGCGGGTGAGGGAGAAAGCAGCCACCATTGCCGGGCATCTCCTAGAGGCGGCCTCTGAGGACATCCAGTTCCAGGACGGCGGCGCCCATGTGGCTGGTTCTCCGGACCGGTCGGTGTCGTGGGCCCAGATCGCTGAATCTGCGTATCAGCCGCACACGCTCCCCGAGGGGGTCGAAGGTGGCCTTGAGTCATCGGTCGTGTTCTCACCGCCGAACGCGACGTGGCCATTCGGGTCGCACATGGCGCTCGTCGAGGTCGATCCCACAACGGGTGATGTCGACCTCCTCGAGTACTGGGCGACCGACGACTGCGGAAACGTGATCAACCCGATGATTGTCGACGGTCAGTTGCACGGAGGGATCGCCCAGGGCGTCGCGCAGGCGCTCTTCGAAGAGGCGATCTACGACGACGCCGGCAACTTGCTGACAACTTCGTTGATCGACTACCCGCTCCCCGCGGCAGGGAACCTGCCCATGTTCTCGTTGGACCGCACGGTCACGCCGACGGACGTCAATGCGCTCGGGGTCAAAGGGATCGGTGAGGCAGGGACGATCGGATCTGCCCAAACCATTGTCAACGCGGTGGTCGACGCCCTGAGCCACCTCGGCGTCAGACACATCGACATGCCGCTGCGACCACAACGTGTGTGGCAGGCGATCGAGGACGGGAGGAAGTAACGATGTATCCAGCGAAATTCGACTACGTATCCCCTTCGACGCTCGAGGAAGCGCTCTCGATACTCTCGGCGAGCGAGAACGCCAAGGTCCTGAGCGGCGGGATGAGTCTCATCCCGCTCATGAAGATGAGGCTCGTCCGGCCAACCACGGTCGTTGATATCTCAAGGATCCCCGGACTCGACGAGATCACGGATGAGGGAGACCACATCTCGATCGGGGCGATGGTGCGCCACGCCGACACGGCAGCGAGCCCGCTCGTCATCGAGCATGCCGCAGCGCTCGCGCAAGCAGCAGGCGCGACCGCCGACATCCAGGTCAGGAACCAGGGGACGACCTGTGGCTCCATAGCGCACGCGGATCTGGCGGCAGATCAGCCGGCCGCCGTGCTCGCTCTCGGCGCCACGATGGTTGTCGCGTCGCTCGCAGGTACGAGGGAGATAGCGGCCGCGGACTTCTTCGTCGACACGTTGACCTCCGCTCTTACGCCCGAAGAGATCCTCGTCAAGATCAAGGTTCCCAAGGGCGGCAAGTCCGCTTACGTGAAGCTCGGCAGGCGCGGAGGGAGTTCGGACTACCCGATCGCGGCTTGCGCCGTCTGGGTTGACGCTTCCAACGGAACGGTTTCGGATGCTCGCATTGCGGTGACGGGCGTGGGTTCTAAGCCGTATCTCGCCGCGGCGTCGGCGCAGGCCGTCGTGGGAACGGACGGATCCGGCGACGCCATCGCCGAGGCTGCGTCCCACGCGACGGACGACATCGTCGTACTCGAGGATCTCTACGGCAGTGTTGCTTATCGCTCGCACCTGGCCGGTGTGTACGTGCAACGAGCGCTTGAGGAAGTGCTCGCGTAACTGACTTCTCGGGAAGACAACCCCACCGCTCGCTGCGGTGCGCTGGCTTGTGGTGTCATCGGCACGCGAAACTACACTTCTGGCTATGAAGAGCCAGCTCATCGCAGAGATCCGGGACGATGGGCCGATCCCCTTCGACCGGTACATGGACGCCTGCCTGTACGACCCTGACGGCGGGTTCTTCTCTGCCGGGCCTCTGCGCTCCGCCAGGACAGGCGATTTCGTCACGAGTCCCGAGGTGAGTCCCTGGTTCGGCACGCTCCTTGGTCGCTGGGCACAGAGCGCATCCGTCGCGCTGGGCCAGCGGGGCGAGAGAGGCGGGCTCCCTCTCCTGATCGAGGTCGGCGCCGGCTCCGGGTCTCTGCTCGCGCCACTCATCGCCGAGGCGGGGGGAGTGTTCGGGGGCGTGTATGTGGCCGAGCTGTCTTCAGCGGCACGATCCGGGATGTCCGAGCGGCACCCGACGGTCGACGTGGTCGCTTCACTCGATGAGATCCCCACGGGCGTCGACGCCGTGCTGGTCGCAAACGAGCTCCTGGACAACATGCCTGTCGCTCTTGCTCGCCGCACCGACGATGGCTGGCTCGAGATAGGGGTAGGCGTCGAAGGAGGAGACCTGACGCTCATCGAGATGCCGGTCCGTGAGGAGGTCAGTGCGTGGTGTGACGACGTGATGGGCGACGTCCCGGTGGGCACGGTCGTCACCGCCCAGCTCGCCGTGGCTTCCTGGATCAGCTCTGTCTTCGACCGTTTCGGGCGAGTCTCGATCTGCCTCATCGACTACGGCGCTCGCACCGAGGAGCTCGCGGGCAGAGACGTCGGGTCGCTGATCCGCTCGTACCGCCGGCACCAGTCCGGAATCGATTGGCTCCAACACCCCGGCGAGACCGATATCACGGTCGACGTCAACATAGACGGTGTCGCCAGGGCAATCGCTCTCGCCGGCCACCAGGTGCGCGTGATGAGCCAGGCTGAGTTCCTCGTAGAGCAGGGAATCCACGAACTCATAGAGAGCGTCAGGGGAGACGAGCAGCTGTTCGCCCGCGAGGGGAAGATCATGGGGCAGCTCAAGGCTCGCTCCCAACGTATCGAGATGGAAGCACTCGTCGACCCGGCCGGGTTCGGCGCGTTCACCGTGCTTCTCGTCGAAGAGGGAACCTGACAGGGGTCGTGCTGCGTCCTAGCCTTAGACGCCGAGGGAGACGTATGAAGAGAGTGTTGGCACTGGCAGCGGTCTGCATGCTTCTCGTTGCGGCGTGCGCATCGGATGACGACGGCAGGCAACAGGGACCCGCGGAGGAACCGCCGGCTGCCGCAACCGAGCTCGATGCCGGGACTCCGACCGATGACGAGAGGCCGCTCCCGGTTCTGCCAGGCGATGGGGGTAGCACGGGTGCCGACGGGCCTGATCTCCCTGTCGTGTCACCAGACCTGGCATTGGAGATCGACCGGGCGATCGCCGACCTCGCGACCAGCCTGGGAGCCGATGGGGTCATCAGTGTCACCGTTGCCCATGAGCTGACCTGGCCCGATGGTTCCCTCGGATGCCCGCAGCCAGGGATGATGTACACCCAGGCCCTGGTCGATGGCTACCGCATCGAACTCACCGACGGCGAGAGCCTCTACCAGTACCACGGTGCGAAAGGGGAACCACCCTTCCGTTGCAGGAGCGGCCCCGACTCAGTGTCACCGTGAAGAGCTTGGAACAGAAGGAATCCCATCCGTTGACTGGTGTCGGAACGTCACTCCTGCGTCCATCTATCCGATGCCTCTCGGTATGATCGTGATATGAACAATGTCAAGACGGCGGCGCTTCTCGGGTTTCTCGGTGCTCTGTTCGTTGGCGTCGGATACCTGCTCAACGGTCCCCGGGGCGGTCTGCTTGCTCTCGGATTTGCTGGGATATTCAACTTCGGGATCTACTTCTTCTCCGACCGTATCGCGTTGCGCTCCGCACGGGCGAAGCCGATCGACCCGAACGAGCTGCCGAACGTTTACTCGATCGTGTCCTCCCTCGCCCAGCGGGAACAGATGCCGATGCCGGCTATCTATCTCATCGACTCCCCCCAGCCGAACGCGTTCGCAACGGGACGCAGCCCGAAGAAGGCCGCGGTCGCGGTGACTACCGGGATCGTCGAGCTTCTCGACTACCGCGAACTTGAAGGTGTGCTCGCCCATGAGCTTGCCCATGTGAAGAACCGTGACGTGCTGATCGCGACGATCGCTGCCACCATGGCAGCGGCTCTCGCCTTCCTCGCACGCATGGCGCTCTGGTCGAGTATTGGTGGGAGGCGGAACAGCAACGCTCTTGTTGGCATCGTCGGACTGGTAGCGATGATCCTCGCGCCGATCGCCGCGGCGGTGATCCAGATGGCGATCAGCCGCAACCGTGAGTTCGAGGCCGACCGCGACGGAGCGAGAGTGACCGGATCGCCGCTCGCTCTCGCGAGCGCGCTGCGCAAGATCTCGGTGGGGACAGCGACGTTGCCGATGGATGTGAATCCCGCCATATCGCAACTCTTCATCGCGGATCCCTTGAAGGCCTTCGGCTCGAAGGGACGCCAGAGTCGGACGCGCAAGATGTTCTCTACCCACCCGCCCGTGGAGGAGCGCATCGAACGCCTCGAGAAGATGGCGTACGGCATCTCATAAAACGGACCACGGGACAGGCTGAACGCTGTGGCCACGACGTCGCTATCCTCCCGTTTGCTTCCACAATGCTGGGGGCGACACGCCCTGCCGGGATGCCCGAGTGGCCAAAGGGAGCAGACTGTAAATCTGCCGGCTATCGCCTACGGAGGTTCAAATCCTTCTCCCGGCACTACGCGAGATTCGTCTCGTTCATACGCCTCCTTAGCTCAGTGGTAGAGCACTTCCATGGTAAGGAAGGGGTCCCGAGTTCGAATCTCGGAGGAGGCTCCGCTCGGTGGCGCCCACTTCTGGAGACGAGACCTGATCGCCCGGTAGCTGCTACCCCCCGGTTTGAGGGGCAGACCACACCAGCGTCTCCGGGTGGAATTGTGCCCAGGCGAACCAGAAGGACTGGTGAGCCGCGACCAGTGTCCCATCAGCCAGCGAAGCAACGAATCCTCCGGCGTGCGTCGATATGGTGACTCCCTCCAACACGACGAAACCGTTCTCCTCCAACGCGACACGCAATCGGTCCACGGGGAACGCGATTGGCACGCCATTGGGCGCAATGACTCCAAGCACCTGGGATTGGTGAGGTAGTCGGGGGTCAACGTCGCCGATCGGGAAGATAGCACCGTCGTCATCTCGGCCCCGGAGTGGATCGAGCGAGTAGGTTCTTCCCAGTCCTGCGTCCTGTGCGACGATCGTCGTGTCGGGATGAGCGGCCTTCCACTCCCCCCATGTGCTTGTGACGACGGTTGTCTGTTCGAGGACGACTCCTCTCTCGCGTAGAGGTCCTGAGATCGCTGCCCCTGTGAACGTGTTGAAGACACTGAAAGTGTTCAGATCGAACATCACCTTGTTCGAGCGGTTGAGCAGGCCAGAAGTCCGTAGGACCGGCGTTGCGATATCGGAGGGCACGGAGTCGGTGAAGTACGCCTGAGCCGATCCACACAGGGTGCAGTAAGGGATGCCGAGGCGCCGCCCGCCGATTGTGTCGTTCACGATCTCATGAACTTCCATCTGATGCTTCGGATAGGCCCGCGCCTCTCCATTGATGACGATGCCGAAGACGATTCGGTCATCGGGATACCAGGATCCCTCATCTGCAGACGTCACCTCGGGGTCGTCGAGAGCGGGGATGCAGCCCCTCGTGCACGGCTGTAGGTCACCGAGATGACGATCGTCGATCAGGACTCCTCCCCACGTCATCAGCCTCCAGTCGATGTTGGCATCCGAGTCATCGAAGAACGGTTGCCACGCAGGCTCGATGATGGTGAAGAGCCGGCTCTTGTATCCGCGATACCCGGGGTGAGCAGGGAGGTCCCAGGCGATGAGATGGTCCGTCATCGACTGCCATTCGCTGCGTTCGACGATGGGATCCCGGGTGAGGTCAACATCTGTGAGCGTCGACCACGCGGTGACGATTACCTGCCTCGTCGATGCGGATCGAACGAATCTCAGCAGGTCGGCGAGGAGCCAGGCGAGCCTGACGTCCCCACTGTCGCCGAGAGCGAGGATCGCACGAACGTCAATCGATTCGGTGAGGCTCTCCCACAGATCGTCGAGCGCCATCCGGGTCTGTGGTTCCAGCTCACCGGTGACGGTGACATCAGGTGCCGCGGGGAGAACGTATCCGACCTGGTTTCGCAGGAGGCCGTCACTCGGCGGGACCGAGTTGGTCGCCGGTGGAGCGTCGGGGGATGTCGGGGTTCCCGGTTCGCTGCTGCTCCCGGTACACGAAGCGACGACGAGAACGAGCGCTACGAGTACTGCGACGCCTGCTCGCAATCTGCTCGACATCTACGGAGCCTACGTGAGATCAAGAGAGACGTGGACGTCTGTCCTGTCACCTGGTGATACACCGCACATGCTCGGGTCCTATTGTGGTATTGAATGCCCGCAGATATAATTCTCGTCAGTCCCCAATCCCTCAACCCAGCGCCTAGCTGTGTACAGGAGCTGGGTACCGGGTCGGACGCACGTCTGGCGGCGCATCGCGTGAGCGGTGTTTAGTTACGGCGGCGTAGCTCAGTCGGTAAGAGCGCTCGACTCATAATCGAGAGGTCGGCAGTTCAAGTCTGCCCGCCGCTACGCATACGTTGGAATGTCCACGATCATCGGTTCGGGAGGACCTCACATGGCGAAGGAAAAGTTTGAGCGGTCGAAGCCGCATATGAATATTGGGACGATGG
>JASJXX010000031.1 GCA_030123765.1 Actinomycetota bacterium | reverse complement strand
GTCGGGAGAATGCGAGCTGCGGGAGGGCGGTTGGCTTGGGACCCTATGTGGGACCCTATCAACCGTCTGGGACCCTATCCGACGGGTCCGAATGCCTCGAGATCAACCGACTCCAGGACGTTGAGCGCGGCGCGAAGCGTGTCGAGGACAGGTTCCCCGGCGAGCCTTCTCCCGTATGCCGGTCGACGGTTCTTGATGTGCCGGTTCGGCCTTCCCAGCGCGACGCTGATCTTCTCCACGTCCTGCCATTGTCTCCATCGCAGTGCCGTGTCGAAGGCGCTCGAGAAGGCGTTTGAAAAAGCACCCTGTCTGTCGAGCGTGGTGAGGGATAGAGGATCGTGGAACGCTCGGCTGCGGGCCCAGAAGATGCCGTCGAGGAGATCCGCGTTCTCGTTACGGACCTCACTGGCAGTCCACCGGCGTCCGTATGCCTCGCGCAGGTACTCATCACCGGTAGCGATCCACCAGGTCGCCTCGATGAGGCTTTGCCTGCTCTCAGAGTTGCGAGCGTCTCCCGCTCGCAACAATGCCTTGTCTGCAGCATCAAGGGCAACGCCGTAGCTGTTCGCGACTGCGTCCTCCATCTCAGCCCACGCTCATGTCGAGATCTGCGCCTACTTCGATAACCGGAGTGATCTGGCGCCGGTAGTAGGTGAGCGTCGTCCTCGAGTCGCGATGACCCATCCGGTCCGCCAACGCCTCGACGTGCGTGCCGGCATCGGAAAGGATCGATGCGTGCGTATGTCGTAACTCATACGGGGTCAGATGGCCGATCTCCGCAGCGTCGGCAACTGCGCGGACGAACCTTCGAGCGTTGGCAGCGTCGATCGGTGTACCCGCCTCGGAACGAAATACGAGGGTGTCATGTTCAGCGGGCCACATGTCGCCCATCAGCAAACGCTCTTCGCTTTGCCGTTTCCTGTGACTCCGTAGGACGTCGATGACCGACGGGGCTACTCGTAGGACCCTGACTTGGCCACCGGTCTTGGTGGCGACGATCCGGATGGTCCCCGCATCGAGATCGATGTCGAACCAAGTTAGCGCCGCTATCTCTCCCGGCCTGGCGCCGGTTCCCAACATCACATGGAGCCAAGCCTCGAGTCGGAGTCCTGATGCGGTCCTCAGCAGCTGTGCTGCTTCCTCACGGGTGAGGGAGCGAGGGTGACGTGACTGTTTGGCACCGGGTGGCATGTCAGCATCGCGGGCGACGTTGACGGTCACGACTCGGTACTTTCGGCCGTAGTCGAGGACCTGTGCGAGGAGTGACCGGAGCTTCTTGAGAGTGGAGCGTGAAAGGTGGGAGCGCGCGTCTAGCCAGTCCTCGACGTGACGGACGGTCAGCTGGTCAGCCTTGATCGATGCCAGGGGAGCGAGGTGTCGGTCTGCGAGACTTCGATACATTCCCTGCATTGTTTCCGACTTCCGAGAGACGACGCGTTCGAGCCACCGCTCGGCCAGATCGCCCACACTCGGCCGCTCTGTGGCGATGATGCCAGACGTGATCTCTGCACGCAGATCGCGGAGCCGTTTCGCCGCGCCGGCCTTCGTTGACGCAGTGACCTTTCGCTGTCGACGCCTTCCTGTACGCGGGTCAGGTCCGAGGTCGACTCGTCCGATCCACCGGCCGTCGCCCTGCTGGAAGATTGACCCTTCGCCCTTCGCTCTGCGTGTCATAAGGTGGATTCCTCGCCAGACTGTTCGTTTCGAAGTTCGGCAATTGTTTCGCCAATCGATCACCCCATGCTTGATACCTGCTTGCCCGGTTCTCATTGACCAGACGCGCTGCTCGAAGCACCAGACGAAGCGTGAGCGGAACGGAACTCGACAGCCGCGAGGAAACGAAGGACTAGCCATGTTGGCGGGGGCGGCGTCGTTCCAGTGGCCCCCTCAATCATGGAAGACCTCCCAATCTTCTCTCTCTCCCCGACCAGGCTCCCCTCCCTCGAGAGCCGAAACCACGTCGCCTTGGAGGGGGCGCATAGGTGCCTATATGGGTGGGTGTGCATGGCCGTTCGTTCAGGGCCGCTTGGTCTCTGTTACAGTGAGGAACGCAGGCCGTGACTGTGTTGCGGCGGGACCCAATGCCCTAGGTGCGGGTCCTACCAGTACGTACCTTGGTGGGTGGAGGTTCCTATGCGGTGGCGTTTTGTTGTGTTTGTGGCTGTCTTGGTGGTTGTCTCTGTCTCGGTGGCGGGTCAGGTGGGCGCGATTGAGGAGGCGTCGGGCGAACAGGGCAGGATCGTATATGCATCGGACGACGGGGTCGGCGTGCAGTTCGCCGTGTGGTCGGTGGATGCCGATGGCACAGATGCTGTCGATCTGACTAGCTCCCTCGGGGTGGATGCGTTCCGTCCCGTCTGGTCTCCAGATGGCTCGCGGATCGCCTTCGAGTCTGCCTCCGATGTGTGGGTAATGGACGCCGATGGCGGCAACATGGTGAACGTGACGGATTCGCCGGGATTGGATGAGTGGTATCCGTCTTGGTCGCCTGATGGATCTAGGATCGCGTACTCATCGAACGAGTCGCTGTGGGTGATGGACGCCGACGGTGCCAACGCTGTGATGCTGGCGGTCAGACACGCGCACGGGGGCGAGGGGTGGTCTCCTGACGGGTCAAAGATCGTCTATGAGTTGCGAACCGGAATGTCCACCAGCGATCTGTGGGTTGTCGACGTTGAGGGCAAGACCAGGGTCAACCTGACCCAGAACCAAGAATCCAATAACCGGGAACCGGATTGGTCGCCTGACGGCTCGCGGATCGTCTTCACGTCAGATCGCACCGGCCGGGACGGCGTGTGGGTGATGGGCGCGGATGGTGCGGACCCGGTCAACCTCATCGAAAGTCTGGGGTCTGGTCGTCTTCGCAGCATGTACCCGGTGTGGTCTCCCGATGGTTCACGCATCGCCTTCGTATCCGATGATGATGTGTGGGTGATGGATTCCGATGGGGCCAACGAGGTGAATCTGACGAATACGCCATCGCTCAAGGAACGGCTGCCAAAGTGGTCTTCGGATGGCTCAAAGCTCGTGTTCGACTCAAGTCCCGGAGACTGGGACATATGGGTTGTTGATGCCGACGGTGGCGGTCGGGTGAATGTAACCAATACTCCGGGATCGGAAGAGTGGGGTCCGGAGTGGCAGCCGGTGTTCGCTCCCATTGGATTGGTTGACCCGGCCACCGGCCAATGGCATTTGCGTGCCTGGGGCGACGCCGCAACGTTCTACTACGGCAATCCTGGCGACTCCCCGTTCATGGGGGATTGGACCTGTGATGGTGTCGACACTCCAGGGCTGTACCGGCAATCCGACGGATACGTGTACCTGAGGAACACGAACACGCAAGGGATCGCGGACATCAAGTTCTTCTTCGGAAACCCTGGTGACGTTCCGATCGCGGGTGACTTCAACGGTGACGGCTGCGATACCCTATCGATCTACCGACCCTCCGAAGCACGCTTCTACATCATCAACAGACTCGGCAAGAATGACGGCGGACTCGGTGCTGCGGATTATTCGTTCCTCTTCGGAAACCCAGGTGACAACCCCGTTGTCGGCGATTGGGACGACGACGGCATTGACGAGATCGGCCTGCACCGTGAATCCACGGGGTTGTTCTACTACCGAGACACCTTGACCACGGGAATCGCTGATGGGGAGATCTTCTTCGGCAACCCAGGGGACCGGTTCGTGGCTGGGGACTGGGGTGTTGTGGACGGGATAGACACCCCGGCGATGTTCCGACCCTCGAATACGATGTTCTACTTCCGGCACACTCTGACCCAAGGCAATGCCGACTTCCAGTTCGGCTGGCCCGGTGTCGGACTGGACTGGATACCGGTCTCGGGAGACTTCACCATCGACTGACGCCACACGAAGATCATGCCGCCCATACCCGGCTGGGTGGCATGATGTGTGTGGTGTTACACGCACCGTTCGGGCGGCCTCTCGGACACGTTTGGCTCGCCTCGAAGAAGACTTCTCGTTGATCCGAACGTCGGTGAGGGAATTACCGACGGTCTCGCGAGTAGCGTAAATATGCACGCATGGCGACGTTGAATGCCCACGAGAGAGGCTCCCAGGCACCGGAGAAGCGATTCCTTGGATAGGTGTGGTATCTGTACCCACTCAGTGCCGAAATCGCTGTCTACGTCTGCCGGTCGCACGCGTACACGGACCCTTGGGGAGCGTTCCTTGGGGGAAGGGCGCTCGAAGGCCCGCTTGAGATTCTCGGAGTCGAAGACCCCCGCGTCGTCGAACTTGATGGCACGTGTTACGTGCGCTACACGACGTACGGCACTGACGGGGGACGCGACGGCACGATAACTCCAATGTTTGCTCGGAGTGACAACTTGATCGTCTGGGATCGCATCGGACCTCTCGTGCGCGGTGAAGACAACAAGGACCACTCTCTGCTCCCTCACAACCTGCAGGGCCGCTTCGTAGCGTTCCACCGCAGTCCACCACCGTCGATCTGGCTCGCCGAGTCCGACGACGATCACATCACCGCCTGGAAGTTTGTCTTCTCGACCTCGAGAACCCGAGCATCGTCATCAATCGGCCTCTTGAGCCGATCTTCGAACCCGAGCAGGAGTGGGAGTTGCATGGTGCCGTGCCCAACGTCGTGTTTTCGTCGGCGAGCCCGGTCCTGGACGGAGCGGTCTACGTGTACTACGGAGCCGCGGACCGGGTATTTGAGCTGGCCACGGCGCCGTTCGACGAACTCTTTGAGTCTGCCCGCTTCGGCTGAGCCCGATCGGCAGGGAAGTTCGGCCGGTAGAAGGGACACCGACGCCTCCGTGGCTACCCTGTCGCGCATGGTCGATCTCTACAAGTACATCACTGACGTGCCTGACTTCCCCGAGCAGGGCATTGTGTTCAAGGACATCACGCCACTCCTCGCGAGCCCTACAGCGTTCCTTCAGGCAGTTGACGAGATGGCTGAGCCGTTCATCGACTCCCGCGTCGATATCGTCGTTGGCATCGAATCTCGAGGCTTCCTGCTCGCCGGATCGATCGCTGAGCGCATCGGGTCGGGTGTAGGCCTTGTGCGCAAGCCAGGGAAGCTGCCCCGCGACACGGTCTCGGTGACGTACGACCTCGAATACGGCACCGACACCCTTGAGATTCACGCAGACGCTTTCTCCGGAGGCGACCGGGTGCTGATTGTCGACGACGTCCTGGCCACCGGCGGCACACTCGCTGCCAGCAAGGAGCTCGTTGAGAAGGCCGGAGGGAGCGTTCTCGGAGCCACGATACTCCTCGAGCTCTCGGTCCTCAACGGCCGAGCACGATTCGACGGGCTGCTCCACGTCGTCCTCGTCTACTGATGCACGTCACTGCCGGTCTAACGTCGAATCTCCCCGGATACGGGGAGATTCGACGTTAGACCGGAGGGAGTACGATGTGGCGATGAAGCATGAACGGCTCACGTCGCTCTCGCCGGGCATGGCGATTCCGTGGGGCGGCACCAACGTCACGTACGTATCTGAAGAGCTCGCAGCGGCATTCGAGCCGGGCGACGCCGTCATCGTCCTGCAACACTCGGGCGAGCTGGTGCACATCCCCGCCGGCGTCGCCACGATCGCGCGAGATGCCGTTGCGAGCGCTGTCGAGGCCTTCGGGGCGATGGGCTCCGTCACCGATGACCAGGTCACACAGTTCTACCTCCACTTCGCCGACGCACTTGGCGATGACGCCCGATTCAGGCTGATCGCCGCTGCGAACGAGCAGGACGTCGCGTCAGCTAGAGAGCGAGGTGCGAGCGCGACCCGCTTGATCCTCGACGATGCCATGCGTCGGGAGATGATCGAAGGCCTCCGCAGCTGGGCCGCAGCCTCATCCGGGCGCGGCCTTGTCGTTGACACCGTCGTGCACGAACGGTGGCGCGTCGAGCTGGTTGCAGACGGGCTCGGAGTCATCGGATTCGTCTTCGAGGGCCGCCCGAACGTGTTCGCCGATGCCACGGGTGTGCTGCGCGGCGGCAACACCGTCGTATTCCGGATTGGATCTGACGCGTTGGGAACGGCCGAGGCGATCGTTGAACACGCGCTCGATCCCGCCCTTGCTGCCAGTGGTCTACCCGAAGGCGCTGCGTCGCTTGTTGCGAGCCGATCCCGTGCGGCGGGCCTCGCGATGATGGGTGATGAGAGGCTCGCTCTCGCAGTCGCGAGGGGCTCGGGAAGTGCAACAACGCTGCTGGGCGCTGTTGCCCGCCAGGCGGGGAACGTCGTCAGCCTCCACGGAACCGGTGGCGCGTGGATCGTTGCCGGTGACGACGCTGACGCGGATGATCTTGCTGCAGCCGTGTACCACTCGCTCGACCGGAAGGTCTGCAACACTCTCAACACGCTCTGCATCCCGGCGGCTCGTGCAGGGGATCTCGTGCCGGTCGTGCTTGACGCTCTTGAGCGTGCCGGGGAGCGGCGCGGCGCAAATCCGAAGCTGCATGTGCTCGAGGCGTCACGTGGCTACGTGCCTGACGGGTGGTTCGACAGGACCGTGCCGATCTCACGGGCCGAAGGCGATGTGATGGAGTCCCAAGCCGTGTGGATCGCAGAGAAGGACCTCGGGGAGGAGTGGGAGTGGGAGGAGAGCCCCGAGATCACGCTCGCTGTCGTCGACACGGTCGAGCAAGCGATCGAGTGGTTCAACAGGTACAGCCCGAGATTCGTCGTGTCGCTCATTTCTAGGAGCGCTGAGGCCCACGCGGCATTTTTCACAGGTGTCGACGCACCCTTCGTCGGCAACGGTTTCACCCGCTGGGTCGACGGGCAGTACGCCCTCAACAGGCCAGAGCTCGGTCTCTCGAACTGGCAGTCCGGGCGCCTCTTCGGCCGTGGCGGAATCCTGTCTGGCGATTCCGCACACACGATCCGCACGAGGGCGATCCAGGACGATCCCGACCTTGCCCGCTGATCCGGTCGAGCGCCGGTACTCCCCAGATACGGGGAGTAACGGCGCCGGACTTCCAGGAGTGGGGGAGGGCGCTACGCTTCCGGGGTTCGCGAGGAGAACAATGGCGTCGTACGACTTCCGTGAAATTGAGGAGCGGTGGCAGCGGGCCTGGGAAGCCCAGGAGATGTACCGCGTTCCGAACCCGGGCGACCCGGGCTTCGATTCAACGAAGCCGAAGATGTACATCCTTGACATGTTCCCTTACCCGTCCGGTGCAGGCCTCCACGTCGGGCACCCCCTCGGCTACATAGGCACCGATATCTTTTCGCGCTACCACCGAATGCGGGGAGCGAACGTGCTGCACCCGATGGGGTTCGACTCCTTCGGACTGCCCGCCGAGCAGTACGCGATAGAGACCGGCGTTCATCCTCGTTTGACGACCGAGAGCAACATCGCCAACTACACGAGGCAGCTCAAGGCTTTCGGCTTCTCTTACGACTGGGACCGCCAGCTCGAAACGACGGACCCGGAGTACTACCGCTGGACGCAGTGGATCTTCCTGAGACTGTTCGACTCGTGGTTCGACGTCGAGCAGCAGAGAGCCCGCCCGATCGCTCAACTCGTGGAGGAACTTGAGTACGGTCTGCGTTCCGCCGACGGAGTCATGTGGCAGAACGTGCCGGAGCCGGAGCGCAGGGAGTACCTCGATAGCCAACGCCTCGCCTACATCGACGAGGTGCCGGTCAACTGGTGCCCGGCGCTCGGGACCGTGCTTGCGAACGAAGAAGTAACCGTCGACGGTCGATCGGAACGCGGCAACCACCCCGTATATCAGCGGCCGCTCCGCCAGTGGATGCTCCGCATCACCTCCTATGCCGATCGCCTCATCGACGAGCTCGAGATGGTCGAGTGGCCTGAGTCGGTCAAGACGATGCAACGGAACTGGATCGGCAGATCCGAAGGTGCAACGCTCATCTTCGATATCGAAGGCCACGACCCGATGCGCGTGTTCACCACGCGGCCTGACACCGTCTTCGGAGCGACCTACATGGTGATGGCTCCCGAACATCCCCTCGTTGACGAGATCACCCTGAGCGCGTGGCCAGACGGCACGAAACCTTCCTGGACGCTCGGCATCGACACCCCGCGTGACGCAGTAGCTGCCTATCGTCTCGTGGCATCGCGAAAGACGGATCTTGAACGCCAGATCGAGGACAGAGAGAAGACTGGCGTATTCACCGGTTCGTTCGCACTGAACCCGCTGACGGGCGAGGACGTCCCCATCTTCATCGCTGACTACGTTCTCATGGGGTACGGCACGGGAGCGATTATGGCTGTCCCCGGCCAGGACGAACGCGACTGGGAGTTTGCCGACGCTTTCGATCTTCCCATCGTTCGGACGGTTGAACCGCCGTCCGACTTTGACGGTGACGCCTACACGGGCACAGGGCCTGCAATCAACTCGGGGTTCCTCGACGGCCTCAGCATCCCCGACGCGAAGGTGCGCATAATCCAATGGCTCGAGGCCAACGGCGCGGGTAAGGGAACCGTCACGTACAAACTGCGTGACTGGCTCTTCTCCCGCCAGAGGTACTGGGGCGAGCCGATCCCGATCCTCCACGGCCCGAATGGCGAACTCCTCGCGGTACCTGATGACGAGCTGCCGCTGCGCCTCCCCGAGGTCGACGACTACAGGCCCCACGCGTCCGATGACGAGAACGCCGACCCGACGCCACTCCTCGCCAGGGCGTCCGACGACTGGAAGCACGTCGAGATCGATGGCGTGCCTTACACGAGGGAGCTCAACACGATGCCGCAGTGGGCTGGCTCATGCTGGTACTACTTGCGCTACCTCGACCCACACAACTCAGATCTCCTCGTCGCGCCGGAGGCCGAGCAGTACTGGATGGGTGAGCATGGCATCGATCTGTACGTCGGTGGCGTCGAACATGCCGTGTTGCATCTCCTCTATGCCCGTTTCTGGCACAAGGTACTCAACGACCTCGGTCACGTCGGGACGAAGGAGCCGTTCGGGAAGCTCTTCAACCAGGGGTACATTCTCGCTGACGCCTATCAGGATGCCCGAGGCGTGTACGTCCCCGTCGAAGACGTGGTCGAGACGCAAGAGTCATTCTCCTACAAGGGTGAGGAAGTGACCCGGACGTACGGGAAGATGGGTAAGTCCCTGAAGAACGGCGTGAGCCCTGACGACATCTTCGACGAGTTCGGCGTCGACTCCCTCCGCCTCTACGAGATGTTCATGGGCCCGCTCGACACGTCACGCCCCTGGTCGACGAAGGACATCGTCGGTGTCCACCGGTTCCTCCAACGACTCTGGCGGAACTTCATCGACGAGGACACAGGCGATGTGCTCGTTTCGGACACACCATCTGAAGGGGAGCTCCAGGTGTTGTTACATCGAACGATCGAAGCGGTGAGCAAGGACATGGAGAGTCTTCACTTCAACACGGCGATCGCGAGGTTCTTCGAACTCAACAATGCCCTCGTCGGTCTCGACCGGGTGCCCGCGGACATCGCTGACATCTTCCCGAGGTTGCTCGCGCCGATGGCACCCCACATCTGTGAGGAGCTGTGGCATCGGATGGAGAAGGAGGGCTCGGTCGTGACCGCTCCATGGCCTGTGTGCGACAAGTCCCTCATCGCACAGAACACAGCAACCATGGTTGTACAGGTGAATGGCAAGGTGAGAGACCGGATCGACGTACCCATCGCAATCACCGAAGATGAAGCCGTGGCTCTTGCCCTCGCATCTGAACGGGTTCAGGCGCACATGCGCGGAGCGCAGCCCCGAAGAGTGATCGCGCGTCTCCCCAACGTCGTCAGCCTTGTCGTGTGAGAGTTCCTGCTGCCGTCGTCATTCGGCGCTCCGGTCTCAACACCGGTGACTTCGACGCGACCGATGTGTGGCTGCGCGCCATGCCGGAGTGGCTGCGTGCCACGCTCGGGTCCTCCGTGGATGCGATCACTCTTGCAAACACTATCTACGTGAGCGAAGAGCTGTTCGACGCTGTGGTGAGCGGCGAGAACACGAGCCTGCTCCTGCACGAGTTGGTCCATGTCGGCCAGTGGCGCCGGGAGGGCCGTCTGGTGTTCCTGGGGCGTTATGTGGGCGAGTATCTGTGCAACCGTGTGCTCGGCCTGGATCACGCTACGGCGTACCGGGCCATCAGCTTTGAGGCGGTGGCGTTCGACGTTGTTGAGCGTGCCACGAGGGAAGCAGCTTGACGGCGCCACCCCCACCGACCGGCTATCTGCCGGTTGCCCGCTGGCGGTACTGGGACGTTCTCATCGTCTTCTTCTCCGGAGCGTTCGCATCGGTGTTCGTGGTGGCTGCCGTGGTCGCGATGGGGGTAGACCCGTTTGCTCCCGTGCCGTTCTCTGCGATCTTCGGAAGCCAGGCGCTCGCGAGCTTCATGATGGTCTGGTGGTTGTCGCGCACAAGGGGATCGGGATCTCTGGCAGCCGACGTAGGCCTCATCGTCAGGGCGTCGGAGTGGTGGGGTGTCTTTGCCGGTATGGGTCTCCAGCTGTTGATCGCTCTCATCACCGCCCCATTCATCGTCTGGCTCTGGCCCGACGGCCCACCTTCCCAGGGTGTTGGTGATATCGCGGCGTCCGCAGAGGCGCTTGGTGAACAGCTCGCGATACTCCTCTCGGTAGCCGTCGCCGCGCCGATTATCGAGGAGATCATCTTTCGGGGCATGCTTCTCTCAATTCTCCGCAGATCGATGAGTGCGTGGCCGGCCGCTCTGGTCTCGGCCGGCGTGTTCGCGGGAGTGCATCTCTTCGATAGAGATGCGATCGCTGTGGTGCCCGGCCTGTTCATACTTGGTGTAGTGCTTGCACGAGTAACGCTCAAGCGTGGCGACCTCTCTCTCGCCATCGCAATCCATTCAGGGATCAACCTGCTGGCTGCCGTGAGCTTGCTGTACGGCAACGCGATCCTCGAGTGGGCCGAGATCCAGCTCGAACAGATAGAAGCGGTTATCCGGTTCTTCTAGTCGGTCAGTAGCGAGACAGGGTCCTTCCTGCGCGCCTCGTGGTGAGGTATACCTACGGTGTGGCGCGGTGACTGGGGCGACGAGATGGATCGCAGCCAAACGAACTTCGCGGTGACAGTCGCCGGCGTAGCTCTGCTCGCCGTGGCCGGTGGGGCAATCTGGTTCGGGATCGGCGATGTTCAGGAGGCACCGAATCCAGTCCTCGACACGGCATCGGAACTGCCTGAGTCCCTGACGATACGGGTGCACGTCTCTGGCGCCGTCGTTGCGCCCGCGGTCGTCGAGCTCGCGGTAGGTGCAATCGTCGCGGATGCGGTGGCTGCCGTTGGCGGAGCAACGCGATCGGCAGATCTCGCATCTATCAATCTTGCAGCGACGGTGCGTGCGGGGGAGCGCGTCATCGTCCCAGAGCTCCTCCCCCACGGCGCCGCGGGCGGATCTGATGCCGCCCCCGGGATCGATCTCAACACGGCGACCGCGTCAGACCTTGAGGCGCTGCCAGGAGTGGGACCGGTCCTCGCGGAGCGCATCGTCGCTCTCCGTAACGATCGTGGACCGTTTCTCACGGTCGAAGACCTGCTCGACGTTCCGGGGATCGGTGAAGCGAAGCTGGCTCTCATGCGGGACGCGATCGCACGTCCGTGAACATCGGGCTCTCGACGCCAGGGCGCTGGAGCCTCGTGGCGGCGGTCGCGACCTGGTCCGGAGTAGTGATCGGATTCACGTCGGCACGCCTCGGAGTCGGGGTGTTCGCGGTCGTGCTGAGCATTGCGCTGATGCGACGCCGCACCGTGATCGTCGTGGCGGCTCTGTTCTTTGGTGCAGGTGCGCTGTCAGGCATCGTCGCAGGCATGCGCACCGCAGCGATCGAGCACGCGGCGATACCGCAGGGGCAGGTGACGCTCACCGTCCGCGTCGCGGAGGGAGCGGCAGCCCACTCGTATGGACGCGTGGTCGTCGAGCCTCGATCCATCAACGGCATCCCGTGGCAGGGACCGAGATTGGCGGTGATCGGTCTCGACCCGACGACAGCTACCGGGTCCACGCTGACTCTGTCAGGCGAACTCACCGCGCGTGTCTTCAGGGTGCGCGATGAGCTGGTCGCCGGGGTACTTCGGGTGGATGAGGTCGTTGCGGAGCGTGCGTCGACGAACCCGATCGTGCGAATCGGGAATTCGATACGTGGACGCGTCATCTCGGTGTACGACGGGTCCTCACCGACCGACGGCCTTGTTCGAGGACTCCTCATCGGGGACACCGACCAGCTCGCGGCCAGTGACGAGGAAGACCTCAGGAGAGCTGGACTTGCCCACTACATCGCCGTGTCCGGTTCGAACGTGGCGCTCTTTCTGCTCGCGTGGTGGTTCCTCACTGCTCCGATCTCTGTGCGGCCTGTGCCGCGCGTCGTGGGCGGCATCATCGCACTGGCCGTGTTCGCGGTCGTGACACGGTGGGAGCCTTCTGTCATCAGAGCCTCGGTGATGGCTGCGGTGCCTCTCGTAGGGGCTCTTCTCGGCATACCGTTCGACCCGTGGATGGCGCTCGGGGTCGCCGTGACGTTACTTCTCCTCGTCTCTGGCCATCTCGCCTTCTCCGTTGGATTTCAGCTCTCGGTGGCAGCGACCGCAGGCGTCCTCATTGGAGTCGTAGCGGCATCTCAGCGGAGACCCCGGTGGTTCTTCATCCCGTTGTTCGTTACGGTCGCAGCTCAGATCGCTGTGGCACCGATCATCCTCGCCGTGTTCGGAACCATCCCGCTCATGGCGCCGGTTGCGAACTTGATCGTTGCGCCGATCGTGATGATCACGACCGCGCTTGGTGCAGTGGCGGTTGTCGTACCCCTCGTAAAGCCGCTTGTGACGCTCGGTGGATCCGCCATCCTCGGAGTTGCAGGCATCGCAGCATCAGGGCCCCAGCTCGGGATCGTCGCTGCAGTGGGTGCCGTACTCGTCGGCGTGTCAGTGGTTGGGAGGAGGACGAGACCGATAGGACTCGCGGCCACTGCGTTGATGCTGATGTGGGCGATGGCTGCGCCCTCGGCGTGGCCGACCGTTCCCACCATGGTTGTGCTCGATATCGGCCAGGGCGACGCGATCCTGCTCCAGGATCCTTCCGGCGAGGTAGTGCTCATCGACGGGGGCGCCGATCCTCGCGAACTTGATCGTGCCCTCAGGCGCAACGGCGTGACACATCTGTCGCTCGTCGTCGTCACTCACGGTGACCAGGACCACGCCGGGGGAGTCGTCGAGTTATTGGCCAGTGGACGGGCTGATCGTCTCTGGATACCCGAGTTCGCTCCTCGCGGGACGTTTCTCGATGATGCCATTCGGGCTGCACATTCGGGAGGGGTTCAGGTGCGCTCCGTCGGGGAGGGAGACCGATTCACGACGGAGTCGATTCGCATCGACATACTCGGCCCACGACGTCGTTACGCAGGCGAGAACGACGGTTCGATCGTGCTGTGGATCGGTGCAGGGAGGACTGCTTTCGTTGGAGGAGACGTGGGAGCAGTGGCCCAGAGGGAGCTGCCGCCAGTGCGCGCGGATGTTCTTGTCGTTCCCCACCACGGATCTGGCGCGACCGATCTGGCGTGGCTAGAACGGACCGCCGGTGGTGTCGCTGTTCTGTCATACGGCGTGAACCGGTACGGCCATCCGAATCCAGAGGTCGTCGCAACGTTGACGGAGGCAGGCGTCGAGGTGAGGCACACCCATCTTGAAGGTGACATCGTCATCCCCCTGGCTGCTGCGCCATGAACGTGGTCCTGGCTATGTTGTGTGCCATGTCGTGGTACGCGGTCACAGGCCCCCGGAGTGCAGGTCCGTCCGAGCGTGAACGGATGCTCATGAGGGCATCGGAGATCCTTGACGAGGCCGGTGTCGACGAGCCGACCAGGATCGATGTTCCGCAGAAGGGATCGGGTTCCTCGCACGAAGGAGGGATGCTGCGCGACGACGTGCTTGCGATGATCCCCGCACTCCAATCGGGGTCACTGTTCGGTGGCGTCACCGGTGTGCTCATCGTCGACGCCCACCACCTCTTGAAGGCCGAGGTAGACACCGTCACGGATCTCCTCGCGAGCGCTGATCCGGACCAGGTGGTCGCCGTGTTCACTGCCATCGGGTCGCTTCCCACCCCGATACGGAACGCGGTGAAGGCATCGGGTGGTCTCTCCACGGTGAAGGGATTCAATGAGCGAGACGCTGCGTTGTGGCTCACGGAGGAGGCGAAACGGCGAGGTCTCCGCATCGGTCAGAATGCTCGAAGCGAGATGCTGACTCGCTTCGGGTCGAATACGGCTGCGATGGCTCAAGCGCTTGACCAGCTCTCGATCGGTGGCACCACAATTGCAGCCGATGACGTGAAGGGCCGATTTACGAACCGTCCCGACGAACCGTTGTGGTTCCTCGGCGACGCGATCATGTCAGGAGACGAAGGTCAGGCGCTTCGGCGGCTCTCGGATTTCCTCCAGCACCAGCATCCGCTCATCCTGCTCGCGTACCTCGAGGGTGAGGTGAGGAAGCGGTCGCTCGCCGCGGTCGCACCCGATTACGACACGTTCGCAGCCTGGGCAGGCGCCAACCCGGATTCCTACGCGACGAAGAAGGTGTGGCAGTCCAAGAACCGCGCCCCCAAGCAGGGCCTGGCGAAGTCCGTACGTGCACTTGCGAAGGCGGACCTCACGCTGAAGACGCAGCCTGAGGCGACCCACCGCGTCACACTCGAGCGGTTGACTGTCGCGATGTGCCGCTGGATGACGTGACGACTGTTCGACTGCGTCGCCTGCCGTCAGACGTCTCTCTGCTCGGCAGCGTGAGAGATCCGCTTCGCCATCCTTCTGAATATTGGAGCGTGGAACACCAGGAGAACCCACCAGTAGATTCTTCCCGTGACGCCCTTTGGAGCGAATCGAGCGATCTGGACCAGCTGGGCACCGGCGTCGGAGGGTTCGATGGACCATCCGAGCCACGCCGTGCCGGGCACCTTCATCTCGGCGCGCAGCAACAGCCGGCGCCCCTCGAGGTCGATCCTGGCGACGCGAAAGAAGTCAAGGGCCTCGCCCGGACGTAGCTCCTCGGGATGTCGTCTGCCCCGCCTCAGCCCGACCCCACCGATCAGCCGATCGAACCAACCCCGAAGAGTCCACGTCCAGTTCATCGCGTAGTAGCCGACGTCGCCGCCGATGCGGGTAACCGCCCAGAACAGATCGTCCGCGGGAGCCGCCGAGTCGACGACCCTTCGGTCGACGTACATCCTCGCACCTGCCCAGGCCGGATCACCTGGCAACGGTGCAGCGGGAGTCCCCAAGGCGTCAGACCATCGAGTCTCGACTTCGAAGTCGGAGGTTCGAGCGAGCGCCCTTGACAGCGCTTCGCTGTAGGGAATGAGGTTCTTCGGATGGAATCCTGGCGGCGAGGGGTTCGTCACGACAACATCGTTGAGGAGACTCTGAATGAGCGGGCGCGCGATCCCGACGGGGAGTGGCGTCACCAGGCCGACGAGGAGGGGTGACAAGCGCGCACTGAAGATCGGCAGCGGCACGACGAGACGCCTCCTGAGGCCAGCGACTTCGGCGTACGTCTGCATCATTGCCTCATAGGTGAGGATGTCCGGTCCACCGATGTCGTAGATGCCGTCCACCAACTCGGGATCATCAAGTGCGGCGACCAGGATCTCGAGCACGTTTCGCACGGCGATCGGTTGGCAGAGCGTTCCTAACCACTTCGGTTTCATGATGACGGGGAGCACTTCGGTGAGGTGCCGGATCATCTCGAAGGACATCGAGCCGGACCCGATAATCGCCGCAGCTCGGAGCTCCACGACCGGAGTGGCGTGCGACGCCAGGATCTGCCCGACCTCATGTCGGCTCGCTAGATGCTCCGAGAGGCGTCCGTCGTCTGAGCCAAGACCACCGAGGTACACGATTCGTCTGAGGCCAGATCGCTCTGCCGCCAATCCGAAGTTGCGCGCCGCTCTCCGGCCTTCGTAGGCGAAGCCCTTCGCCGAACCATTCATGGCGTGGATCAGGTAATAGGCGGCGTCGCATCCGTCAAGGGCCCTTTCGAGAGTTTCGGGCTCAAGGGCGTCCGCCACGACGACTTCAGCGTCATCACGCCACGGATCGAGGGCAAGCCGATCGGGGTCGCGAGACATGCATCGCACCTCGAAGCTGTGACTGAGGAGCCGTGGCACGAGCCGACCGCCGATGTAGCCGGTCGCACCGGTAACGAGGACCTTCATGGATTGAATCTACCAAACGGCGAAGGACGGCGTCCTGCGCACGTATCGGCGTCTGATGTCTCTCCCGTTGAGCGACGCAGATGCTCCCGAGACAGAGAGAGGATGCCCGGCTAACCCTCGTACGGCCTGATCGCCTTGAGATGATAGGTGAAGGTGCCTCCGGGAGCGTCGTAGGAGACGTCGTCGCCGGGTGTGGCTCCGAGCAGAGCAGCGCCAAGAGGACTGTCGGGCGAGGCGAGCAGCAGGCCCGGGATCTTGTTCTCTGAGGGTGCGACGAAGAATTCCATCTCGTCCCCGTCGTCGTCGATCACCGTTGCGATGGTGCCAACTGTGACTACGGACGACTCTTCGACCTCAAGCTCGAGCGCATTGTCGGTGACGTGCTTGAGCTGGCGGATACGAGCCTCCATGAGGCCCTGGTCATTCTTCGCAGTGTCGTATTCGGAGTTCTCCTTGAGATCCCCGTGGGCTCTCGCTTCTGCAATGCGCGCAACGATCTCATCACGACCGACCGTCGTGAGATGTTCGAGTTCGTCCTGCAGCTTCTTGAGAGCCGTAGGAGTCAGGAGGGTGCCCTCGATACCTGTCATGGGGACTAAGCGAGGAGAGTGCGCACCTGCGCCGTGAGGCGGGCCTTTCGGCGTGCGGCTGTGTTCTTGTGCATGACACCCTTGGTGACTGCAGTGTCGAATCGCTTCTGAGCGATCTGAAGCATCTCCTCCGCCTTCGCCTGGTCGCCGGCCTCGGCCGCCTGGAGGGCATGTTTCGTGCGGGTCTTCAGCTCTGAGCGGATCGCCGAATTGCGCTGATTGCGCCGTACGGTTTGGCGATTGCGTTTGATTTGGGATTTGATGTTGGCCATAACGAAAAAAACCTCACGAGGTGTGGCGGGAGTCGTCGAGAGGATAGTACCAATGCTGGGCAACGGTACACTCAAGTCTCTTCCCGCCGGAGATACCCATAGATCAGTCGCGTATCCGTAATTTCAGCATCATTGCTCACATCGACCACGGAAAGTCCACGTTGGCTGATCGCCTCCTGGAGCGAACCGGGGCGATCTCCGAGCGAGACATGCGCGATCAGGTTCTCGATGAAATGGATCTCGAGCGAGAACGTGGCATCACGATCAAGGCGAACGCCGTGCGGATCGACTACACGGCAGCGAACGGTGACGAGTACGAGCTCAATCTCATCGACACTCCTGGCCACGTGGACTTCTCCTACGAGGTCTCGCGGTCGCTTGCGGCTTGCGAGGGAGCTCTCCTGCTTGTGGACGCCTCCCAGGGTGTTGAAGCGCAGACGCTCGCGAACGCTTATCTCGCCGTAGAGAGCGGGCTGGAGATCATCCCCGTCGTCAACAAGATCGACCTCGCGGCTGCCGATCCCGACCGTGCAGCTGGTGAGCTCTCCGGCGTTCTCGGGGGGGATCCGGGTGACGCGGTCATGGTCTCGGCCAAATCCGGCGCCGGCATCGACGACCTTCTCGAGGCGATCGTTGAGACACTGCCCCCACCCGGCGGAAGACCCGAAGCGCCCCTCCGGGCTCTCGTATTCGACTCCTACTACGACACGTACCGGGGTGTCGTCGCGCTTGTTCGTGTCGTGGACGGTTCTCTCACCGAGGGCGAAAGGGTTCGGCTCATGGCGCGGGGCGTGGACCTTGACGTTGACGAGGTCGGCGTTCGGCGGCCGAAGATCGAACGTACGGGCAGCCTCGTCGCAGGTGAAGTCGGCTATCTCATGACCGGGGTGAAGGATATTGGCCTCATCCGCGTCGGCGACACGCTCACGAATGCCGACAAGGGTGCGTCTGAGCCTCTCTCCGGCTACGACGAGCCCAAGCCGATGGTGTTCTCGGGCTTGTTCCCAACGGATGGTGACGACTTCGAACGACTCAGGGAAGCCCTTGACAAGCTCAGACTCAACGACTCCTCCCTCCTGTATCAAGCTGAGACGAGTCGGGCGCTCGGGTTCGGGTTCCGTGTCGGGTTCCTCGGGCTTCTCCACATGGAGATTGTCAGAGAACGACTTGAGCGTGAGTACTCCCTGGATCTTGTCGCTACCGCACCCTCTGTGGAGTACCGCGCGAACCTCGTCGATGGAGGACAGCAGATCGTGCACGGTCCGCAGGACCTCCCCGACTCGGGGCGTCTCCTCTCGATCGAGGAGCCGTATGTGAAGGTGATGATCATCACCCCGTCTCAGTACATCGGCACGGTGATGGAACTCGTGCAGTCCAGGCGGGGCGAGATGGGTGAGATGAACTACCTCAGCCCTGAACGCGTCGAGCTGCACTACCTGATGCCGCTCGCCGAAATCGTCTTCGACTTCTTCGACATGCTGAAGTCACGGACCCGCGGGTATGCGTCGCTCGATTACGAGCCCGCTGAGTACAGGATCTCTGACCTGGTCAGGGTCGACATTCTGCTCAACGCGCAGTCGGTCGACGCCTTCTCCACGGTCGTGCACAAGGACAGGGCCTACGCGTATGGTCGAGCCATGGTGCACAAGCTGCGTGAGCTCATCCCGCGGCAGCTCTTCGACGTGCCGATCCAGGCAGCCATCGGCTCGCGCATCATCGCCAGAGAGACCGTCAAGGCCAAGCGCAAGGATGTGACGGCCAAGTGTTACGGCGGCGACATCACGCGCAAGCGCAAGCTCCTCGAGCGTCAGAAAGAGGGCAAGAAGCGGATGAAGATGGTTGGCAGCGTCGAGGTGCCACAGGAAGCGTTCGTTGCTGCGCTGAGGATCTCGGAAGACTGATCACGACGATGGATCCGACTGACTCCACTGCCGAGTATCCACCGGACAGCCCGGTGCTCGCCGACCTTGCTGCCAGCTGGAAGTCGGCATACATCCATGTTCCGTTCTGTGCCCGGCGCTGTCCTTACTGCGACTTCGCGATCGTCGACGAGTCGGCTGGCGGCGCTGCCGACCACACCACGTACATCGGCGCCGTGGCTGCTGAGATCGGAATGGCGGCCGACTTCGGCCCTCTTGACGCCGTCAACTTCGGAGGAGGGACTCCGTCGAGGCTCGCGCCAGAGCTTCTCGAACGCGTCATCGGGGCACTCGAGGTTCAGTTCGGTCTGTCCGAGGGTGCTGAGATGAGTCTCGAGGTGAATCCTGAGGACTGGAGCGACGAGTACGGCCGAGGCCTCGTGGATGCAGGTTTTACCCGCGTGTCGATAGGAGCCCAATCTTTTGACCCGGCCGTCCTGGACGCCCTCGGCCGTTTGCATGACCCTGACGCGATCGCGCGTACCGTCTCGGGGGTGAGGACAGTTGGGATTTCGTCCGTGGGGATCGATCTCATCTTCGGCCATCCCGCAGAGACAGCTGCGTCGTGGGAGAGGTCGATTGCCGCGGCGATGGCACTTGAGGTTGACCACATCTCGACCTACTCGCTCACCGTTGAACCGGGAACAGCGCTGTCGCGCGAGATCAGAGCGGGAGCCCCGGCACCGGATGACGATGTCCAGGCGGACCGCTACCACCGTTTCTGCGATGTAGCGAGCGGTCACGGATTTGTGCGCTACGAAGTGTCGAACCATGCCAGGGACGGACACGTGTGCAGGTACAACCTCTCCACGTGGGCCCACGGCGAGTACGTTGCGTTCGGTCTTGGCGCCCACGACCATCGGTGGGGTCGACGAGAGCGGAACCATCGCAGGCTCGATCGGTATCTCGGAGCGATCGAGGCAGGGGAGCGGCCCCGGGTCGGTGTCGAGCATCTCGATGACTTCCACCAAGAGCGTGACCGGCTGATGCTCGGTCTCCGGCTTGCTGCAGGTACACCGCTTACGCCGACTGCGGAGCGCTTCGCAGCGTCTGAGGCAGGGCGACGGTTCATCCAAGCGGGCATCCTTGAGGCCGGTGACGGCCGGCTGCGAATCATCGAACCGATGATGACTGACGCCGTAGCGCGAGAAGCGTTATCAGTCTCCTGGCATGATTGCTAACTTTCAGACATGCTCGACGACCGAAAATCAGATGTCTTGAAAGCTCTTGTTGAGGAACACATCCGCACGGGTGAACCCGTGAGCTCCCAGACGGTTCTCAGCCTGAGCGGTCTCGAGGTGTCCTCATCGACGATTCGTAACGATCTGTGCCAGCTCGAATCCTACGGTTTCGTGGTTCAGCCGCACACATCTTCGGGTCGGATCCCTACTCATCACGGGTACCGATTCTACGTCGATCACCTGTCGCCCACCCGTCTGCGAGAGACGACGAGGAGACAGATCGACGAATTCTTCCAGCAGGTTCACAGCCAGATCTCAGAGGTTCTTCGTGAGACTTCGAACCTGGTGAGCGACCTGACCGCCTATCCCGCTGTCGTGGTCGGTCCTGCGGTGACGAACGAGATCGTGAAGGACGTACGCCTGGTTCCGCTCGGTGGCACGGTCGTGCTCGCCGTCGCGATCGCTGAGTCAGGACGCGTGTACCAGGAATTCGTCGACACTGGGGTCTCGGTGGACAGAGACACGCTCGAGACGGCGGAGCGGCTCATCGCTGCGGCGTTCGAAGGGAGGTCCCTCGACGATCCCGAGGCGGAAAGACTCGCCGCATCCGACATCCCCGCGATGCTGCAACGGATCATCACCCCCGTGAGCGACCAGCTTGCGCGACGCCCGGTCGGTGTTCGCGAGGTGTACGTCGGTGGAACGAGTCAGATGGCATCGCTGTGGAGCGACCTCTCGATGGTGCAGCACCTGTTGGAGTTGTTGGACGAAGAAGCTGCGCTGATCGACCTCATGAGCGACGACGCCGATGGACTTCGTGTTCGTATCGGTCCGGACCTGGGAGATGAACCTGACCTCGCGGTGATCACGACGACGTATCAGACACCCTCGGGAGCGCGTGGACGCATGGGCGTGATCGGACCTATGCGCATGAACTACGGCCGGACCATTCGGGTCGTGGAGAGCGTGTCCGAAGGTCTTGAGAGCAGTTTCGGGACAGAACTGTGAAGGATTACTACCAGATACTCGGCGTTGCGAAGGACGCGAGCCCCGAGGTGATCAAGAAGGCCTTCCGTAGGCTTGCCCGAGAGACGCATCCCGACGCGAACCATGGCGACGCGGACGCGGAGGAGCGCTTCCGCGAGGTGGCAGAGGCCTACGAGGTGCTCTCGGATCCTGAGAAGCGAGCCCGCTTCGACCGGGGGGACACCTTCGGGAGCCAGGACCTGTTCAGCCAGTCCGGTGGTCTCGAAGACATTCTCCAGCAGTTCTTTGGCGGCGGGTTTGGAGGGTTCAGCGGCTTCGGAGGTGCCCGTCGCGGACCTGAGCACGGCAGAGACATCGCGGTGCGAGTCGATCTCGAGCTCCGTGAGGCAGCCTTCGGCGTTGAGCGCGATGTCACGTTCCCCGCTCAGGTGGCGTGCTCGTCCTGTCAGGGTTCAGGATCCGAGCCAGGCCATGGTGCTATCACATGCTCTCGATGCAACGGCCAGGGCCGTGTCCGCGTGGCACGACAGACGATGCTCGGAGCAATGATGACTGTCGCGGATTGCCCTGACTGTGCAGGTAGAGGGCAGCGCATCGAGAATCCGTGTACGGAGTGTCGTGGCGCGGGCCGTGTCCGCGGCGAGCGAGAGTTGACGGTTGACGTGCCCGAAGGCGTCGACACCGGAACCAGGCTGCGCTTGAACGGCAAGGGCGGCGCCGGCGAACGCGGCGCGCCCCCTGGAGACGTGTATGTGGAGATCCGTGTCAAGTCCGACGACCGCTTCCAGCGCATGGGGGACGATCTGCATCACCGCGTCGTGATCGGTTTCACGGAGGCAACTCTTGGGACGGAGATCGAAGTTCCGCTTCTCGAAGGTGGAACCGAGAGGCTCGAAGTTCCCGCGGGAACGCAGCCTGAGACCGTGTACCGGCTTGCGAAGAGGGGTGTGCCGAGGCTCCAGCGGCGCAGCAGAGGTGACATGCTTGTGCACATCGAGGTCAGAGTCCCGACCCAGTTGGATGAAGACGCTGAAGACGTACTGCGCGCGTATGCCGAGCTGAGCGGCGAACGGCCGGCAGCAAGGAAGCGCGGCATCTTCCGGCGATGATGTTCTCGGGGATCTCTCCTCGCTCGCTCGCCTCGAACGGTTGTCATCGGGTACGATGAAGTGACTGAGCGCGGTCGCCAGGGTGCGTTCAGTATCCGACGTACAGGAGCGGAAGATGGAGTACAACGTCAAGGTCGGCGAGCGGTTGCGAGCGATACGACTCCAGCGGGGCATGTCGCTCCAAGATGTGCACCGAGTGACCGAGGGTGAATTCAAGGCGGCAGTTCTCGGTGCATACGAACGTGGCGAGCGAAGCCTCTCACTCCCGAGGCTCAAGCGGCTCGCCGGCTATTACGACATTCCCGTGAGTCAGCTCCTGCCAGAAGAGGACACCTACGAGGTGACGCCGGTTGCCGGAGGCGGCGTCCCGATCGATCTCACAAGAATCGATGCGCTCGCGGGGGAGACAGGGAGAGTAGTGAAACGATTTGTCCAGCGGATCCAGATTCAGCGCCAGGACTTCAACGGCAAGGTGCTGACAGTCCGAGCATCGGATGTTGTGCTCTTCGCGATGATGCTCGACGTCTCAGAGGAGGATCTGGTGGAGAAGCTCACACGCCAGCAGACGCCTTCCTGAGCGCCGTTCAAACGGGACACCCTGAGCTACATGGGGTTGAGGGATATACTCACACTATTCGCAGTGTGCTACCCACAAGCTACGTCGCCAGGAATACCGAGGAGCTAGGCGTTGACCTATCCCCCCGACACTGAAGCACGGGTGCGCGTTCCCTCGAATCACCTCATGGTTGAACTGTTAGGTACGAGGGACGTGCATCTTCGACGCGTCGAGAACGCGTTCCGTCACGCCCGCCTTGTAGCCCGAGGCACTGAGATCGACATCACGGGTGATGAACACGAGATCGTGCTAGCCCACACCGTCATCGAGGAGCTCCTCGTACTCGTCCAGGAGGGCCAGACGCTCGACGCTGACCAGGTCGATCGGATCATCGACATGGTGAGAGCAGACGTCCCGAAGCCGTCCGGGGTGTTCACCGATACGATCTCTGTGGGTAGGGGGAAGGTCGTACGGCCAAAGACCCACGGCCAGAAGCGCTACGTCGATGCGATCAGGGAGTACACGCTCGTCTTCGGCATCGGGCCTGCGGGCACGGGGAAGACGTACCTGGCCATGGCCACAGCGATCGAGACGCTGCTCAACGGTGGTGTCCGCCGCATCATATTGTCGAGGCCCGCAGTTGAGGCCGGCGAGCGCCTCGGATTCCTGCCCGGAGATCTCACAGCGAAGGTCGAACCCTACCTGAGGCCTCTCTACGACGCCCTCTACGAGATGCTTGGACCCGAGCAGACCGCCCGGTTCATGGATCAGGGAACCATTGAGATTGCCCCGCTTGCCTACATGCGCGGCCGCACGCTCAATGACGCGTTCGTTGTGCTTGACGAAGCACAGAACACGACACCTGAGCAGATGAAGATGTTTCTCACCAGGCTTGGGTTCAACTCCAAGATGGTGATCACCGGTGACATCACGCAGATGGACCTTCCTGATGGGCAGCCCTCCGGGCTCCGGGTCATCCGGGGCGTCCTCCAGGACGTCGACGGTGTCGGATTCATTGAACTCACAGGAGGCGACGTCGTACGACACCGCATAGTGGCTGCGATCGTCGACGCCTACGCGAAGTACGAGGCTGACGAGAGAGATCGTTCGTGAACGATCGGGCAGTGAAGTACAGGCGCACCGTGAACGTCGCGATCCTTGCGATCACGATCCTCTCGGTGTCGGTGATTCTGGGCATCGGGCATGAGAGCGTTCCCGACATCGACCCGGACCTCACCGTCGGCCGGCCCTCTCCAGAGAGGTTCGTCGCTGATCGAACGACGTCCGAGATCCCTGATGTGGACAAGACCGAGTCCGCTCGGCGCACCGCGGCGAACAGTGTTCCCTCCCCGTACAACATCAACCAGGCGACATCACAGGGCGTAGTCGACGCGATCAACGCGTTCTACGCCGATCTCAGCGACGTCGCATTCCTCCCTCTGCCCGCCGTGCTGACGACACAGGTTCCCGATCTGGTCGGTATGAGAATCGCAGACGCTGAGGCAGGTGCGGAGGCTTCTGGCTTGCTCCTATCTATCGTTGGATCGGTGGAGCCGCCGGAG
>JASJXX010000004.1 GCA_030123765.1 Actinomycetota bacterium | reverse complement strand
ATCTCCACGCTCGCGGACCAGGCAGACGCCCGACACGTTGGACTCGAGGCGGGAAGCGAGCTTGTCGACGCCGTCGAGAGAGCCCGCGCGTCTCTCTCGGTCACGAACCCCCAGCGGCACGCCTTCTTCCGCACACTCGGCCTACGGTCCTCCTGAGCCATTTACGAGAGCAGAGTGCGAGAGCTACGCTCGGGCAGATGCCACGAACGCGCCTCATCTTCGTCTCAGGCAAAGGCGGAACAGGAAAGTCGGCCGTGGCAGCCGCGATCGCGATCGACCACGCGAGACGCGGCCGCAGAGTCCTTGCCATCGACATGATCGGATCGCGTGGACTCGCTGCACACCTGCGTGCTACATCACTCACCTACCGACCAACCGAAGTACGCGCGGGGCTCTTCGCCATGGAGATGAACCGCTCGGACGCTCTCGACGAGTACCTCAAACTCCAGCTCCACGTACCCCAGGGCGCTCCGACGGGACCGATCAGCCAGGCACTCTCCGTGCTCGCAGACACCGCCCCCGGAGTGCGAGAGATCATCAGCATCGGGAAGCCCATCTACGAGACGTGGAAGAACGTGTGGGACATCGTTGTCGTCGACGCATCCTCTCTCGGCCTCTTCCAGTCCTACCTCAGGGCACCGAGAACGATCGCGCGACTCGTGTCGACAGGCGGAGTTGCCCGGCAGGCCGACAAACTCGAGGGGACGCTCACCGATCCTGGTGTGACAGCGACGTACCTCGTCGCTACTCCGGCAGAGCTTCCCGTAATTGAGACGGCCGAAGCGATCACGGCCATCGATAGAGAGTCCCTCGGCCCACGGCCAACCGTCATCATCAATCGTTTCATCCCTCGGTCCGGGCTCACGGAACGCGATCTTGAGCATCTCGGCAGCGGCGCCCTCAGGGACGCCGCTGCACTCCAGCTGGGCCTCGAGAAGGACCAGGCCCGCTGGATAACCTCCCTCGATCACGATGTGAGGCTCCCCTATCTCTTCGGTGTGCACACGCCAGGAGAGGTGGCCATCAAGCTGGCAGACGAGATCAAGGTGCCGCTGTGACCCGGGCAGTCGTCGTGACCGGCGCCGGAGGGGTTGGTAAGACAACCCTCTCCGCCGCTCTCGGGGCTTCGATCGCGCGACTCGGCGCGTCGACGCTCGTGCTCACCATCGATCCTGCGAAGCGCCTCGCCGACGCGCTCGGTGTCGAGCACATAGGAGATGAGCCTGCACTCGTTGCAGGCTCGGACCGCATGTGGGCAGCGATGCTCGACGTCTCGGCGTCCTGGGAAGCAATCGTCTATCGATATGCAGACCCTGAAGTAGGACGACGGCTCCTTCAGAATCCTTATTTCAGAGCCATAGCGGACAGGTTCCCTGCCGCACAGTCGTACGCGGCGGGTGAGCGCATGGCCGAGTACATCGAGACAAAGAAGTTCGATGTCGTCGTCGTCGATACTCCACCATCGGGGGGTGGCATCGACTTCTTCCGCGCACCGGGAATGACGAACGACCTCATCTCAGGAAGGCTCTTGAAGTGGCTCACCGGGTCGAACATGCCCGGCCGGCGACTCATGTACCGTTTCACGGCCCGACCGATGCTCCACATCGCCGACGCGGTCCTGGGCGGGCCGATGCTGGGCGACGTAGCCAACTTCCTGATCGACCTGAGAACGATGTATGACGCCCTCTCCGAACGTTCGCGAACGATCGAGAGTTACCTCAAGGGCGCGACGACCATCATCACGACGACCGCCGACCCGACACCGATCCATGAGACGCGCAGATTCTTCGACGAGCTTCACGGCATCCACATCGAGCCTGCCGCGATCATCTTCAACCGCATGCTCCCCCCGGCATGGATGAAGGCCGCCAGCAGACCCGCTCGCGGCGGACGCGATGCAGAGCTGCACGCAATCGCCGTGACGAATCTGCGGGCATGGGCCACGGAGGCGAGACGCCAGTCAGATGCTGCGGACGAACTCTCCGCGAGATACCACGTGCCGGTGTACCCCGTACCGTGGAAGACACCGCCGCCGCAGAACCTCGATGAGCTCGATAAGCTCATCGAGCCAACGGGGATCGTTCAGGACCTTCTGTCATGAGCGGCGCGTTCCGGGTCCTTGCCGGTTCTCATGGTGAAGGCATCGAGCGCCCGCTACTGCAGCAGGCTTCTAACGCTTGACCTTCACGCCCCGCCAGAAAGCTACGTAATTCTTGATGTCGGATGCTGCGGGCCTTGGATCCGGGTAAAACCAGGCTGCCCCGGCGTTGACCCTGCCGTCGACGACGACGTCGTAGTAGCTCGCCATCCCCTTCCACGGACAGGAGCTGAGCGTCTCGGAGCGTACGAGATACTCGGGGTCGACAGCCTCCGGCGGGAAGTAATGGTTCCCCTCCAGTTTGATGGTCTCGTCGCTCTGCGCGATGACCGCACCGTTCCACGTCGCTGTTGCCATTCGATCCCTCTCGCTGGTTCATCTCGCAACGGCGTAACCGGGCTGTGCATTCCCCGGAGGCTCTCTCCCTCGATGGTGGAATGACGGGAATCTTCGAGAAGCCCTAAAACACCGCGCCAGGTCCAAGCAGCTCGCGCAGTTCGGCGAAGAGCGCCGAACGCGGCTCGACGTTGTGCGCTGCGTCGATGCGCAACACTCTCTCCCCGGCGTCGGACGTCATGTGGAGAAAGACAGGGGCAGACCCCGGGTGATTCAGCAGAACCGCTTTGAGCTGCTCAACGAGATTCACGGAGAGTCGCGTGGAAGGCACTCGCACCCGCACGTTGTTCTCGACACTCAGGTCGGGCTCAACCACCGAGTGCACGATGAGCTTCACGTCATCGCCTCGATGGTCGACTCTTCCGCGAAGCACGACAACTGCGTCCTCGCGGATCATCGGACCGTACTGCGCGACGGTCTTGGGGAACGCCACAGCCTCCACGCTCCCCTGAAGGTCTTCCACGGAGAAGTACAGCATGGGGTCGCCCTTGCGCGTGTAGCGGCGATTGACCGACCCGATGACGCCACTGATCGTCGCCTGTGACTTGTCCTTGCACTCCCACAGGCCAGGGATCAGCGTGTCCGTCATCCTTCCGAGCATATCTTGAATGCCGAGGAGCGGGTGATCCGAGATGTAGAGGCCGAGCATCTCCTTCTCGAACCCGAGGCGCACCTTTTTGTCCCATTCGTGGTCAGGGACGGTCTGCGTCACGTCGGTCACCGTGGAAGTCTCCCCTCCGAAGAGGCTGTACTGCCCTGCCTGCTCGGCTCTGCGTCGATCAATCGTCACATCGACAATCTGGTGTGCCACCTCGACGAGGCCCCGCCGCGTGTACGCCATCGAGTCGAACCCACCTGCCTTGACGATTGACTCGATCGTCCGCTTGTTCAACACGGAGATATCGACGCGGTCGATGAAGTCGAAGAAGGACGTAAAGTCGCCGTTCGCTTCTCGCTCCGCGACGATCTGATCCACGACAGCTTCCCCGACGTTGCGCACGGCAGAGAGCCCGAACACGATCTCACCGTCTCGGGCGCCAAAGTCACGCTCGGAGACGTTCACCCCCGGCACAAGGACAGGGATTCCCATCCTCCGGCACTCGTGGAGGTATGCCGCGGTCTTGTCCTTGTCCTTCCTGACCGCGGTGAGCAGTGCAGCCATGTACTCGGACGGATAGTGTGCCTTCAGCCACGCCGTCTGGTAGGCGACGAGTGCGTAGGCGGCCGAGTGGCTCTTGTTGAAGCCGTAACCGGCGAAGTGCTCGATGAAGCCGAACAGATCCTTCCCGAGCGCTTCCGGATATCCCTTCTCGACGCATCCGGCAATGAACTTATCTTCCTGTTCACGCATCACGGAAGGGATCTTCTTCCCCATCGCTTTCCGAAGATCGTCCGCGTCCGCCATGGAGAATCCCGCGATCACCTGAGCGGTCTGCATCACCTGTTCCTGGTAGGCAATGATGCCGTACGTCTCCGCCAGGATCGGCTCGAGATCGGGGTGGGGATACTCGATCGGTGACCTGCCGTTCTTGCGGTCCGCGTACTCGATGTGCATCCCCGCTCCGAGCGGGCCGGGCCGATACAAGGCGTTGAGCGTGATGAGATGCTCAAAGCGATCCGGCCCGACGTTGCGCATGAGTGCGCGCATGGGACCGCCCTCGAACTGGAACACGCCGATGGAGTCGCCGCGCCTGAGCATCGCGAACACTGCATCGTCGTCGAGCGGGACGTTGTCGATGTCGGGCCTGCTGCCCGTGTTCTTCTCTATCAGCTCGAGCGCACGCTCGATCGTGGCGAGGTTTCGAAGACCGAGGAAGTCCATCTTCAGCAGTCCGAGAGCCTCAACGCCGTGCATCTCGTACTGCGTCACGATCTCGGCATCCTCTCCCTTCTGCTGGATGGGGACGATGTTGATCAGCGGTTCAGGGGAGATGACGACTGCGGCGGCGTGGATCGAGTCCTGCCGCCTGAGACCTTCAAGCCCCTTCGCGGTATCGATGATCTCCTGCGCACCGTCGAGAGAGCCGATGAGCTCCCGCAATCCGGATGCTGCTGCGTAATGGTCGCGCAGATAGCTCGACGCGTCCTGACCCGGCGGAGTCAGGCACTGATCGATGCTCGCGTCCTTTCCGAGGATCGCCGGAGGCATCGCCTTAGCGAGCTGGTCGCCGGTCGAGTACGGGTAATCGAGCACCCTTGCGGCGTCTCGGATCGCTTGCTTCCCTTTGATCGTGGAGAACGTGATGATCTGGGCGACGTGATCGGAACCGTACTTCTCGGCGGTGTACTTGATCATCTCCCCCCGGTACCGCTCGTCGAAGTCCATGTCGATGTCGGGCATCTCTTTTCGGCCAGGGTTCAAGAAGCGTTCAAAGATCAGGCCGAACTCGAGCGGATCAAGAGCAGTGATGCGGAGGCAGTACGCGACGATCGAGCCAGCGGCGCTCCCCCTACCGGGGCCAGTGCGAATACCTCGACCGGACGCGTACTCGATGAGATCCCACACGATCAGGAAGTACGCGGAGAATCCCATCTCTGAGATCACTTTGAGCTCGTAGTCGATGCGCTCCTGCGTCTCGGATGTGACGGACCCGTACCTCCGGGAAGCGCCAAGTGTCACGAGATGCCTGAGATAGGTGTCCTCGGTGTGTCCCTGCGGCACGTCGAACTCGGGGAGCAGGATCCTGCCGAACTCGATATCGAAATCGACTCTCTCTGCGATGAGCAGAGTGTTGTCCGCTGCGCCGGGGTAACGCTCATCGTCGAAGAGCGACCGCATCTGGGCCGCGGACTTCACATAGTACTCCTGGGAGTGGAATCTGAACCGGTCCTCATCCGACTTCACCGATCCTGTCTGGATGCAGAGCAGCGCGTCGTGCGCGTCTGCCTCGTGCGCATAGGTGTAGTGGGAGTCGTTCGTCGCCAGGAGCGGCGCGTTGATCAGCCTACCGATCTCGAGCAGGTCGTCCATGATGGCCTGTTGCGCGGGGATCCCGTGATCCTGCAATTCGATGAAGAAATTCTCCCGGCCGAAGATGTCCTGGTACTTCGCCGCGGCAGCGAGCGCGGCGTCGAAGTCACGCTCCGTCCGACGTCGTCCGTCCTCTGCCGAGTCGTCAACGCCGAGGAGCTGCGGGACGTGGCCGCCGAGACATCCAGTGGTGCCGATCAGCCCCTCGCTGTACTCAGCGAGAAGCTCCGCGTCGATCCTCGGTTTGTAGTAGTACCCCTCCGTGTACGCACGCGACGCAAGCTTTATGAGATTGCGATACCCGATCTCGTTCTCGGCGAGGATCGTTGTGTGATAGCGGAGATCTTCTCTGCGAGCCGGCCGATCGAACCGCGAGCCAGGAGTGAGGTACGCCTCGATCCCGATGATCGGCTTGACACCTTCGGCCTTGGCCGCCTTCACGAAGTCGACGACACCGTAAAGAACACCGTGGTCGGTGATCGCTACCGCGCTCTGACCGTCTGCGGCGACGGCTTTGACGATATCTTGAACGCGTGCAGCACCGTCGAGCATCGAGAACTCGGTGTGCACGTGAAGATGAGCGAAGCTGTCTGCCACCTCCCCTAATGTAATGCTGCCACTCAGATCAGCGGCACACCTCGAGATGCCGCGGATCCGGGTACAGCGAGCAGAACCCATTACGTATCGGAGGAGGAGACGTGAGTGTCATAGGAGTGCTCACAGCGGGCGGAGACTGTCCCGGTTTGAACGCGGTGATACGCGGCGTCGTTGGCAGGGCGCAGCAGTGCGAAACCCCGGTCGTCGGCATTCTCGACGGATGGGAGGGCCTGATGGAGAACCGAACGGTCCTCCTCGATCGTGACAAGGTTCGCGGGATCCTTGGCCGGGGCGGCACCATCCTCGGGACGTCGCGGATGGATCCCTACGTCCACGGCGACGGACTCGCGAGCTGCGCATCAACGCTCTCGCGCAACGGAATCGATCGGGTCATCGTCATCGGCGGCGACGGAACACTCCGCTCGGCGATGGCTCTCGCCGATGAGGGGCTTCAGATAGTCGGCGTGCCGAAGACGATCGACAACGACATCTGTGGCACCGACATCACGTTCGGATTCGCGACCGCCGTCCAGATCGCGACGGACGCCCTGGACAGGCTTGTCACAACCGCCGAGGCGCACAACAGGGTCATCGTCGTTGAGGTCATGGGGCGTACGAGAGGTTGGATCGCGACACACGCAGGCATTGCAGGCGGAGCGGACTACATCCTCATCCCCGAAGTCGCCTACGACATCGACCACGTCGTCGAAGTCATTCGGTCCAGGCACCGGTCAGGCCACAAGTATTCAATCGTCGTCGTCGCCGAGGGCATCGATCCGCCCACGGGTTACGAACCTCTCGAGAAGAAGAAGGACGCATTCGGCTTCGATCGTCTCGGCGGCGTCGGCTATCAGATCGCTGCCGCGATCGAGGATCGCACACACTTCGAGACCCGGGTCTCGGTGCTCGGCCACATCCAGCGCGGGGGTACACCCGTGGCGTCCGACCGGGTCCTCGCGACTCGCCTCGGGGTGGCTGCTACCGACTTCGCTCTCAGCGGTTTGTCGAACGTGATGGTCGCGGTGAGGGGGACCGACATCGTCACCGTGCCTCTCGCCGAAGCCACGTCAGAGATCAGGGGCGTTCCGGACGACCTCTACACGACCGCAAAGACATTCTTCGGATAGCCTTCTTCGGATAGGAGCAACGCTTCCGTTGCGCGTGCTAGGTGCTCCCCATCGGGGGTCGCTTCTTCGCCTTCTTCGGCCTGGCCGGCTCCGTGTCCATGAGTTCTTCGAGCGCACCTTTGAGACACCGCGCGAGAAGGGCGTGATCCTCGATGAGATCCCTGGACATGTTGATGCCAATATTGACCATCCCGTTCAACGAGAAGATCGCTATGCCGGCGCCGTGACTCTGCCAGAGCGGCACGAGCGGATACGTCGCGACCATGGGGGATCCTGCGAGGTAGAGCGGGAACTGCGGACCCGGGACGTTCGTCACCGTCATGTTGAACGGCCGCGCCATCCCCGCGAGCCGCGCTGCGAGCGAGACAAGGGTCGCGGGCGCGCCTGTCGACACGTCGACGAGCGTTGCGGCTCCGAGCGCCTGGTCGGTCTCCTTCAGACTCCTCGTTTGGCACTTGACGATCGCCACTCGCTTGGCTGGATCAGGTTCCGCGATCGGAAGGGCCATGAGCCACATCGCGACCTTGTTACCGAGGGTGCCTCCGTCCTCCGAGGACCGCACCGACACGGGCGCCATGATGCGAAAGTCGATTCCTGCAAGTTCGGTTTCGTTCATGCGTGAACCGTCGAGGAGATAGGTTCGCACCGCACCAGCAACGATCGCGAGCATGACGTCGTTGACCGTCGCCCCGTGGAGGTTCTTGATCGCTTTGACGTCGTCAAGTTCAAACTGCAACCAGTCGAACGCTCTCGCCGGGCCGACGTTGCCGTTCAGTGGCGTCCGACCCGTCGGGGTGAGCCAACCCGAGGAGAGTGACGCGCTGGCGGCTCTCAAGCGATGCGACCACTCAGCAGCCAGAGTCGGGATCGCTGATGGGAAGTGGCGTGCCCCCGCAAGGAGGGCGGATATCGAGCGCGAGATCTCGCGCACCGCTAGTTCGGTGCCGTTCGGTGCAGGGCGAGGTGTCCACGGCTTCGGATCGGTGAGCTCAAACTTTGGGGAGGTGTCAAGGAGGACGGCCATGAGATCGATGCCCGACACACCGTCGACCATGCAGTGGTGGATCTTCAGTATGATCGCAAAACCACCGTCCGCGAGACCCTCGACAACGTAAAGCTCCCACAGCGGCTTCGATCTGTCGAGCTGCTGGGACATCAGCCTTCCTGTGAGTTGTTTCAACTGCTCGACCGATCCCGGATGCGGGAGCGCGATGTGCCGCATGTGGTAATCGAGATGGAAGTGCTCGTCGTCGACCCAGACGGGATGGCCCTCGATGGGCACCATCGCCAGGCGCTGGCGGTACCGGGGGATGCTGCCGAGCCGCGACGAGATGAGGGTGCGGATGGTGTTAATGGCAACTCCCTGATCCGAGACAGAGGGGCCAGGGCCAAATATCGCGACGGCACCGACATGCATGTGGGTCGTCCTCGTCTCAAGAGCGAGAAACGAGGCGTCGAGATTCGAGAGCCGGTCGTAATGGACCGTCACAACGCCTCTCCGTCGATGTCTGCGACGATTCCAACGTCGGGCTCACCCAGATCGGAGAGGCTGTCCGAGAGATCGGCGGGGAGTGGCGCTATGAATGACAGTTCGCGACCGGTCGTCGGATGGCGCAACGCGAGACGCCTTGCGTGGAGCCACGGCCTCCCCGGGTCTCCCACGACCCCTCGTCTGCCGTATCCACCATCTCCGATGATGGGGTGACCGATCGAGCGCATGTGGACTCGTATCTGATGGGTTCGTCCCGTCTCAAGTGTCACGGAGAGGAGCGCCGCGTCACGGATCGTCCACTGCGCCAGCCTGCGATAGTGCGTCCTCGCCTCCCGCCCGGACCCGTCAAGATGCATCTTGGTCGGGTTCACAGGATCGCGGCCGATCGGCGCGTCGATCGTCCCCTTTGTATTGGTGAACACTCCCTGAACCACCGCAAGGTACCCGCGAGACACCTCGTGGGCCTTCATCATCGAGATGAGCTCTTCGTAGGCGGGAAGTGTGCGCGCAACGACGAGCAGACCCGATGTGTCCCTGTCGAGACGATGCACGATCCCCCACCGTCCCTTCTGTCCCACTCCGACGATCTCCGGGAATCTCGCTATGAGTCCGTTCACCAGCGTCCCTTCACCATGGCCCGATCCCGGGTGCACGACGACACCGATCGGCTTGTCGACCACGACCACCGCATCGTCTTCATACACGACCTCAAAGGGAACCTCAGGATCCGGCGTCAGATCCTCAGCACGTTCCGGGAGGATGGCGACTATGCGCGTCCCGGCCCGCACCTTCTCGCCGGGTCGCACCGGAACCTCGTCGATCGTCGCGTCCCCTGAGTCGATGATCTCTCGCGACGCGGAGCGCGGTATTCCGAGCACGACCGCGAGCACCTTGTCCGCTCGGATTCTATCGAGATCGTCAGGAACGATCACGTCGACCGTCGTCACGATCGCTTCCCGAATACCGCAAGCAACATCACGATGACTCCCGCGTTAATTGCCATGTCAGCAACGTTGAAGGTCGCGAAGAATGAGAAGTCGATAAAATCGACCACCGCACCATCGAGATATCCATCTCCTCTGAACATCCGATCAGCGAGATTGCCGAGGGCGCCACCGAGTATGAGCCCGAGCGCCACCGCCTCGATCGGGCGGTGTGCATCGCGCAGGACGTACAAGATGAGTCCGACGATGGCGAAAGCAACAAAGGCGATGATCGGGCCGAAGCCGCTGAACATGGAGAACGACACGCCGGTGTTGAAGGTGAGCTTGAACCGAACAACGCCATCGACAACAGCCATCGGCCCGTCAGCGAGAGTGGTGTACGCCCACCATTTGGAGAGTTGATCACCGACGAAGACGGCCGCGGCGACAGCGGCCGCCACCTTGCGACTGCTCAGGGTCTGCGAGCTGCTTCCACCGTCATCGTCGCGTGTGGCAGCGCTTCGAGCCTCGCCACCGGAATCGGTTCTCCCGTCACTTCGCATATCCCGTAGAGACCCTTCTTCATTCGCTTCTGGGCGTGAATGACCTGTGCAAGCAGATCGCGCGCATTCTGAACCGTTGCGTTATCCATCCCAATTTCGACGTTGATCGCTCCACCATCGACGTTGTCAGGATCTGCGTTCCTATCGGCCGATCCCTCAGCGATCATGCCTGCTTCGCGTTCGCTCTCGTGTTCATCGATGATGCGCTCGTGGCGTTCACGCTCAACCTCAAGTTTACGAGCGAATCTCTCAAGTGTCGACGACGCCAGCTCCCTGGTCATGTAACCTCCTCAGGCGCAGGAATGTAGCAGAGGTGATGCACCCAACGGTTCGACCGGGCCGTTAACATTCCGCCACGCTGTGACACACACTCCCACATTCCCGAAGGTTTCCTCGGCAGTCGACCTCCCTGCTCTCGATGCGCGCATCCTGGCATTCTGGGACTCCATCGACGCGTTCAAAGCCTCTGTGGAACTCCGCGCCCCTGACACCGAGTACACGTTCTACGACGGGCCTCCCTTTGCCACCGGATCACCCCACTACGGGAATCTGCTCCAGGGGGTCGTCAAGGACATCGTGCCGCGGTACTGGACGATGCGAGGCCACCGGGTCGAGCGGCGCTTCGGGTGGGACACCCATGGTCTCCCCGTCGAGATGGAGGTGGAGAAAGAGCTCGGCGTGTCAGGACCGAGCGAGATTCAGAAACTCGGAATCGACGTCTTCAACGAGGCCTGCCGCACGAAAGTGAACGATATCGCAGGCGACTGGTACGAGATCACACGACGACTCGGCCGCTGGGTCGATTTCGACGACGACTACAAGACGATGGATGTCGACTACATGGAGAGCGTCTGGTGGGTGTTTGGCCAGCTCTGGGAGAGAGGCCTCATCTACCGGGATTTCAAGGTGCTCCCCTACTCATACGGGGCGACCACCCCGCTGTCGAACTTCGAAGCGAACCTCGACTACAGGGACGTGGATGATCCGTCGATAACCGTCGCACTCACCGCTGTGTCAGACACCGGCGCCGTCTCACGCGGAGATCACCTGGTCATCTGGACGACGACGCCGTGGACCCTGCCAGGAAATCTCGCTATCGCCGTCGGACCGGAGATCGAGTACTCGAAGGTCCGACCGCACGGCACGGAGTCGGTCTACTGGGTTGGAAGCGCACGAGCCGATGCCGTCTTCGGCGATACGTACGATGTCCTCGCGACCGCCGCGGGGTCCGACCTCGTAGGAGCGGAGTACGAGCCGCCGTTCGGATACTTCCTCGACAAGCGCGTCGACGGCGCATTCGTCGTAGTGCCTGCGGACCATGTGACCGTCTCCGAAGGTACCGGCCTGGTGCACATAGCCCCTGCATACGGAGAAGAGGATTTTCGCACGATGCAGGAACAGAGAATCGACGTCATCCTTGACCCCGTCGACGCCGAGGGGCGGTTCACCGACGACGTGCCCGAAGTAGCGGGTGTAATCGTCAAGGATGCTGACCGCGTCCTCATCGATCTTCTCAAAGCCTCAGGGAAGCTCCTTGATCGGTCGACGATCCGCCACTCCTACCCGTTCTGCTGGCGGACGGGCACTCCGCTCATCTACAAGGCAATACCAACCTGGTTCGTCGCTGTGGAGAAGTTCCGTGATCGAATGGTCGAGGTCAACAGCGACATCCGGTGGGTACCTGAGGCGATTGGCAGCAACCGCTTCGGGAACTGGCTCCAGAATGCCAGAGATTGGGCCATCAGCCGGAACCGGTACTGGGGATCGTGCATCCCGGTCTGGGAGTGCGATGGCTGCCCTCACCAGGTTGCGGTCTCCTCGCGTCAGGAGCTCTTCGATCTCTCGGGCGTGATGCTCGACGACCTGCACCGGCACTTCGTCGACGACGTCACCTGGGAGTGCGAGAAGTGCTCGGGTTCGATGCAGAGAGTCCCCGAAGTTCTTGACTGCTGGTTCGAGAGCGGAGCCATGCCTTTCGCCCAGATCCATTACCCGTTCGAGAACAAGGACCGGTTCGAGCAGCGCTTCCCTGCAGATTTCATCGCTGAGGGACTCGACCAGACTCGCGGGTGGTTCTACACGCTGCTGATCCTATCGACGGCGATCCGCGACCAGGCACCCTTCAAGAACTGTGTCGTCACCGGCATGGTCCTCGCCGAAGACGGGCGGAGGATGTCCAAGTCGCAGAAGAACTACCCGGATCCGATCCACGTGCTGAACGATTACGGCGCTGACGCTCTTCGTTCCTATCTCATCAACTCCCCTCTCGTGAAAGCGGAGCCGCTCCGCTTCGCGGAAGCAGGTGTGCATGAGAGCGTCCGAACGGTGCTGCTCCCCCTCTGGAACGCTTACTCCTTCTTCACGACCTACGCCGAAGCTGATGGGATCACCCCCGCAGATCTCCGATCGGCGCCTCCCCTCTCGGACCGTCCCGAGATCGACCGCTGGATCATCTCGGTGCTTCAGAGCCTGATTGCAGACGTGAACCGGGAGATGGAGGCCTACCGGCTCTTCGCCGTCGTACCTCCGATCATCAACTTCATCGGTGATCTCACCAACTGGTACATCCGCAGATCCCGACGGAGATTCTGGTCGCACCGCTCGTCAGAGGAGAACAACGACAAGATGGCTGCATTCGCGACGCTCCACGACGTACTCGCAGTGTTCAGCCGCGTCGCCGCTCCGATCCTCCCGTTCATCACCGAAGAGATCTATCAGGGCCTGGTCCGCCCCGTCGACCCCGACGGACCCGAGAGCGTGCACCACACCGATTATCCGATAGCCGATCACGACGCGATCGACAGAGACCTTGAGCGATCCATGGCGACGGTCCGCACGGTCGTGAGTCTCGGCCACGGTCTGCGAAAACGGAATGATCTGCCGGTGCGCCAGCCGCTCTCTTCGGTCACTGTCGTCACCCGCTCCCGCGTGGAGCAGGCGGCCGTGAAAGACCACATCTCTCTCATAGCCGAGGAGCTGAACGTCGCGACAGTCGCCGTGCACCAGGAGGAGGCCGGGCTCGTCGACCTCAGCGCGAAGGCGAACTTCAAAATCCTCGGTCCCCGCTACGGCAGGGAGATGAGACAGGTAGCCGCGGTCATCGAAGCGCTCGACCATGCAACCATCGCCACGCTCCTCGACGGCGCGACCGTCACAATCGACGCATTCCCCCTCTCCGCTTCGGATATCGTCGTGACCCGCACACCTCGTGCGGGGACAGTCGTGGCCTCGGAGGGATCCATCTCCGTCTCGCTCGACACCGAGATGACCGACGCTCTACGGACCGAGGGTCTGGCGAGAGAGATCGTCAACCGCGTTCAGGGGCTTCGGAGAGCACTCGACCTCAACGTGACCCAACGCATCCACCTCGCGTGGAAGAGCCAGGATCCCCTGATCATCGAAGCATTCAGAGAGTACAGCGACATGATCGCGAGCGAGGTTCTCGCGGTCTCAGTTCGCGCAGATGCCGCGCCCGGAGCTGACTCGTTCGAACTCGGTGATGCACATGTGCTCCTCAGTGCAGAGCCACGCACACCCAGAACCTCACCGCCCGCCGAGCAGCCAACTGAGAAGTTGGAGCCCCATGATCAAGAGGAGAGGTGAGAGATCGAGCGCGGTGCCGCCAATGCGCAGGGGTGGCACCACCGATCTAATCGGTCGGAGTACCGGCTCAACCAGCTTCGAGAGCCCGTCGTAGATCCTGCGCACAGGGTGGTCCCATCCAACTCGTCCGAAATTGACGATGTAGGAGAGCACGATCCACACGAACATCGCGAGGACGAACCAATCGATCAGCAGGAGGAGGAGAGACATGTCACTCCTGTGTGTCGAAGAGCCCGAGCCCCGCGAGTCGATCTTGCTCGACCTCACCGAGCGACACACCGGTAGGCGTCACGAGAATGACGCCCTGAGAGGTCTTCACCATCTTGCCGCCGAGCGCATACGTGAGACCTGAGGTGAAGTCAACGATCCGTCTCACCATCTCAGGCTCGGTGCTGCGCAGGTCAAGGACGACGCTTCGACCCGAGCGGATCGCGTCCGCGAGTGTCTGAGCATCTGAGAAATTCCGCGCAACGATGACGTGGGACTCCGGGTTCGTCCGACGAGAGGAGAGCCCAGCAGTGGCGGCCGATGCCGCGGTCGGGTGAATGTACACTCCCGCCTCCGCGTGCGCCCGATCCTCGGAGAAGCGCTGACGCGTCGAGTCAGGCGGCTCGATTCTGCGTCCCGCGATCCCACTTCCGGGCTTCGCCACGGCGGAGGGCGGTCGCATCTGAGATTCCGCTGTCGGCGCAACCGTCGTGACACTGCCTGATGGCGAGGCAACGGTCGCTGCACCCTTCTCCTCCTCGTCGACCAATCCGAGGTAAAAGAGGGTCTTGTTCCACATTGATGACATGTTGGTTTCCTAGGTTCCTTCAGCGGTCCGTTGCCTCAAAGATAGCCCTTCCTACGCGCACCATAGTGCACCCTTCTTCGATCGCCACGGTGAAGTCCGAGGACATGCCCATCGAACAGTGCACGATCCCATCGTATCTGTCGCGGAGGCGCTCGAATATTTGGCGCAGCCTGGCGAAGTGCGGCCTTGTCAACTCCGCGTCGCTGGCGATCGGGGGGATGGCCATGACCCCCTGCACATCAACACCACAAGCGAGAAGCTCCTCGACGACGCGGTCAGCATCATCGGGATCGAACCCTGACTTCTGGGGCTCTGCAGCAAGATTGAACTGCGCAAGAACTGGAGTCGATCCGGCCGCAGCCCATTTGTGGGCAAGGGAGATGCGATCCATGGAGTGGAGCAGGGTCACATGCTGCGCGACGTAGAGAACCTTTCTGCTCTGAAGCGGACCGACGAAATGCCACTCAATTCCGGCGGGGAGATCACCTTCGATGCGCTCGGCGAGTCCCTGCTGCCTGTTCTCACCAAATATTGTCTGCCCGGCGGCAGCGGCGAGAGCGACGGCGTCATTCGATCGACCCTTTGAGACGGCGACGAGCGTGATCGCTCCCCGCCCTGCGCCGGAACGCTTCGCAGCGTCCTCGATCGCCGCGGTGACCTGTGCAAGCCCTAGGGAATCCATGCCACCGTCACCTGGCGTCGTGGGGTCCGGGTACGACGATAGGAGTTGAACTCCTCATCATGAGCGGTGCATCCCGGAATCTGAAGAGTCTCGACGCCGGCGAGCTGAGATCGAATCGCCGCGCCCAGATCCACGCTCACCTTCTCCTCCGTCGTGCGCGCCTCGAAACCTTCGACGGCTTCGAGAACTTCGCTCCCTACCTCGTAACAGCACGGTCCGATGTGGGGTCCGATCACGGCGGCTTGCACCGTGTCGCCCAGTTCGGCGATGGCACGCCGTGCGCTCGTCGCGACGCCTCCGGCAACTCCCCGCCATCCGGCATGCACTACCGCCACCGTGCGCGTCCCTACGAGCACGATCGGGACGCAGTCGGCTGTCGCGACAGCGAGGGGGAGGCCCCTGCGTGCGGTCACGATGCCGTCTGCCTCTCCGAGGTGTCCTGGGACGTCTGCCCGAACGACACGACATCCGTGGACCTGGTCGATGAGGGCCCACTCGGTCGAGATGCCGAGATCGGTAGAGATCCGCTCCCTGACGTCGAGGTCGTGCCGAGCGTCCCCATCACTGGCCTCACCGAAGGCAACCCCGGGGAACCCCCGAGGGAGGATCATCCCTGCACGAAGCCGGGGATATCCATCTCCTCAGATCCAGATGGTGCGTCTCGGTCGCTGTCACTGAGAACGCCAGGACGTTGGGTCCTGGACTGTTGCGTCGAGAAACTCCCGCGGCGATCACGGTCAAATCCTGCTGCGATCACGGTGACGCGCATCTCGTCGCCGAGGGTGTCGTCGATCACCGCGCCGAAGATGATGTTCGCATCACTGTCAGAGTAATCCGAGATCAGCGAGGCAGCCGTGTTCACCTCGTGCAGTGTCATGTCGCTAGGTCCCGAGATCGACAGAAGGACACCCCGAGCACCCTCCATCGATGTCTCGAGGAGCGGGCTGGAGATCGCTTTCTCCGCCGCTTGTTGAGCGCGACTGTCCCCCGATGACCGCCCGATACCCATTACGGCAGAACCGGCGTCGGACATGACGGCCTTCACGTCGGCGAAGTCAACATTGATGAGCCCGGGAGTAGTGATCAGCTCTGTGATCCCCTGCACACCCGCGGTGAGGACTTCATCAGCCATGCGGAACGCTTCAGCCATAGGCGTCGAGGGCTCTGCTATCTCCAAGAGACGCTCGTTCGGGATGATGATGAGCGTGTCCACGGCGGCCTTGAGAGCCTGGATGCCCTGCTCTGCCTGGACGCTCCGGCGCCTTCCCTCAAAGCCGAACGGCCTCGTCACGACTCCCACGGTGAGGGCGCCACACGCACGGGCGATCTCGGCGACGATGGGAGCTGCTCCAGTGCCTGTGCCACCGCCTTCGCCGGCAGTGATGAATACCATGTCTGCACCAGTCATCGCATCCTCGAGCTCATCGCGATGGGCCTCAGCGGCTTCCCTTCCCACTTCGGGATCTGCTCCGGCGCCAAGTCCCCGCGTCGAGTCCCTGCCAATGTCAAGTTTCAGGTCGGCATCTGACATCAGCAGTGCTTGCGCGTCTGTGTTCACCGCTATGAACTCGACGCCGCCAACGCCCTGCTCGATCATGCGGTTCACGGCATTCACGCCGCCGCCGCCAACGCCGATGACCTTGATGACGGCGAGGTAGGTTGTAGGCGATCTGTTCGCTTCTTTTGCCATATGTACGTCCCTCCCAGAGAAGGCGTCAACTAACCTTAGCCCTAAGGTTGAGACAGAAGCCAGCCTTATTCCTCAACCTCTTGTTCAGGTTGAGGGTTGGTGACTGCGGGCCGCGACGGTGCGATCAGGTCGATCGACGCCCCCTCTTCGAGCCCTGCTTTGAGGAGGGCATCAAGGACGACCGCCTTCTCAGCCATATCAACGGGTCTGCCAAGGCGAACGTCGTGGCCCGCTACCACGGCTGCGAGCCCGTCCCCTTCGACGAAGACGCGTGCCCCTGCTCGACTCTCCTCTCTCAAGTGCTGCAAGAACTTCAACGCAGCCAGGACGTTCTGGTCCGCGATCCGATCTCCGGACCCGAGCGACCCCTGTTCAATGACGACCACAGCGTCCCCGGTCGGCGGGTCGACGACTTCCTTGATCACCACGCCGTCAAGGGCAGTGAGCATCCACCGGCCTCCCGTCAGCACCAGCGCTGCGGGTGTGCGCTCAACCACATCGATCACGACCGTCCCCGGCCAGACGACCTCTACCACAACGGAGGCGACCCAGGGGTCCTTAAGGACCACGAACGCTATTGCATGACGGTCAACGTCGATGGTCGGAGTCCCGATGTCCATGTCGAGAGATCGGAGTGCTGACCACGGGTCCGAATGCACCGCGCCGGCCACCTCGACACTCCGAATCGAGAGCATCGGTGAGCGGATCAGCCACACGGCACTGAAGATCACTGCGACAACCGCTATCACGACGAGAATCCATCTCAGTCGGCGTCGGGCACGGTCCTCCGAGACGTTCTTCCTTCGTTGCGCGACGCGGGGCTCCATGGCAGTCACGACGTCCCGCTCTGCGCTCCGAAATGTCCGAGGAAGCGGATCTCAGGCTCGAGGATGATCCCCGTCAACTCGGTAACTCGATCCTTGATTTCGTGCACGAATGCAAAAATGTCCTCCGCGGTCGCTTCGCGGGTTGCGACGAGGAAGTTCCCGTGAAGGGGTGAGACGTGAACGGGACCGATCGATCGGCCCTTCAGCCCACACCGGTCGATGATCGCACCCGCTGGTTCGCCCGCTGGATTCTTGAATACGCTCCCTGCGTTCAGTGTCCCTCCGGGCTGGTGGTCCTTCCTCCACCTCGTGATCTCTCGCAGGGTCGCCTCAATCTCTTCCGGATCACCGGGAGTCGTAAGGAACGTCGCCTGGACGACGATCTCCGCCTCCGTGAGGTTCGAGTGTCGATACGAGAGGTCAAGTGACTCCGTGTCGCGTTGTGTCACGGACCCGGACGCAAGATCAACGACGACCACGTGGTCAAGCACGGCCGACGTTTCAGAGCCGTGGCCACCGGCGTTCATTCGGACAGCGCCGCCAACCGATCCGGGTATGCCCACATAGAACTCGAGACCCGCCAGGCCTCTGACTGCTGCGGTTCGGGCCAGCTTCGGAAGTGGTGTCGCGGCTCCGGCAACGACTTCACCACTCGCTCGGAGATCCATCGCGGCGAACGCTCCTCCGAGCCGGATGACGAGGCCGTCGATTCCCCCGTCCGCGATGACCACGTTGCTCCCCCTCCCGAGGACGACGATCACTGTGTCGTCCGGAGTGACGGCGAGAATCGATCTGAGCTCCTCGAGATCGCCTGGCTCGGCGAACCATCGAGCAGGTCCCCCGACCTTGTAGGTCGTCAATTCCCCGAGGGGAACATCACGTCGAACAGAGGCATGTTCGATCACGAGCGATCCTCTATCGCGAGGGCGATCGGCATCGCGATCGTTGTTATGTCCCCTGCACCGAGAAGGAGGATCGTGTCGCCAGGCTGCGCGAGCTCAGCAACGAACGAAACGACGTCAGAGATGCTGGGGATGTAGGTGGTACTCCCCCCGGCAGCGTCCGACGCCGCCGCTACGATGCGCCCCGAGACACCGATGATCGGTTGCTCTCCTGCGCTGTACACGTCGGTGACAACGGTGTGATGTGCCAGTGCGAGTGGACCGCCGAATTGAGGCCCGAGATCGGCTGTTCGCGTATATCGGTGTGGCTGGAAGACGACGACGACGTTGCCGTGGGTGCCGAACGACGCGGCTTGGATACTCGCTGCCACCTCAGTGGGATGGTGCGCGTAATCATCGACGATGGTCACCCCCTGCACCCTGGCTCGTATCTCGTACCGTCTTCGTACCCCGGCGAAATCTGCGACTGCCCTGGCCGCTCCGCTCACGTCATAACCGAGCTCCGCGACGAAGGCGAGCACGCCGGCAGCATTCGACGCGAGATGGGTGCCGGGCTTCTCGAGGGATACCTCGACACTGGTACCTGGCCCCGTGAGGGTGAACCTCTGGCCACCCTCGCTGTGGAGATGTTCGTGGATCCGCCACTCCGCGTCCGGGGCGAACCCGTACGTTGTGAGCGCGACTCGTTGGTTGAGCCTGCGAACGCCCGCATCGTCGATACACCCGACCCTCGGGCCGTTGACAGATCCGACAACTTGCGCGAACGCGTCCTCAAGCGCGGCGAGCGTGCCGTAGTAGTCCAGATGGTCGGCCTCGATGTTGGTCACGAGGATGCCGTGGAGTTCCAGGTGTCGGAAAGTTCCGAAGGCTTCATCGGCTTCGAGCACGAAGAGGTCGTCCACTCCGCGGTGAGCCCCCGTGTTGAGGCCGATCATCTCGCCGCCAACAAGGAAGCTCGGGTCCATCCCGATGCCTCTCAACGCTGCAACAGCGAGAGCCGTCGACGTCGTCTTGCCGTGGGTGCCTGCGAAACCGATCGTTGGCACGGCTCGAGTCAACGCGGCGAGCAGCCTCGGCCGCTCCCAGACGCGCACCCCTGCATCTCGTGCTGCCTGGATCTCGGGGTCCGTATCGGGGACGGCAGACGAGACAACGACGAGATCGACGCCCGCGATCTCTTCAGGTCTGTGACCGATCCAGGTTCTGACGCCGACGTCGGGGAGGCTGTCGAACATGCGACCAGGCTTCAGGTCCGATCCGGTCACGGTGTGGCCGAGCTGGCTCAGGAGCTTGGCCAGTCCCGACATGCCTGCACCACCGGCGCCGATCACGTGTACACGATTCGGGAGTCGTGCGGCCTCAGTCACGGGCGACCTCCATCACGTGCTCTCCAATCATGCGGGCAACGCCAGTCCGGCGAGTCGCTCGCACGGCATCAGACATCTCTCGGCGCCGTGCCTCGTTGGCGAGCAGCTCCACCGCCGCGTCACGAATCTCGCCACGATCCTCCTCGCTGATGACGACGACTCCCCCTGCTTCCACAAGGTCACACGCGTTCAACGCCTGGTACGCCTTGCCGGCAGAGAGTGGCACGACAACCGCAGGTGTGGCAGTCGCGTGGAGTTCGGAGATCGTGATTGCCCCTCCCCGTGAGATCACGACATCGCTCGCCGCGTAGAAGTACTCCATCTCGTCCTCGAACGGCACCACGGTCCAGAGCGGGTCTGACGCTGCTCGCTCCGCCATAGCGTCGTGATGAGCGGCACCTGTCAGGTGGAGTATGTGGAAAGCACGTCGCACGTCGCTCGCGATCTCCGTGGCAAGCTCATTCAGCACAGCCGCTCCGAGGCTACCTCCGATCACACCCAGCACCGTTGCGCCGCTGTGGATGCCGTACCGCTCTCGCGCTCTCGGCGCGAGCTCGTCCCTGTCGAAGTTCTCGATCGTTGAACGCAGTGGGCTTCCGACGACGATCGCGCTTCTCAGTTTCGTGATAGCCCGCTCGAACGCGACGTATACGCTCTCTGCGAACGGCGCAACCATTCTGTTGGCTATCCCTGGCACAGCGTTCGCTTCGTGCACGATGAGGGGGATCCTCCTCCTTCTTGCGGCGAGTCCCGCCGGTCCAGAGACGTATCCACCGAATACGACCATCGCTCTGATGTCCTCGGCTGTCACGGTGTCAGCGATCACTCTGGTCGCCTTCCAGATCTTCACCGGCAGCGTCAGATTCTCGAGAGAGAGTGAACGCCTGATGCCGTGCACGTCGACCTGGACGAATGGATATCCCGCGGCAGGCACGGTGTCGGCTTCCATTCGGTCGCCGCCGAAGAATACGATGTCGGATCTTGCCAGGCCGAGATCCTCAAGCGCCTCCGCGACCGCGAGGGCGGGATAGACGTGGCCGCCGGACCCCGCTGCGGCTAATCCGATCTTCACGCCTTCTCCTCGCGCAGGCCCGACGCGTCCGGCGACCTTGCAATGTTCAAGAGAACGCCGATCCCGGCGAGGTTGACAAGCATGGCATTGCCGCCCGAAGAGATGAACGGCAGCGGGACTCCCGTGATGGGCAACACGGCGACCACGCCACCGATGTTGATGAGCGCCTGTATCGAGAGCCACGCGACGATGCCGACGGCGAGAAGCCGTCCATACATGTCCGGTGCACGATATGCGATCGACACACCGACAACCGCGATCAACGCGAAGAGCGTGATAACGATGATCGCGCCGGCGAATCCGGTCTCCTCCCCGATGATGGCGAAGATGAAGTCCGTGTGCGCGTTGGGGAGCCAGGACCATCGTGCACGGCTCTGACCGAGACCGACGCCGAACATGCCGCCCGTTCCAAGCGCAACCATGCTCTGCACCGCCTGAAGGCCCGAACCGAGCGCATCTGAGAAGGGATCGAGAAAGCCGTCGAATCTCTGTCTGCGATACTCGGCGGACATGGCGAGGCCGGTCATGCTCATCGCACCGATGGCGGCCATCGAGAGTACGAACCGGAGCGGAACCTGGGAGCCGGCAAGCATCACGAACGCGGGGATCACGATGAGTAGAATGGTCCCGAAGTCTGGTTGTGCGAGCAGGAGCAGGGTGACGATTCCCAGAATCGCTCCCACGGGGAACAGAACGTGTCTGAGGTCGGTGAGCAGCGCATCCTTCTTTGCCAGGACGGCTGCGAGCAGAGAGATCGAGGCGAACTTTGCGAATTCAGCGATCTGAAGGGTGATGGGGCCAATCTCGATCCAGCGAGTTGCGCCGCCACGCGTGTCTCCGATGACGAGAGTGACGATGAGTCCAATGACGGTTGCGCCATAGATCGCGAGGGCGAACCGCTGCCACAGGTGATACGGGAGGAAGGAGGCGACAACAAGGACCGCGAGTCCGAGCGCGACCCAGATCACCTGTTTCGTGAAGAGTTCGAACTGGTCGGCGTTCGCCTTGATCGACACGACAGATGATGCGCTCAACATGGCGCCGAGCCCGATGGTGAGCAGCATGGCAACGATCACCAGCAAGAACACCGAGCGCCTTGAGCCCGCGGAGCGGATCCTCTCACTCGTGCGCGGGTGGCGTGTCGCCTTCTTCCGATCAGCTGTCTGGGTCACACGTACGTCCCCTCGGTTCCCTTCACGAGACGCTGGAAAACATCACCGCGTTCAGCGTAGGACGCGAACTCGTCAAAACTGGCACACCCAGGCGCGAGCAAGACCGTGTCTCCGGGCGCTGCAAGCAGCCGAGCTGCGGCAACAGCACCCTCGAGAGACTCCACCACGGTCACAGGGGAGGTGCACACATTCGCGATCTCGGTGCCCGCGTCACCGAATGCGATCAGCGCGGTGACCCCTTCGAGCTCTCCAATCGGGGCGAGATCGAGACCCTTGTTCTGACCGCCGGCGAGCAGTATCACGGGCGCATAGGCCACCACAGCGCCAGCCACCGCGTGCGGGTTCGTCGCCTTCGAGTCATCTATCCAGACGATCCCGTCGCTGGTGTCAAGGACCTGTCTTCGGTGCGCACCGGGAGCGAAGTCTTCGATCGACGACGCAACGGCGTCCACAGTCGCTCCTGCACTCAGTGCAAGCGTCCCCGCTGCAACGAGGTTGAACAGGTATGACGGATCGCTGAACGGCGCACGGAACGCGTCTCCGTTGATCACGACGCGACCCGCATCGACGCCATTCCCGTTCTCAGGAATCCTGCTGCCTGAACAGGGTACGAGGCGGCAGCGAGCCCCCTCGGCGAGGGAGACGACAATCGGGTCATCTGCGTTATACGCGAGGAGGGCGTCGGGTGCCATACGGGCGAATATACGCGCTTCGGCAGATACGTACGCGTCGAAGCTTCCGTGCCAGTCGATGTGGTCGGGGGCGATGTTCAAGAGCGCCGCGGCGCGTGGCGCAGCATCTCCGAGAAATCGGAGCTGAGCGGAAGAGAGCTCAACGACGAGGATGTCCGAATCCGTATCCCTCAGGCTGGTAACCGGCGTCCCCACGTTGCCTGCCGCGAGAGTTCGAATACCGGAACCCGCGAGCATCTCGGTCGCGAGCTCAGTCACCGTCGTCTTTCCGTTCGTGCCGGTCACGGCAACGAACGGGGTCGTCAGCCGCTCGAGTCCGAACCCTGCTTCCGTGATGAGGTCGACACCCGCCTTGAGCGCGTCGCTCACCGGAGGTCTGACCTCGGCGAACCACGGTGACATCACGATCCGATCAACATCTTCGAGGTACTCGACCAACCACTCCCCCTGGTGCAGCGTCACTGCACCCACGAAGTCCTCAGGGAGAGTCACAGACTCCATGTCGTACATGACAACGTCGGACCCGTCGTCGAGCAGGATCCTCGCTACATCCTCAAGGCCCGAAAGACTCGCGCCAAGAATGAGATACCTCATGGAAGCGTTGACCCCGGGCCTGCGACCCAGTCGGCATAGAAGAGACCGACGCCCATCGCAACCATGATCCCCGAGAGGATCCAGAATCGGATGATCACGGTGGTCTCCGGCCAACCCTTCAGCTCGAAGTGGTGATGGATCGGAGCCATGAGGAATACACGTCTCCCGAACCCTCGGAAGGAGACGACCTGCATGATCACCGAGACGGTCTCCATCACGTAGAGGCCTCCAATGATCACGAAGAGGAGCTGAGTGTTCGTCAGGAGCGCGACGGCTGCCATCGCCCCCCCGATCGCGTGGCTCCCCGTATCACCCATGATGATCTTGGCAGGTGCCGCGTTCCACCAGAGAAAGGCGAGTGCGGCACCGAGCACCGCCGCCGCGAACACCGCTATGTCGAGCGCACCATCGACCTGGTAGAAGGCCGGGTAACGGGACTGCCAGAAAGCGATCAGCACATACGCGCCCATGACGAGAGCGCTCGATCCTGCAACGAGTCCGTCGAGGCCGTCCGTGAAGTTCACTCCATTGGTGGTCGCGGTGAGCATGAACAACACGAGCACAAAGAATAAGATCGGTCCAAGGTCGATGCCGAGCGGTCGCGCAAACGACAGTTGTGTGCTCACCCCCGCAGCGGTCGCGCCCCACGCGAAAATCGCCGAAACCGTGAGCTGACCGAGAAACTTCCACCGCTTTGAGAGTCCCTCGTTCCGTTTTCGGGCGTACTTCGTGTAGTCATCCGCGAGTCCGATAGCGGCCATTCCCACAAAAGCAAAGAGGGCGAGCAGCGCCTTTTCGTGCACCGGATGTAGGAAAAGCCCGAAACCCTCTCCGACCGTGAAAAACTTGAAGTGGGCGAGGAAGTATGCGGCGCTCGCACCACCCACGATGACAACGCCCCCCATCGTGGGGACACCCTGCTTATGCAGGTGCCCTTCGACCTCGGCCTGGATGAACTGTCCGATGTCGCGACGTCGCAGGTACCTGATCGCCACCGGTGTCAGGAAGATCACCAGCACGAAGGCGACAGCGGAGGAGAAGAGCAGGGAGATCACGACGAAGCAACCTCTCTCAGTCGAAGCGCCAGACGCTCAAGGCCGACGGAACGCGACGCCTTCACCAGGACGACGTCTCCCGGTTCGACGATCTCAGCGAGCACGTCCACTGCATCCCCGATGTTTGCGGCTCTGTGGACCTCGCGAGGGAAGCCCAAGGCGTATCCATGGTCCGGACCGACGACTACGAGCTCACTGAATCCAAACTTCCCGACAAGCCTCCCCATCCGTTCGTGCTCCTCTTCGCACACAGATCCCAATTCTGCCATGACGCCGAGAACGGCGATCGGTCTTCTCCCCATTGCTGCGACCGTCTCGAGCGCGCCGGAGACGGATGGCGGACTGGCGTTGTACGCATCGTTCACAACAGTGAACCTGCCTACATGCACATCCATGCGCCATGCGGAGCCCGTTGCAGACGCGAGTCTTCGAACGAACGCCTCCAGGTCGAGTCCTAGGGCAATCGCGACACCGACCGCGGCAGCAGCGTTCAATGCCTGATACTTGCCTGACAGGGGCAACGTCACGTTCAGAGGCCCCTGCGATGTACGCAGCGTGAAGCTCGGCCTACCCTCATCATCGGTCGTGAGATCGGCGACTTCGACGTCTGCGCCTGCGCCGCCGAAGGTGATTACTGCCGGCTCACCACCGCGCTGTAATCCCGGTTCATCCAGAGGAAGTACCGCCGTGCCTCCGGCCTCCAAAGCATCTACCAGCTCGTACTTCGCGTCTTCAAGCCCCTCCCTTGAGCCAAACGTCTCCATATGGACCACTCCAAGATTCGTGACCACCGACACAACAGGTCGAACGATGGGGCTGAGCCACTCGATGTCGCCCCTCGCCCGTGTTCCGACCTCAAGAATCAGCGCTGTCGCATCCGGAGGTGTCGCGAGCACCGTCAGCGGGACGCCTACCTCATTGTTGAACGAACGAGGTGACGCCCAGGACCCATCGAGGCCGGCCGAGAGAAGGTCCTTCGTCGAGGTCTTGCCGTTCGATCCAGTGACGGCGATGACAGGGACTTCGATCTCGTCACGGCGCTTGACGCCGAGAGCGGCGAGAGCGTCGCCGGTCGAGGCGACCTCGATGCGTGGCTCAACATCAACGCCTGAGCCTCGTTCCACGAGTACTCCGACCGCGTCCCCCTCTATGGCTTGCGTGACGAACCGGTGCCCATCAAAGTGCTCGCCTCCCAGAGCGACGAAGAGACTCCCGGCCACGTCGTGTCTGCTATCGGTGGTGACGTGTGAGAAACACGCGTCTCCACCTCCCACGAGGGTGCCGTCCACGGCTCGAGCGGCCGCTTCAAGCGTCCATCCAAGGGAGACCGTCTTCATGTCAGCTCCCATCCTTCCGCGACGAGTGCTTCCCTGGCCTGGTCTCTGTCGTCAAAAGGAAGCACCTCTCCGCCGACATCCTGACCCTGCTCATGTCCCTTGCCAAGGATAAGCACCACGTCTCCATCGGTGGCACAGCTGACCGCACGCGCAATCGCGTCCCGTCTATCGAGCAGAGTCACGACTTCCCCAGCCGTCTGAATGTCAGCACCGCTGTGTACCTCTGCGGCGATTGACGCCGGATTCTCAGTACGAGGATTGTCGGTCGTGATGATAGTGAGATCAGACCACGTTGCTACAGCTCGACCCATGAGCGGTCGCTTCTCACTGTCCCTGTCACCGCCCGCGCCCACAACGGTGATCAACCTCCCCGACACCACAGGCCGCACCGACCGGAGTACGACACCGATTGCATCCGGTGTGTGCGCGTAGTCAACGATCACGGTGAAGGGCCCTCCATGCCGTATCACCTCCATCCGTCCCGGGATCGGTGGAACCTGAGAGAGACCTTCGGCGATGAACTCGATACGTGTGCCGAGATCGAGTGCCATCCCGGTCGCGACGAGTGCGTTGACAACGTTGAATTCACCCATCAGCGGCAGAGTCACGTCCGCCTCCCCCGAAGGGGTGGAGAGCGTGAACGAAGTTCCGTACCGTCTGACAACCGCCTCAGATGCGGTGATCGCGGTCCCGCCACCGATCGACACGTTCGTGTGTGGCATCTCTACCTCTTCTTCGAGCCGCGAGCCCCAAGGGTCACCGACGTTGAGAACTGCCCGATCTGCGATCTCAGGCCGGAAGAGTCGCTTCTTCGCCTCGAAATAGCTCTCCATGTCGCCGTGGAAGTCCAGGTGGTCCTGACTCAGATTCGTGAATCCGACGACAGTGAAATGGATGGCGTCAGATCGGTGCAGCACGAGGGCGTGAGAGGAGACCTCCATGACCACTATCTCCACACCGCGATCTCGCATCGTGCCGAGCACGCGCTGGAGATCGGTAGCTTCAGGCGTTGTGCGCTCCGAAGGCAACGCCCTGCCATCGATGCGGGCACCGAGAGTTCCGATGATCCCCGAGGGAATGGATGCAGCCTGCAGGATCGATTCAAGCATGTGTACGACTGTCGTCTTACCGTTCGTCCCGGTTACCCCGGCGATGCGCATCGACGTGTCCGGAGCACGAAACACCGCCCGGGCGGCCCACGCCATAGCGATGCGCGAGTCCCTCACGACGATCTGGGGGGTTGTCCCGGCGCCCTCCCGTTCAACGAGAAGAGCGGATGCTCCCCTGCGCAGCGCCAGATCGATGAAGTCATGCCCGTCGATCTGCTCGCCTGTGATCGCGACGAAGAGCGTCCCTCCCTGCACCTGGCGCGAGTCATGGGTTATCTCCGAGACGACGGCCTCGCCCCCGGTGACGGAGATCAGACCGGGGAGGTGCTCAGCGACCCGGCGGAGTGAGACGTCCATGGTGGATATTTCAGTCGCGATCTGGAGCTACGCCAAGCTGATGGAGCGCGTTCTGCGCGACCTCGGCAAACACGGGTGCAGCGGAAGCACCTCCGAGGGAGAGATCCGCACCGTCCGGATGGAAGCCCGTGGGTGAGTCGAGAACAACGATAACGACAATTCTCGGGTCATCGAGTGGAGCGATACCTATGAATGAAGCGATCGTGTCATCCGAGTACGCGCCGGCCTCGACATCGAACTTCTGGGTCGTGCCGGTCTTCCCCCCCGAGGTGTAATCCGACATTCGTGCCCGCCTTCCGGTACCTCCGTCACTCTCAACGACCCGTCCGAGAAGCCTCCGCATCTCGGAAGCCGTTGCAGAGGAGATGACGCGCCGCGACCTTGGATATGTCTCGATCGTCCTGCCATCCGGTCGGATGATCCTTCTTACGAGGTAGGGCTCCGTCCAGATACCGTCGTTGGCGATCGTTGCGTACACAGCGGCCATCTGGAGAGATGTTGCTCCCACCGCGTAACCGATCGCGATCGACGAACCGCTCGTCTGAGTCCAGATCGCTGTCGGGTCGAGCGTCCCGTGCTGTTCACTGGCTACATCGATCCCGGAAGGCTGGCCCAGACCGAACGCCGTGAGGTACTTGTAGTGCAGCTCGTTCCCGAGACGCTTCTGGATCTCAATCGTACCGACGTTCGATGACCGTAAGAGAATGTCCTCCACCGTCATCTGCTCCGGGTTACTTCCATGGTCCTCGTACTCGAATTCGCCGACCGTTACGGCGCTCGGCGTATCGATGAGAGTCTTGGAAGTGACCACCCCCTCCTCGATGGCAGCCGCGATCGTGATGGCTTTGAGCGTTGAACCTGGTTCATAGACATCCGCCACCGAGCGATTGCGTAGTACCGCGGGAGCAACCTCTGACCGGTTGTTGAGGTCGAGCCCCGGCCAGCTAGCCATCGCAAGGATCTCGCCGGTGTCAGCCAGGAGCACCACGATCGAGCCACCGATCGCGTTCGTGAGCAGCACGGCTCTGCGAAGCGCCTGCTCCGCAGCGAACTGGATCTCCCTGTCGATTGTCGTGACGATGTCGCCCCCGGCAACCGCCGGCTCGATACGGATCTCTCCCTGGGGAATCGCTCGTCCTGTCGGATCCACCTCCATGATAATCGTCCCCGCCCGACCTTCAAGCTCGGAATTGAACGTCCTCTCGAGACCCTCGATCCCGGAGTTGTCGTCGAATCGCGTGAGTCCGATGACCTGCGCAGCCACGGATCCCGCCGGGTACACCCGTAGAGGCTGGTCCTGATAGAAGACACCGACTACCCCTGCGTCGTTGAGCGCTGCCTTGATCGCGTCTCTCACCCCGGCGTCGACTCGCATGGCGACCTCAGCGTATCTGCGACCCGACTCCCTGCCTTCAACGAACTCTGTGAGGAGATCCTCGTACGATTTCGGCGAGAAGGGCGCAAGCACCAGGGCTGCTCTCGCTGGATCTTCGAGCAGCATCGGATCGACGACCACGTTGTAGCCGTTGATCGTCATCGCGAGCTCGACTCCGTCCCTGTCGTAGATGGTGCCGCGGAGTGCGGTGATACTGCGCTCTTTGATCCGCTGGCCGAATCCATACTCGGCGTACGTCACAGCTTGGGCACCCTGGAGACCGAAGAGCCGGTATCCGATGCCACCCCACGCAAGTACCAGGATGAGACCGACGAGGAGGAGCCTCAGATCGCCCCTCTTCCAGATGTGGGCGTTCATACTCGTTCCGTCATGGACCGTCACCAGGCAGCGCCCGCACCGGAACCTCCTGCACAAGCACCTGTGCACCTGACCCGAAACGCTCGACAACGACCGCGACACGTTCAGCCGGGTACACAAGGCCCATCCGCTCTGCCTCGGTCGCGATTCTGAGAGGATCTTGAAGTGCTGCAACCTTGTATCGGAGATCGAGCTGCAACGACTGCTCAACCGCGATCTCGCGCTGCAGGCCGTCGATCTCGAATGCGCTCTGGTCCAGCGAGATTCGCAGGTAGATCATCGCAAAGAAGAGTGCAACCGCAAGCGTCACGAAGAGAAGCAGCGGAAGGACGCGGGGCCGTGCTTCAAGCACTGTGCTGTCGGATGTGCGCGGGGCACTGTGGTCGCCATACGGCAGGGCCTGGGCAGTCATGAGATCCGTTCTCCGACGCGAAGCACGGCGCTGCGCGATCGTGGGTTGTGTGCGATCTCGTCCGCGGACGGGCGGATCGCTCTCGGTGTGAGTATCGAGAAGTCGGGTTCGACGCCACAGGCACACACCGGTAGATCCGGGGGGCAGATGCAGCTCCGTGCGCGAGCGAGGAAGGCATGTTTCACGACGCGGTCCTCGAGGGAGTGGTACGCCATTACCACGATTCGCCCACCGACCGCGAGTCGGTCGAAGACCACATCCATGCATTCAGCAACTCCTGCGAGTTCATCATTGACCTCGATCCGTAACGCCTGGAACACCTTTCGTGCAGGGTGGCCCGCGCGTCTCACGTAGGCCGGGACCGATGCAGCGATACAGCGAGCGAGTGCAACGGTGTCGGTGAAAGGCCGCTCTGCCACGATGGCCTCGGCGATTCGTCGTGCGTAACGCTCCTCCCCGTACCGCCTGAAGATCGAAGCGAGAGACGCTTCCGCTGAAGAGTTGACGACGTCAGCTGCACTCCTGTCAGCGTCGGGACCCATCCGCATGTCGAGCGGGCCGCTGCGGCGGTACGAAAATCCTCGATCCCCCGTATCGAGCTGATGTGACGAGACACCAAGATCCAGGAGTATCCCTTCGACGCGTGCCGGTGTCTGTGACCGCTCGAGAACCGCCGCGAGGTCGCGGTAGTTCGCTTGAACAACGGTGAGTCGTCGATCATCCGGAACCCGCCTGACAGCGTCAGGATCACGGTCGATACCGAGGATGCGAACCTCTGGATAGCGTTCAAGGAGCGCACGGCTATGCCCTCCCCCACCGAACGTGGCGTCGATGATCCATCCGCGAGAGGCTGGCTCCAGCCAGGACAGCACCTCGCTGACCATCACCGGTTCGTGGTATGCGTGATCGTGTGATGTGGGCTGATCCATGGTCAGCCCCCCGGAGCGCTGGCGCCAAAGAGGAAGCGGGCGGAGTAAGGGGCCTTCCCGATGGCATCCGGGGGACTGACCGCGAGCCAGCCCACATCGACGTAATGATCGTGCGTCTCGTCATATTCCGTCCTCCGACAAGACCTCCTCAATAGCGGCGTAGTACTCGTCAGCCTCTGCGGCGACGCTCTCCCACGTCTCGGAATCCCAGATCTCGACACGATCGGCGACGCCCACGACCGTCACGTCCTTCAACAATCCGGCATAGGTCTGTAGCGACTCCGGGACCTTGCACCGCCCGGCCTTGTCGAGTGACTGGTTCGATGCGGACGCGAAGAACGAGCGTGCATAGTTCCGGGCACGGCGGTCGGTGCGAGGAAGCTTGAGAACTCGCTCCGCTTCAAGTTTCCAGCGATCCATCGGAAACACGTAGAGGCATCGTTCCTGACCTTTGGTAATGACGCAGCCGTCCTCGAGACCCAACCGAAATCTGGCCGGCATCACAACACGCCCTTTTTCGTCGAGCGAATGGCGGTACTCCCCAAGGAACATGTTCTGCTCATCTCCATCATCACCGGGATGTCTCCCACAAGTCACCACTATGCCCCACTTATCGACACTTGTCAATACGACGAGCCCACATAGCAGTCGCGCGAAGCCATCGTTCGCTGCAGAGCCACACATGACTCGCAATTTCTGCCTAGCCTGAATCCAACGAACCCCCGGAAGGATCACCCATGCACGTACTGGTCGCGACAGACGGAAGCGCAGATGTCGATGAGATGGCGACGTTCGCCCACGCCCTCGCGGGCGAAGGAGGCAGAACGACGGTGACGACGATCGTTCTGATCCCCCGCCAACTCCTTCCTGAGCTCCGGGCGAAGTGGGGCGAGGCTGCCCCGGTGCACGTCGACTCGGACAGCGAGTACGTCGGCACTCTTGACGTCACGACCTCTATGTCGAAGAGCTGGCCAGGTGATGACGCCGTCATCAAGCAGTACCTCGGCAACAAACGCGTAGAGATCTGCAGGCCTGTCACCGACGCTATCCGCGCACTCGGCGGATCCGCTGAATCGGATGTCGAGGAAGGCACCGACATCGTTGCGGGGATCATGAGCGTCGCAGCGAGCCTGACTGCTGATGTCATCGTGGTCGGCTCCCACGGCCACGGCGCGTTCCCCGGTCTCCTCGGATCGACGGGGTCCAAACTCGTTCGTAGAGCGAAGCGGCCTGTCCTTATTCTGCGCTAGCCTCCCACCGAGAGTGCCGAGGCAGTGCTTGACCGCGTTGATGCGCCGGTACGATAATCGGGTGCGTCAGAGAGGCATCATGAAAATTGCAGGCTACGTACGACAGACTCCGGGACGGAGTGACCCCGATACCGCGTTCGCGCAGAGCGAACGCATCCGGCGCTGGGCGTCGGAGACCGCGAATGAGCTCATCTCCGTATGCCAGGACCACCCCACGGCTTCTGCTCCCATGGATCGACCAGGATTCAAGGCGCTGCTCGACATCGCCCGCTCGGGTGGGACAGACGCCGTTGTGATCGCGAACCTCGCGGCGTTCTCCCCGGACAAGATAACCCAGGAGATCATGATCCAGGATCTCCGTGAAGCCGGGGTAACGGTCATCGCCACAGATGACGCTGACATCGAAGCGCTCGGCACAGCGAGGGACGACCACGCTCGCATCGTTGTGCGGGATGTGCTCGCCCGGATGCTTGAGTACCGGAAAGCTTTCGGCCTCTCGGGAGACGGCGAGGTGGTGACACGCCCAACGCTCGTCGAACCGGAGATCATGGTCCGCGACACATCAACCGATGTGATCATCGAACTGATCGCCCCGACCGCGTAGGAGAAGCCTCCTAGACCGAGAGAGCAGCCCAGGTCGCTCGGCCGAGAGCGAACGCTCTCCCTGCGACCACGATGGCCGAGCCGGTGACGAGTTTGCCGTCGATGTTGAGGACGACCATCACGATGTCGACGCCTTCGATCCTTCGGTCCTCGATCTCAACAACCACAGGATCGGGAGCAGCAGCGTTGACCATCCTCGCCGCAGCCTTCACGACCGCCAGCTCAACTCCGCTCTCGCTCGACGACGCTACCTGGAATGTCTCAGAGCCGTCGGTCGCCACGACTGTCACCAGAACCCCTGACAGCCCCTCTTCGACGGAGACACTATCGATCCTGGTGAGAACCTGATCTGTGCCGCGACTTGGCAACCGTGCTGCTCGCTTCTGGACAGGCGCGACGAGGGACTCGTCCGACTGTTCCCACGATCCAGGAGTCACCGATGCTTGCATGCGCTCGAGAGGTTCCCTCGACACCGACTCGATCGGCTCCGGCGTCTGACCGTGATCGTCCGTGAGATCAATGACCATCCGCTCTCCGTCCTCGTCCTCAGCATCTGCCGACTCAGAAGCGAGGAGGGCAGTCTCACCTTCCTCCTCTTCTTCCTCGGCGTCCACAGCCTCAGAAGTGAGGAGGGCAATGCCGCCCCCGTCGTTCTCACTCTGGGCTGCCGGCATCGACTCACCGGGCAGTCGTGTGTCGGTTCCTAGACCATGCGCACTCAGCACGCGACGAATCGCGCCTCCGACAGCCTCCTGATCCGCTCCATTCGCGATCCTGATGCGAAGGCCAGCCGGCGCGTCGGGCAATCCTTGAACCTCGGCACCCTCGACACCGTCGATACCGAGCAGATCGTCTCGTAAGGATTTCTTCTCCACCGTGTCTCCTTGGCCCCAATCGATGTCACGCTGCGCGTCTCCATTGAAGATACGAAACTACGTCCGAAGAGGCAAGGGTCATATCCGGGTGTGCGAAAGCAGTAGTCACCCGCCATGCCATCACCGAACGATCTGGCAGAGGGAGGAATGGCGCTCGCTTCCACCAGAAACGGGGAGCGAACGCGAACACGGCACCCACCGCGGTAGGCCACAGGACGGGGCGGACGAGGATCGCTGCGAATGTGCGCCAACTCAACATCGTTCCCACGCTACATGCATGGCAAGAAGAATCAGATGCCGATAGTCACTGTCGGCGGTATTGTCAGCACCGGTCGTTCTGCGAAGAGAGAGAGAAGGGCGCCAGTGACGCCAGAAGATCTCACATGGTTCGGGGATCGCTTCCGAGCGGTCGCTACGAATATCGAACGTGTCATCCAGGGAAAACGCGATTCTATTGAACTCGTCGTCACCAGCCTGATCTCGGAAGGCCACGTCCTGATCGAGGATGTCCCGGGAGTTGGCAAGACGCTGCTCGCCAAGTCCCTCGCGAAATCAATCGACTGCAGGTTCCAGCGCATCCAATTCACCCCTGACCTCCTCCCCTCCGATATCACGGGCGTCTCCGTATGGAACAGGGAACGGGGTTCGTTCTTCTTCCGGGCGGGACCGGTATTCACGAACATACTCCTCGGTGACGAGATCAACCGCGCAAGTCCCAAGACCCAGGCCGCGCTGCTTGAAGCAATGGAGGAGCGCCAGATCACGGTCGACGGCGAGACGCGAAATCTCGAAGCTCCTTTCATGGTCGTCGCGACACAGAACCCGATCGAGCACGAGGGCACCTACCCCCTCCCCGAGGCTCAGCTCGATCGCTTCATGATGCGGGTGAGGATGGGGTACCCCGATCGGGCGAAAGAGCTCGAGATGCTCCAGACCCACGGCGAACATTCGAGCTTCGTGGATCTCAAGCCGGTCGTGCACGCCGAGGACGTGATTCGCATGGCGTCGATCGCCCGCAGCGTCCATGTCGCAGAGGTCCTGCGGATGTACCTCATCAGCCTCGCAGAAGCGACAAGGTCCCATCCCGACATCCTCCTCGGAGCATCGCCGAGGGCGACCCTCTTCCTCCAGAGAGCCGCCCGTACCAATGCAGCCGCCGACGGCAGGGATTACGCAAGCCCCGACGATGTGAAGGTGATCATCACGCCGGTGCTCAATCACCGGCTCATCATCCGCCCGGAGGCCCAGATGCGTGGCAGAACGGTCGATGCGATCCTGACGGAAATCACAGATTCGGTTCCCGTGCCCGGGACACGACCCCCGATCTGATGCCGACGACTCGAGGGTGGGCTGCGGTCGGTGCGGCGACGGCTCTCGTCGTATTGTGGGTGGTATTCGGTGAGGATCTTCTGCTTGCGCTCGCTGTCTTCCTCGTTGCTGCGACCGCGGGGGGAACGATGTACGTACGACTCTCGGGGCCCAAGCTCTCGGTGCGTCGGACCATCGTCCCTCCCCAACTCCACGATGGCGAGAGAGCTCTCGTCGACCTCTCCATACGCTCACGCCAGAAGGTGTACCGGGTACGCGTCGAAGATCGGATACACGGGCTTGGATCGGCAGCGTTCGTCGCAGACCGGGTCGCCGCCGACGACACCATGATTGGCCGCTACGAGGTCCTCTGCAGGCCGCGTGGCGTGTACGCCGTGGGCCCATCGAGTGTCTCTGTCTCAGATCCACTCGGACTCGCAGAAGCAACCTCCACCGCAGGCTCGGCGGATCGCCTCGTGGTGTATCCGAAGGTTGAGGATCTCCATGGTGTGCCGACCGGACGCGGGCAGGACCAGACGATGAGCACCTCGAGGGCGGATTTCTGGCACACTGGCAGCGAGGACTTCTTCACGCTGCGCGAGTACCAGCACGGTGACGACCTCCGCAAGGTGCACTGGCCTTCGACGGCACGACACGATGAACTCATCATCAAACAGCTCGAGATGCCGCGGCAGTCCCGCGCGTTCCTCGTCCTCGATCCTCGATCCGAGCCACACTCGTCACCAGAGAGTTTCGAACAAGCGGTCAGGGGAGCGGCATCGGTGCTGCGTCACCTCTTCAATGCCGGATACACGCCAACTATCTGGGCGGGGCACGGCAGAGGCACCATGGTTGACAACTCCAACACCTACCGCGTGGCGATGGAGGAACTCGCCACGATCACGCCGGAACACGGCGTCGATCTCAGGCACCTCGTCGCCACCTTGCAGAGAAGCGGTATGGCAGGTGGCGTGCTGGTGATGATCACTGGTCAGCCCGACGACGCCGACCTCGCTGCTTTCGTGTTACTCAGTCAGAATTTCTACAGAACAGTGGTGCTCTCTGTAGGAGAGGGGGAGAATAAGGAGATCCTCGGATTCGCCAGGACCGGTGCCCTCGTTGTCAGGACGACACCGGGAGGATCGTGGGCGGAACCGTGGCGAAACGCAATGGAGCACGGATGGTCTATCGCCTCAGTTGGATAGCAGGCATCGCTGCGATCGCGCTCGCCTTCTGGGAAGTCTCGCTCCTCCTGCGAGACTCGGTTACTGGCACTCCCTGGCAGGTCGCGATCGTCACTGCCCTCCTGCTCGGCGCAGGCATCACATGGACAGCGATCGCGTACCGGTCACCAGCCTCGCTCGTCGCGGCTGTCAACGTCGGGGCCTTCATCATCGTCGGTGGACTGATCGTGGCACCGGATACGCTTCTCCTCTTCCTCCCCACTCCTGAGACGTGGGGAGCACTCCAGGACGAGTGGCGGCGAGCACTCGAGATCATCCGGTACAGCGTGGAACCCGTCCGCCCCGTCCCCGGCGTCCTGCTCCTCCTCTCACTTCTCTTCTGGGTGCTCGGATTCCTTCTCGTCGCCGGGCTTCTCAATGATCGCCCATTCGTAGCGACCGTGACGCCCATCATTCTCGCCATCCAGTTCTCGATCATCGATCGCAAGCCACCGAGCGCCACTCACCTCATCGTATTCGTTCTCATCGTGGCGTTCCTGCTCATCGCCGTCCGTTCGGACCAGCATGATCGGGGAGCGGCGAGCCTCCAACGAGTCAGAGCGGATCGACCACCGTCAAAGAGACCAACTCCTGCCATCGGTCTCCTCATCGTCGGAGCAGTCACTGCCGGACTCGGTGCAGTCGCGCTCATCGGAGACACCGTCCCGACAGACGGGTTCGCTACATGGAGATCACCGTCGGGCTACTCGGACGCGTACTCAGGCTCCTCTTCCTACAACCCGTTCACCGACATCAGAGCGAGCCTCATCAGCCTGACGGAGACACCGATCTTCACCGCAGAGATCCAAGGCATGGATCCTCTCGACGTTCGGTTCCGAACCGTGACCCTCAACGTCTTTGAGAACGGCCGGTGGGCGACAGACCGCATCCACTCCTATCCAGCGGAGGAGGCCCCCTGGATCCACGAGAGCCAGCGGTATCGAGGGGAGACCGTCTCCGTCGTTGCCGACATCACCATTCAGGCGCTGACCCAGCCATGGATGCCGGCGCCGGCGACGCCGAACGGCGTGATCGCCTCCCGTGAGGACGACACGAGATCGATCCAAATCCGACGACTCGACGGATCACTGATCCTTCCCGGCGACGTGACCTACGAGGGAATGACATACTCCGTGCGCTCGGACGTTCCCAGATACACCGTCGCGGCGCTCGCAGTCATCACCCGAACCGAGACCGGGGAGCTGAGTCCCTTGTTCCAGGCTGCGGTCGACGATGGACAGTATCTGCCGGATCAGCAGAGCCAGATCAATCAAGCACAACTCGTAGACGTCGAGTTCTGGACAGCAACACCTGACGACCTCGGTGGCCGAGTCCGAGCCAGAGCACGGCAAGTCACCGACAACCTCGAGACGAACTTCGAGAAGGCACTGGCGCTCGAGCACTACTTCAGAACATCCGGCGAATTCGTCTACAACACGCAGGTACCTTCCCAGTACACGACCGGTTCGATCGATGATTGGCTCACCGATGCGTCGAACCCGTTCGTAAGGAACGGATACTGCGAGCAGTTCGCTACCGCAATGGCTCTGATGGCCCGTTCACTCGACGTTCCGGCCCGGGTCGTCCTCGGGTTCACACCCGGAGTCCTGCTCAACCCGACCACTGTCCAGGTGCAGGACAAGAATGCGCATGCGTGGGTCGAGATATGGGTCCCGGCCTACGGGTGGATGTCCTTCGACCCAACCCCGAGGTCGGGCTACGCGGCAACGACGGCAGACGAGAACCTGACCGAGATTCTCGGTTTCTCCGCAATCGCCTACGCGTCGGCCATACCGGACCCTGATGTCATCGCACTCGATGATGATGTGATCGGACCTCAGGGACGGTTCCTCGACATCGAAGCGCAGGAACGCACCGTCATCCTGGGTGCCGGCGGCGAGGAGGGGGAGGCGTCGGGGATCACGCTTCCGCCGTGGCTCGCGTGGATACTCGCGGGGAGCGCACTCCTTAGTTTCGGAGCCCTCCTGACTCCGGCAATGAAGTGGATACGCAGGCGCAGGCGGCTTCGGCGACTCTCCCAAGGCGACATCACAGCGGCGTGGGAAGACATCACTGATCGTCTCGCGGACTTCGGCGAGCCCTTCGACGCCGCGACGACACCACTTGAGGCTGCACGTTCTGTGAGCGATGCGCTCGTGCCTCTCGCCCGGTCGTATGGAGCAGCCATCTACGGCAGGGAGACGACAACAACAACCGACATCGAACGTGCCGCGACCGCCCACGCTCAAGCTGTGGAGCACATAACTTCGCGTTATTCGCGTAGCAGACGCGTCCTCGCGGCGCTCCAACCTACGAAGCTGCGTGAGAAGTGGTCCGGTCTTGCACGAGGCATGAACGAACCTCGGTGATCAGCCCAAGGATTCCTCTGCCTCAGCCATGACGTCGTCTTCGACGAGCCTCAGCATCTTGAGGAAGCTCGACCGGTCAAGTTCGAATTTCGTGACATCATCTTCGACATCCTGAGCGATCTCATCGATCTTCACGAAGAACGCGAGCTGCCCCTGTCTGAGTGCGTCGAGAAGCTCGGTCTCGTCGTGTGCGACAGCAAAAATCGATTGGCCGTCCGTGACAAGTTTGACCTCTGCAAGATGCTCGTCCATGTGGCCTGTTCGCCTCAGGTAGTCCCAGGCTCGACGTACGCGTTGTATCGACAAACCGTTGTCAAGAAGGCTCTTCACGACGCGGAGGCCGACAAGGTCGCGGAAGCTGTAAATGCGCCGTCGGCCCGGCCGGCCATCCGTCGTCTGGATCGAGGGCCTGATGAGCCCGACCTTGTCCCAGTAACGCAGCTGATGAGGTGTACAGGACGTCAGGCGACATGCCTGTGCGGCGGTGAAACCCTCCAAAACCGATCTCCCTTTACTCTCTCATGCGGACGCGATGAGGTTGTCCGCTCTGGTCTCTCCCACTTCGGCGACATGTCGTCTTTCCTGAAGCGGCTAGTAATCCTAGCCGTCTCTGCGCCACCTATGTTGGAAGCGCAGTAACCATTCGTCGACTGCGCCAACTGCCGGACGATCAGCTCCTGATGAGCGGACCGCGATCGCGATCCAGGCCGCGGAGACAACCATTACCAGGAACCCCGCACCGGCGACTGCCCATGACCTAGTGAAGGAGACGAGCATCACGACCGCTCCCACACCGAACACAGCTGAGGCGAGCCGCAGCTTCCAGGGCTCCCGTCCCCCACGGATGGCCTTGGCGACCATTTCCGCAAGTTTGGGATCCTCCTCATAGAGCTGTCGCTCGATCTCGTCGAGGATCTTCTGCTCATGCTCGTTGAGTGGCATATCGTTCCCGTAGTTGACCGGCGGGTTCCTGCCACCAGTATACCGACCTCCTCATACGCGCTACCGGAAGAATCGATCAACAAACACTTCCTCCTGCTCTCCCCCCTGCGAGGAGAGATGACCCGACGAAGGAGGGTCAGAAGGGGGATCACGCCAACATCGCCCATCTCCGAAGAGCTGCGAGTCCGACGGAGACGGGCCATGAAGTACTGTTGCGTGATGTCTGAAACCTGTTACGTCTACCTCACTCGCCACGGCGAGGTCGCGAATCCGAACCACGTCGTCTACGGCGACCTTCCCGGCTTTCACCTCTCCCCTACTGGAGTTCTCCAGGCACATCGCTGCGCCGAGCACCTGTCGAACAAGGAGATCGACGCTGTGATCACATCGCCTCTTGATCGAGCAGTCCAGACCGCCACTGCCGTCGCACGCCGACATGGCATCACTCCCCAGATAGATCTCCGACTCACGGAGGCGCGGCAGTTTCCCCACTGGACAGGCCACCGCTGGGACACGGTCGCAGAGCTGTTCCGCTTCGAATTCGCGTCCTACCTCCACGATGCGTCGCGTGCAGGCGGGCACGAGACACTCGACGCGGTCGCGCTGCGGATGGGAGAGGCGATCAAGGAGCAGCTCGCGAACGGGCGTCGACGCATCGTCGTCGTCGGACACCAGGACCCGACACAGGCGATACGCCTGACCCTGACCGGGGGCAGCCTCGCCGATCTACGGCGCGAGCCACCAGCCCATGCAGAAGTCATCACCCTGTCGAGCCGCGATCAGCAGAGATGGAGTGAGACGTCCCGATGGGCCCCTCCCTCCCTAACGGCTGAACGAAGCTAAGTCCACTACACTCCCGGCGGGCTTCACCAGTGAGGAGAATCTTGGGTAACCGAACCGTCTTCAAGAGCGCGTTGTTGGTCGTCAGCGTTTTCGTCGCGCTACTCGTTCTCGGAACGATCAAGACGTCCGGTCCTTCCCCGGCCACGATAGAGGCAGACCGGAGACCCACAACGACTACGACGACCGAACCTCCGCCTCCGGGGGTCGTAAAGGTGCGCATCGACAACGGCATTTTTCGCCCATCAAATCTGCACATCAACCTTGAAGAGATCTGGATCGTCCAATGGATCAACCTGGACGACCGCGAGTACATCATCAGGGCATCCGACGGCGCTTTCGAGTCCGAGCCTCTCGGCCAGGGAGAGATATTCGAGTTCGACTACTCAACCCTTGAACCGGCGCTCCACCGGTACACGGCGTTCGTCGGCTTCAACCGCATCCCTGGCTCCGTCGAGACACGCCCAGAGCAGTAGCGCACGGCTGCTGGCGTTATGAGCCGCGTCCCCCTCGCTATCGGCGCCACCGCGTTCGGCGCCACCGGACTCGCATCCGTCGCGTTCGTCTCCGACAGCATCCCGATCGACCAGAGCGCTGCGGTGATGATCCTCGTCGGCATCATGGGAAGCTCCCTCGCTGCGCTCGCCGGACTTCTCCTCGTAAGGGCGCCATGGGGCCGATGGCTTCTCGCTCTCGGACTCGCCGCTTCCATCCTGCTCGCATCCGTAGGCGGGACTGCGCTCTTCTGGGTCTCTCTCACTGTCGGCTCTGCGGCGGTCGTCGGCCTCGTTGGGCCGTGGCTGACCCTGTGGGTCAGGCAGCAACCTGTCGCCGAGAAACTCGGGATCGTCCCGGTAGCCCTCATCACTGCCGGCATCGGTGCTCCGGTCGTTGTAGGACTCGCATCGTGGGACGGAGTGCACTGGTTCCACTGGGCCCTGGTCGCTGTCACAGGTGTTGCTTCCTGGACGTATGGAAGGGGCATCTCGTTCGGCATCTGGGGATTCAAGGTGGCGGTGCCTATCGCAGGCGTCTTCGTCGCGCTCAACACCTCGCAGCCGGGGAGTTACCTTCTCCTCGTCGCGGTGGTCGCCACAGCAGGTGCAGCCTGGAGCCGAGCCGCGCGCAGGGTGACTGCCCTGATCACTCCACCTCTCCCCCCACCAGCAGCGAGGAGGGAGAGCCGTGGTACGGACCAGTGACGCTCTCTCCATCGGGGCTTCTGCGATCTTCGGCGCCGTCACAGGATGGCTCCTCCTCGGCGCTCCCGGCGGCATCGCCGCAGCCATCATCTCAGGCGGGCTGGCCTACGTTGGTGCCCGCTCCGACGTTCGCTCCGGCCTCGTCGTCACTGTCCTGATCGGAGCGATGACCGGCACCCTGATCGGAGCCAACGTCGTGAAGGCGATCTGCTTGCCATCGATCTGTGCGCCTCTCGAGGTCGCAGGTGGGGTCATCTCCGGCACCCTGTCGTTCATCGGTGTCGGGCTTGTGGCAGCACTCGTCACCCGTTCATTCGATGAGTACAACGAACGTCTTGCGGCAGGTCTCCCGCCGACAACTGTCGGATGCGAAGGAGGAGACGCCCAGGATCCGGACACCCCGGAGAGTTAACCAGGCGCTGCCCCGAAGATGAGCGACACGTTGTGCCCTCCGAACCCGAACGAATTCGTCATCGCGGTGGTGATCGATACTTCTCGAGCCTCGTTCGGGACGTAATCGAGATCACACTCCGGGTCCGGCACTTCGTAGTTGATCGTTGGCGGGATCACGCCGTCTCGTATAGCGAGCAGGCAGACGAGTGACTCGACTGCTCCGGCAGCACCCAGAAGATGCCCGGTCATCGACTTCGTTGACGAGATGGGGATGTCGAACGCTGCGTCCCCGAAGGTGGTCTTGATCGCGGTCGTCTCCGTCTTGTCGTTCGCGAGCGTGGAGGTCCCGTGTGCGTTGATGTATCCCAGCTCATCGGGACGCATCCCGGCATCTCGCAGGGCAGCCTCCATCGAGCGAGCGGCACCCGCTCCCCCCGGACGCGGAAGCGTGATGTGGTATCCGTCTGCTGACATGCCGTATCCAAGGAACTCGCCGTAGATGGAGGCTCCTCGCTGTGTGGCGTGGTCTAAATCCTCAAGGATGAGTACCGCAGCACCCTCCCCCATGATGAATCCATCACGATTGAGGTCGAAGGGACGCGACGCTCCCTCAGGGTCGTCATTATTCCTGCTCAGCGCCCTCGCAGACGCGAAGCCCGAGACACCAAAACGCGTGATGCTCGCCTCCCCACCACCAGCGACCATGACGTCAGCAACCCCGCGCGCGATCAGGCCTGCAGCATCACCGATCGCGTTCGCCGACGCGGCACACGCGGTGACAACCGTCGAATTCGGTCCGTAGAGGTTGAAATCGATCGACACCACACCACCGGCCATATTGGAGATGATCTTCACGATTCCGAAGGGGGATATCCGACTCGGGCCCCGTTCTATGAGCACACCGATCTGCTCTTCCATGGTCTCCACACCACCTATGCCTGTACCCGCAACAACTCCGGCGCGCAAGGCTTCAGGATCGTCCTCGTCGTACGCGATGCCTGCGTCCTGGAGCGCCTGTTGGGTCGCGGCCCAGAAGTACTGTGAGCTACGGTCGAGACGTCGCGCGTCGCGACGCGACATATAGTCGGTGATCTCGAAGTCCTTGATCTCGGCTGCGATCTTCGTCGTGATGTCCGACACGTCGATGCGATCGATCCTGCTGACACCGCTCTTGCCGTGACGGATGTTGTGCCAGAACGTCTCAACGTTCTCACCGAGCGCGGTTACCGTCCCAAGGCCGGTGATGACGACCCGGCGACCATTCATGATGGCCTCTATCCAGCGAGTTTCGCAACAACGACGTCGACAGCCTGACTAACCGTGCCGATCGACTCTGCTTCCTCGTCGGGGATCTGCACACCGAAGTTGTCCTCGAGCGCCATCAGAAGCTCGACGACCCCGAGCGAGTCAACCTCGAGATCCTCCTCGAATCTCGCGTCCATCGTAATCTTGTCCCTGTCCAGACCGAGCTCATCGACGAGGAGCTCCTTCAGCTTCAATTCGATCTCTGCACGTTCCATTTGTATCTCTCCTAATCGTCAGAGCGTCAGGCCACCGTCAACGACGATGGTCTGACCGGTAATGTACGAAGCACCGTCGGACGCAAGATAGCCAACCACCGATGCGACTTCCTCGGGCATACCGAGTCTCCTGAGGGCGGTCTGCTGCACAGCCGCATCTGTGACCGTATCACCGAGGGCCTCTGTCATCTCTGTGCGGATGAAGCCTGGTGCAACGGAGTTGACCGTGATTCCTCTTGATCCGACCTCCTGCGCTACCGACTTCGTAAGTCCGATGATCCCCGCCTTTGCGGCTGCGTAGTTCCCCTGGCCCGGATTTCCCGACAGGCCGGAGACGGAACTGATGTTGATGATGCGACCCGATCTGGCGCGAAGCATCGGCCGAAGGGCGGCCTTCGTGCACAGAAACACGGATCGCAGATTTGTGTTGAGAACGTTGTCCCACTGCTCGATACGCATCCTCAGCAGCAAGCCGTCGTCTGTGATCCCTGCATTGTTGACGAGCACAGAGAGGGGACCAAGCTCATCGGCGATAGCGGCAAATAGCGACGAAACGGCGTCCGGGTCGCTGACGTCCGCCTGGAGAGCGACTGCCCGCCCCCCCGAACTCTCGATCTCTGCAACTACTGCATCGGCTCTCGCCGCGCTCGACGCGTAGTTGACCGCCACCGACCATCCGTCGGCAGCGAGCTTGAGCGCGATTTCGCGACCGATACCGCGTGATGCTCCGGTTACGAGCGCCCAGTCGCTCATCGGTTCAAAGCCTCCTGTCGTGCGAGAAGTATCTCGAGACCCGTTCGGGTGGGTTCAGGGAGCTCGTCGTCGGTCGTGCTGATCGGCTCCGTCCGGTCGCCCCATTGGAAGGCAACAGCCCCCCACGTCACCCCTGCTCCAAACGCTGTGAAAATGAGTCTGCTGCCCGGAGCAACGCGCCCTTCGTCCACGGCCTCAGCGAGAGCGATCGGGATAGTCGCCGCTGAAGTGTTGCCGTACTTGTGGATATTGATGAACATTTTCGACTCGTCTACCTTGATACGACGCCGCACGGCGTCGATGATCCGGATGTTTGCTTGATGCGGAATGACGAGGTCGATCTCGTCCAGTTCCCAGCCGGCGTCTTTCGCCGCAGCAACGATCCCGTCACCCATGCGCACCACAGCACCCTTGAAAATCTCGGCACCGTCCATGATAATCGCCCGGGGTGCACCCGTCCCTATCTGCTCGGTCCCCAGACCGGAGGTAGTGAGGTACTGCGCACCACTCCCGTCAGCGCCGAGCGCCATCGACTTGATGCCTGATTCGTCGTTGGACGCCTCCACGATGGCTGCCCCTGCTCCGTCGCCGAACAGTACGGCTGTCGAACGCTCCTCAAGGTTCAGATACGAGCTGATCTGCTCGGAACCGATGAGTAGCACACGGTTCGCCATGCTAGTTGCGATGAGTCCGTGGGCCATCGACAGCCCGTAGAGGAATCCGGTGCAGCCGGCGTTGATATCTGCAACAGCCGCACGTACCGCACCGATCTTTGCCTGAACGTACGCCGCAGTCGCGGGGATTGGCCGATCTGGGGTGCACGTCGCAACAATGATGTAGTCGATGTCTGTCGCCTGGAGGCCGGCTGCCGCGACGGCACGCCTGCCTGCGAGCGCCGCCATCTCCGAATTGCTCACATGAGAGATGTGACGCTCCTTGATGCCGGAACGAGAGGTGATCCACTCATCGCTCGTATCGATGACGGTTGCCAAGTCATCGTTCGTCACGACGGGCTGAGGGATGCATCTCCCCCACCCGGTAATTGTCACGTTCTTCATGATGCACCTTCCCTGGGACCCCTCAATTGTACGGAGAGCTCACGCGCGACGTCGCGAGCCTCTTGGATCGAAGAGACAACTCTGACATCAGCGCCCTGCACGGTCCGTCTCGCGAGACCGGCCGTCACGTCTCCTGGCCCGATGTGGACGAAGGTGTTCACTCCTGATGCTGCGATCTGCTCGAGAGTCTCCTGGAACCGCACCGGTGCAGTCAGCTGCTCTGCGAGCGTCACTCGTGGGTCGACGATGGGAGCCGCCGTCGTGTTCGCGTACACGGCGAAGGCACTGTCACGGAATCGAACCGAGTCGAGGGCAGCCGCAAGCGACCCGGCCGCAGGTCCCATGAATGGCGAGTGGAAAGCGCCGGCGACCTTGAGCCTGATCACGCGGCGTGCACCCAGGTCCCTGGCGCTCTCTTCGAGCCACTCCACGTCGTCGATTCCCCCGGCGACCACGATCTGTCCCGGCGCATTGATGTTGGCCACCGAGAGGCGGCCCCCTGCGGCTCTCCGTCGAGCTACGATTGATTCGGCCGTCTCGGTGTCAGCTCCGACCAATGCTGCCATGGTGGAGGGCTCAAGGGCCGCTGCACGAGCCATCGCTTCTCCTCGTTGTGCGACGAGGCGGAGCCCGTCTCGATACTCCAACGCTCCTGAGGCGCTGAGGGCCGTGTACTCGCCGAGGCTGTGGCCTGCGGCTGCCAGCGGAGCAGTCGAGACGTGGGAGGCAAACTCGGTCCACAATGCGTACGACACCGCGTAGAGCGCAGGCTGGGCGTACCGGGTCTCGGTGAGAAGCTCCTCCGGGCCGTCGTTCACGAGGGCGTCAAGATCCCACCCAAGGATCTCTCTCTCCTGATCTCCGAAGAGCTCGCGGTGAGCAGCGCGCACGTCGGCGCACATGCCAACGAACTGGCTCCCCTGGCCGGGGAAGAGAACGGCGTACTCCATGGATCACTCTTGTGTAGAGGGTGGACTCGTCCTTTGACCTCGGTGCGAAGCGGAGCGTTTCAGACGTTCCACGTCGAGGGGGTCTCGGTGGCGAGATACTTGCGGATGTTTCGGACAGCCTGGGCGATCCGCTGGTCATTCTCGACCAGCGCGAAGCGCACGTGCTCATCCCCCGACGGGCCGAAACCGATGCCGGGGCTCACCGCGACTTCTGCCTTGTCCAGGAGATCGAGGGCGAACGCGAGACTCCCCATGTGTCGGAACGGTTCAGGGATCCTGGCCCACACGAACATCGTTGCCCGCGGAGTCTCGATCTGCCAACCGGCCCGACCGAGTCCTTCGATGAGCATGTCACGGCGTACACGGTACTCCTCGACAACCTCCTCGATGTAGTCGTCATGGGAGTTGAGTGCGATGATCGCCGCGATCTGAATCGGCTGGAATGTTCCATAGTCGAGATAGGACTTGAGTTGTTGGAGAGCTGCAATCAACTCGGCGTTGCCCACGACGAAGCCGACGCGCCATCCGGGCATCGAGTGAGATTTCGAGAGCGTGTACAACTCGACGGCAACGTCCTTTGCGCCATCGACTTGAAGCAGTGACGGCGGCTTGTATCCGTCGTAGCTGATGTCGGCGTATGCGAAGTCATGGACAAGCATCACGTCGTTTCGGCGAGCAAACTCGACGAGTCGTTCGAAGAAGTCGATGTCAACCGTCACGGTGGTTGGATTGTGAGGGAAGGAGGTGACGATCACTCGCGGCTTCGGCGTCGATGTGCGGAATGCTGTGGTGAGTCGCGTAAAGAAGTCCGTATCCGTCGAGAGATGCACACGCCGCACGTCGGCGCCTGCGAGCACAGGGGCGTAAATGTGGATCGGATAGGACGGCTCGGGCACGAGTGCAACATCCCCCGGCTCCACAAGGGCCCACATCAGGTGTGAGAGGCCCTCCTTTGCACCGATCGTGTTGATCACCTCGGTGTCGGGATCGAGCGTTACCCCGTACGCACGCTGGTAACGATCCGCGATTGCTTTACGGAGGTTCGGGATGCCTCGCGACGCTGAGTAGCGATGGTTCTTCGCCTGACGCGCAGCCTCCACGAGCTTCTCGACCACCCCTGGAGGGGAGGGTATGTCAGGGTTTCCGAATCCCAGGTCGATGACGTCGACTCCGCGGCGCCTGGCTTCGGTCTTGCGCTGGGTTATCTCCGCGAATATGTACGGCGGGAGACTGTCGATCCTACGAAACTGCATGTCGAGACCCTAGGCCGCTAACGGGAGGACCCAAATCAAGCCCATCCTCAGCGTCCTTCCTCCGCCGCCTGGAGCGCCGCTCCGACTGCCCCTGCGGCCGGTCCGAGCCGCGCAACCTGGATGGCGGGCGGCACCCGCAGCCTCCCTGCGTACAACGAGTCGGCAAGCACCCGCCTTGCAGGTCCGATGATCGATTCACCCACTGATCCCAGGCCGCCGCCGACAATGACGAGCTCAGGGTCGAAGATCGCCACGAGGTCTGCAAGCCCCTGCCCGAAGGATCTTCCCACCTCCGTTACAAGTGCCCGTGCAGTCTCGTCACCTCCGTCGGCTGCACCTACGACGATCTCTCCGGTGATCGGCTTCGAACCGAAGATCCTCGAGAGCGCGCTGTCCGGGTTCGAAGACACGACCTCACGCGCGAGTCGAACCAACGCGGGCCCGGACGCTCTCGTCTCCCAACATCCCCGTTTTCCGCAGTCGCAGAGCAGCCCATCCCTATCGATCTGAACGTGGCCCCACTCGCCTGCGAACCCTCCGCCACGATAAAGCGCCCCGTCGATGATCACCGCTCCTCCGATGCCGGTCCCAAGCGTCACGAGAAGCACGTTGCTGTACCCGCGGGCGGCGCCGAGCTTGAGTTCGCCGACAGCTGCAGCGTTCGCGTCGTTGTCTACCGAGACGGGAACACCGTAACGCTCGGTCAGGCCGGCACGGATCTGAAGGCTCGTCCCGGCAACGTGCGGCCCCCATACGAGAGTACCGTCCTTCAGATTCACGAGGCCCGCGATCCCGACGCCGATGGCCTCCACCGTGTCGTCGTACACCGAGTCGATCGCTCGACCGATGGCGTCGAGCGTCTCGACGGACCGGTCAAGCTCGACGCGCGACTGGATCACCGTCTCGGTACCGTCGAGCCTGACGGCGAGCGCCTTCGTTCCTCCGATGTCGACTCCGACGGTGATCACTCGACCTCGATCCTCTGTCGACCATCTTCGACGTCGTCACGCTCATCGTCAGAGCGCATCGTCCGGGTGATGCCCGTCACCAGAGAACCCACTCCCGACGCGACCTCGATCGCGGCTTTCGAGAAGTGAACGATGGCCGACTTGATGCCTGTCACGAGCGGATCTGTGGATCCCTTCTGTGTCATATCGCCTCCAAGGTGAAGATAATGCGCAGCTCATCCGCGTGGACTCTCGCCCCTCGAATGGTGCGGCGCTGCAGTGAGTCAGGGAGCACGATCGAACGGCGGTAAGGCCCGATCGTGATAAAGATTTCGTCGTGGTGACGCATCAGGTCGATCTCCTCGCGCTCGGTGAAGGGCACTGCGAGCACGAGTGCCACGTCATCGCTTCCCTCGACGTCTTCAACGCGCATGGACTGCGCTTCGGAGAGCCGATCGGTGGGGTCGACGTCTCTGTAGAGCTCCTCCGCGACCCTCCGCAGACGTTCAACGCCGATCATCTCCTCCTCGAAGAGACGGAGCTGTCGCACATCGGTTCCCTGGAAGCTCTCTTCGATGTCTATGAGATGCTCGGCCTGTATCTCGCGCCAGCGTGCAAAATACGGGTCGGCAACGGTGTCGGGCAGGACACGGTTCACGATCACGGAATCCACCGCGTAACCGAACAATCCGAGATACGTGTAGGTCCGCCTCGCTTCAGCGATGACCATCTTCTCCGGATTCATGACGAGCCTCGCCGTCGTGACCTCGCTGTCAGACAGAATCTCTCTGATGCCCTCGAGGCGATCGTAGAACTTCGCTATCGCGTCGAATACGGCGTCACTCGCGACCGGCATTGCCGACATCTTCGTGATGACCGGACGCACGACCTTCACCATTCTTCGGCCGATCGGAAACATCTTGTCCATGTACCAGGACATCACCTCTGGCAGGCTCAGCAAGCGGAGCGTCTCGGCTGTTGGGGCGCAGTCGACGATGATCACGTCATAGATGTCTGCCCGCGCGTGATCGTTCACCGTTGCCAGGGAGAAGAGCTCATCCATCCCGGGGAACACAGTGAGCTCTTCTGCTTCGATGCCTTTGAGTCCGGACCAGTCGAAAATCTCCGTCAGATGGTCGCGCACTGCACCCCAAGACTCCTCAAGCCTGGCTCGGCTATCGATCTGCTGCGCGTCGAGATTCGTAACGATCGTCGTTAGTGAATCCCCCAGTTGCACATCGAAAGCGTCCGCCAACGAGTGAGCCGGGTCCGTCGACATGACGAGCGTCGCATACCCGAGGTCAGCGGCTCTGAGCGCAGTGGCAGCAGCCACGGTGGTCTTGCCGACACCACCCTTGCCTGTGATGAGGATGATGCGCATCAGGCGCTCTCTTCGGCCCGCTTCTTCAGTCCGCGAAGAGCTGTGCCAACGATCTGCTTCTCAGCTTGTCTACGGAGGAAGCCAGGGACGGTGAAGGCAGGTTCGACCTTGAGCGCGTACACGACCTCGCAGCAGCCCTCGGCGAGTGGGTTGAATTCGTACCGACCATTGAGCGACTTGAGATCTGCGTTCGGAATCGCCGACCACGCGAAGCCGTTGTCATAGCCGTAATCGTATTCGAGCGTATACGAGATCTCCTTGATCATCGCGTCGATTACGAAGTCTGCAGTTGCGGGGCGGCCGTGTTCGTCCTCGCTCGTGACCTCTACGAACTTCACGCCACCTGCCCATTCGGTGTAGGCCTCAAGGTCGAGAGCCACCTCATAGACATGCTGTGGATCAGCGGACACTTCGACCCTCTGTACGGTCCCTTCGAGCATCGGCACTCCTTCGTGTTCCCGACCGCTGTCAGCGTAGCGGCTAGACGACGATGCTGATCCTCGTGAGCGTGAGGTGAGAGCGGTACAGGGCACCAACGTCCGGGTGGGCCGCACGAAACCGGGTAATGCCTTCGGCAATCTCGTCATCCGAGAGAAGCTGGAGTGTGCTCACAAAACGGTCCTGCACGGCTTGCATCCACTCCCCCGCTGGCCGTTCGATGACTTCCTGCACGTCATACATCTGAACCGTTCCATTCCTCGAAGTGCAGAATTCAGCGATCTGCTGCGGCTCGGGGAACCGAGCGGCGTCGATCTCAACGACTTTCGGGAACCACTCTCCAAGCGACGACCGCTGGATCGCTGATGGTGCCATCGTCCAGATCTCGACTCGACCTCCGGGCCTGGTCACCCGCAGGGACTCTTCTACCGCACGCGGCCACTCCCCGTAGTGGATAGAGAGGTGGAAGTACGCAAGATCGACAGAATTGTCAGCGAACGGAAGCGCCTGCGCTCTTCCTTGCACCACCTCGACTTCTCGCATCTCTCTGGCTCTGGCGGCCATCCTTGACGACGGATCGACAACGACAGGACGCCGACCTGCGGCCACCCAGGTCGCTGCGTGTCCTCCGGTGCCCCCGCCGATGTCGAGGAGCCATCCCTTCGAGCCATCCGCGGACACAATGGCTCTCTGGCGCGCCGACTCGGACATGGGTCTGTGGCGGTATCCGTCTGCGAGTTGTTCAAGGTCGATGTCACCCATGGCGAACAGCGCGACCTGTGGCACGGAAATACCCGACATTGATGCACGTCGTGTTCCCGACTCTCCACGTCGTCGCCTTCGGCTGGTGAATGTCACCGAAGTAGTGGAACTGAGGTTCATATTCGAGGAGGTACTCGAGAATCTCAGGCGACCCTTTCCGTGTTCGTCCGATGACGTCGGACGCGAGAGGGAGAACGTCAGGAGGGACGTGGGTGCATAGGATGTCAACAGCCCCGATCTTGTTCAGTTTCTCTCGCATCTCAGAGCCGCTGACCTCTCCCGAAGTTCCGATGCGCGGGATCCCACCGCCCACGAATCCGACGATGTGTCCCTCGATCTCTCTGGTCTCCGCGTCCAGAAGCTCTGCCGTTGGCGGGAGGTGCGCCGCGAGCATCGGCGGACGGTCGGCGTTTCCGTATATGACGTACGAACTCGTGCCTTCGAGCGCCGCACACACTTCGACGTACTCGGCCGACATCAGTTCGCCGATCGCGTCGTGGACCTCCACCTCACGGTCCCGCACCGCGGAGCGCCACACGCCGTTCGCCTCTTCGTGTCGCCTCTCTGCGCGGAGACGCGAGATCTCTCCGACGGTGTCCGCGCCGATGACGTCGGCAACGATCCCTTCACTCGTCCGGTAGTCGATGAGATTCACAAGGTCGCCCAGTACCACCAGTATCTCCGTCGACGCTGCGACTCTGGCGAGGGCGTCAGACGCTCCGTGGATGTCGGAGACGAGCAACATGGATCACTCGCCCGTTTCTGGTCCCAGCCAGATCGACACGCCGACGAGGCCCGCTGCACCGACAAGGCTGGCGCCAAGCGCGACAGGAGGCGGCCACCCTGCGTAGAAGGAAGAGAGCCCTGCCATCCCGAAGCCAAGGACGCCAGCAAGGATGAACCTTCCCTCTGAGCCGAAACGCCGCTCCGGGTCGACGTTCGCCCAACCCTCCACGTTGGCTGCAACGGCTGTGGCAGCGATCCACGCGAGCATCATCACGATTCCGATGAGTAGAGCCATGCCAAACAAGGCGGTCACCGAGCGTTCTCCTCAGAGTCGGGGCGTCGTTCTTCCTGCGCGTCGTCAGCGTAGACGCCACCCCGCCTCGAAGCAGCGATCGCCGCTCTGAGCTCGCCTCGAACCTCTTCGTCTCGCTCGGTGTCATACGCGGCCCGGCACATCTCTGCTGCACGAGATCCGGCGATGCGCCCCACCGCCCACGCCGCGTGGCAGCGCAGGAGAGCGTCGGGGTCACACAGATATCTTTCTAGGAGAGCAAGAGAGGGCTCAGATCCGGTGTTGCCGAGCGCCACGAGGGCATTTCTGCGGACGAACCTCATCCTCCGCGAGGGGATGTACCAGTGCTCCACGAGTACCTCAAGCTCACCGTCACTGAGGCTGAGCACCACCTCGGGTCGAAGTCCATCCCCGGCTCGTTCAAGCGACGCGAGTGCCTGCTTTCCGGGCGGGCAGGCCGTAAGACATTCGTCGCAACCGTAGATTCTGCCCCCGATCGCGGTTCGCAGCCCCGGATCTATCACTCCCCTTCGCTGGAGGACAGCAGAGATGCACCGGCGGGCATCAAGGATCCCTGGAGCGATGATCGCGTCGGTCGGGCACGCGGGGATGCATGCATCACATGTGCCGCACGTTCGACGCATCTGCCCGGTCTTCACAAGCTCGGCGTCCGTGACTACCGAACCGAGAAGGATCCAGGGTCCCGCTCCTGGAGTGAGCACCATCGTGGACTTGCCCGACCAGACCACGCCTGCTCGTATCGCGACGGCTCGATCGATGATTCTGTTGTCGTCGAAGACAACCTCGGCACGGTATCCGTCGTCGCTGATCTTGAGCGCGAGCGTGGCGAGGAGCGAGCGCAGCCCCTCGTACCTGTCGCCGTCGGCGAAGCGCGCCACGCTGCGCCGGTCACTCGGGCCGTCTCCCTCCCTCAGGTACGGGAGGGCGACGACGACGATCGATGCCGCCCAGGGGAACGACTCACGCGGTGACGAGGCAGTCTCAGGATGCGCATAGGTGAAAGAGAGCCCGCCGTGGAGGCCGCTTGCGACTCGAGACCTGATCCTGACTGCCTCGTCAGGGAACGGAGCAAGGTCAGTGACTCCAATTGCCGCCGATGCGCTGTCGGCAATCGTTACGAGGGACGGGTACAGATCCACCTGACAACGATAGGCGCACGCAAACTGCGAGAGATGCTTGGGACCGGGCACACGTCTACTGTCTCGTCCATGAAACTTGGCCTCAACATCGGTTACTTCGGAACGGCTATCGCTGATGATTTCTCCCTGATCTCGTTGGTCGAGGATCTCGGATACGACAGCGTCTGGACTGCGGAGGCGTACGGTGCGGACGCTCTCACGCCCCTTGCGTGGATTGCCGCAAAGACCGAGCGCATCAAGGTCGGGTCGGCAGTTTTTCAGATGCCTGCACGCACGCCGGCTATGACCGCTATGACCGCATCAACGCTCGACATCATGTCGAACGGACGGTTCCTGCTCGGACTCGGTGTCTCAGGTCCCCAGGTGGTCGAAGGCTGGCACGGCCGCCCCTATGGGAAGCCGCTGGGTGTGACTCGGGAGTACGTGGAGATCGTGCGCAAGATGCTCGCCAGGGACGAGCCGGTCACCCACGCGGGCACCCATTACGCCCTCCCTTACACCGGTGAGGGGTCGACAGGGCTAGGCAAGCCGCTCAAGCTCATGCACCGACCGAAGAACCCTGACCTACCGATCTTCATCGCAGCAATCGGTCCAAAGAACGTGCAGCTCACGGCCGAGATCGCGGACGGGTGGCTCCCCGTGTTCCTCTCCCCCGACCGCGTCGGCGAGCTCTACACGCCGCTCCTCGAGAAGGGTTTCGCCCGCTCCGGGGAGCCCGACAAGGGGGAGCGGTTCGAGATTGCGCCGACGTTGAGCGCTCTGCTCACCGACGACCTCGACGCAGGGCGGCTAACCATGAAGCCGTTCATTGCTCTCTACATCGGCGGAATGGGCGCCAAGGGCCACAACTTTTACAACGACCTCGCGTGCCGTTACGGCTATGACGAGGAGGCGGAGACCATCCAGGACCTCTATCTCGCCGGAAAGAAAATGGAGGCAACGATGGCGGTACCCGACGCTCTCGTCGACGAACTGAGCCTCGTCGGCTCGAAGGAACGGATCGCGGATCGCCTCGATGCGTGGCGCGACTCAGGTGTCACGACGCTCATCGTGAGCACGTCCGACGTTCCCACACTCACGATGTTGGCCGAGCTTCTCCTCTGATCGACGCTCTGTTGACGTGTGACTCGAGGGTCCTCTTCAGCACCACCGCACGAACGCTGAAGCCCAGATCGGAACGCATCCGCTGAGGGCGCACCGCGTGCGAAGCTCCCTGTCATTCGTTATGACAACGGTGCGAGAGGGGTCGGCGACAACAAGGCTCACGATGACATCGTCGGCCTTCTCCCCGCGCGAGAATCGGACAGCGACTCCGTCTGTCGACTTGAATCCATCGCGAGACTCGTCATCCTGGCCGTCGAACACGACGAGAATCTCCGCGTCAGTCAACCTCGTGAGCCGACCGGCTCTGCGTATGACGTCATCGCGCGCCTCCCTGCCAGCGAACGAACCGCCGCGGATCTCACCGGCTATGTTGTAACCGTCGAGGATGATCCGACGAGGACGTTGATGAATCAACGCGTCGAGTGCCAGGCCAGAATCCGGGGCGACCCCCGCGGGGACCTGCAAGTCGGCGAGTGACGAACGGTACGACGGCGCTGAGCTCTGCTCACGAAACGGCCGCGATATCCGCTCCAGGGTGTCAAGCCAGCGCGCGAACTCGAGCGGATCCGATGGCGCCGCGTCCGGGCGGGACGGCACCTGGATGGCGAGATCCGGTGAACGCCTTCGAGTCCGCTCAGATGCTCGCCGCAACCGGACCTCCATCGCTGCGCGTTCGGACGAGAGGCGAACGACCTCGGCCTCGAGCACATCTACGCGTGCTCCGCCTTGTTCGAGGAGGCTCATCAAATCCCGGTTGCGACTCTCAGCCCGCTCGCGCGCTTGAGTGCCCGATGACCGGGCTCGTGCGAGCTCATCTCTGTGCGACGCACGCGTCGTCCTGAGACGCCGCTTCGCCTCAGCGAGCTGATCGGTGAGATCCGCGACCCTCTTCTTCGTCGATTCGAGTTCCTCTGCGATGCTGCTCTCCCGAAGTGCCCTGATCCTGTCGCTCGTCTCGAGCGACGCAGACTCGGGATCTTCGAGAAACGCGGAGAGCAGAGGATCGTCGGTGCCCAATCGTTCGGCCACATCATCACGAAACCACGCCTTCTCGACGAGTGCATCCACAACCAACCTCGCGAGCGGAGGCGTCAGCGTTCGCTCCGAGCTTCGAGCGACCTTGCGGAGGCTCGCGGGGATGTCACTGGAGTCCATGTCGGCAAGGGCATGGCGCGCCGCTTGAATGACAGGCTGAAGTGCTTCGAGGAGAGCTCTATCCACTTTCACGGCACCTCACAACGAGAGGGGCGGCGCGTCATCTTGACATGTGATCCCACGATGCCATACTCGCAGACCACACAGACAAACAGTTGGACGCACGACATGACCATCAGACACGGACTCGTACTTATTCTCAGATAGGCGCATCCCCACACCCGATGCGCCCAACCCTCCGTGCTCGGAGGGTTCTCTTCTATTCGGAGACACCATGGCAGATCAACTCAACGGAGCAGCGATCCTCATCAGATCCCTCGAACACGAAGACGTCGAGGTGATCTTCGGCGTCCCGGGCGGCGCGATCCTCCAGGCATACGACGAGCTGTACTCGAGCCCTATCCGTCACGTCCTCGCACGGCACGAGCAGGGCGGAGGACACATGGCTTCCGGATATGCGCACGCGACCGGCAGGGTCGGTGTCACCTTCGCGACGTCTGGCCCGGGCGTGACCAATTTGATCACTCCGCTCGCAGACGCCTACATGGATTCCATCCCGATCGTGGCGATCACCGCTCAGGTCAGTTCAGCAAAGATCGGCCTCGACGCGTTCCAGGAGACGCACACCTGGGGGATCACGATGCCGGTGACCAAGCACAACTATCTCGTGACGAAGATCGAAGAGATCTCGTCCACGGTCCGCGAAGCATTCCACCTTGCGTCAACAGGCCGACCAGGGCCGGTCCTCGTCGACATCACCAAAGACGCCCTAGCTGATGAGATGGAGTGGCACGGCCCCCAGGAGATCGACCTGCCGGGGTACCGTCCCTCGGTGAAGGGACACCCCCGCCAGGTGAAAGCGGCAATCGAGGCGATCATCAATTCCGAGAGACCCGTGTTGTATGCGGGGGGTGGCGTCATTCGGGCGGGGGCGAGCAACGAGCTGCGGGCCTTCGCCAAACAGCAGAACCTCCCTGTCGTGACAACGCTCATGGCCAGAGGGGCAGTACCGGACTCACACCCCCTCACGCTCGGCATGCCAGGGATGCACGGTACGTACACGGCGTCGACCGCTATGCAACGTTCGGATCTCCTCATAGCGATCGGGGCCCGCTTCGACGACAGGGTCACGGGGGACACAGAGTTCTTCGCTCCAGGTGCGAAGATCATCCACGTCGACGTTGATCCGGCCGAGATAAGCAAGATCCGAAAGGCGGACATACCGATCGTTGGTGACGCCAAAGCGGTCCTCGACCAGTTGCTCGCTCAAGGCGCTGAACGTCTCGGAGGTGACGCGGCGCCTCCCCGAACCGAGTGGCTAGCAACCCTTGCTCGGTGGCAGCGCGACTTCCCCCTCGCTTACGAACAGGATCCTGAGGGACCGATCCAACAGCAGTACGTCATCGACCAGCTCTCGAAGCGCTCGGGACCTGACACCATCGTCGTGGCCGGGGTCGGCCAGCACCAGATGTGGACGTCCCAGTTCTGGGGCTTCGAGAAACCGAATACGTGGATCAACTCGGGGGGGCTTGGAACGATGGGATACGCGGTCCCCGCCGCCATCGGGGCACAGGCAGGAATGCCAGAGAGGACGGTCATCGCGATCGACGGCGATGGGTGTTTCCAGATGACCTTCCAGGAGCTCATCACTGCCGCGATAGAGCAAATCCCCGTAAAGATCGCGGTGTTGAACAACGCGAACCTCGGGATGGTGCGCCAGTGGCAGAAGCTCTTCTACGGGGAGCGGTACTCGGCGACCGAGATGTCGCACACGATCCCGAACATTCCAATGCTCGCTGAGGCCATGGGGTGTGCAGGGCTCCGTGCCGAGACGCCGGCGGACGTGATCCCCACAATCGAGAAAGGGCTAGCCATCAATGACAGGCCCGTGGTCATGGAATTCGTCTGCGACCCGGACGCGATGGTGTTCCCCATGATCGTTGCAGGCGGATCGAACGACGAGATTCTGATGGGACCGGAGGACGTGAAGTGAGCCAGCATCTCATTACGGTGACGGTTGAGAACAAACCCGGGGTGCTTGCGAGAATTGCATCGATGTTCGCGAGGCGCGACTTCAACATTCACTCCCTCGCTGTCGGCCCGACCGAGGATCCCACCCGTTCACGAGTCACCATGGTCGTCGACGGCCCGGAGATGGAGCAGATCGTCAAACAGCTCTACAAGCTCGTGCATGTCATCAAGGTCACCGAGCACCTTCCCGGCGAGGCGGTGGAGCGGGAGATCATGCTTGTCCGAGTGAACGCAGACCCGAGTCGACGCAGCGAGATCCTCAACGCAGCAAACATCTTTGAGGCCACCGCAGTCGACGTGGGTGCGGCCACCATCACGTTCGAAGTCGTAGGCGAACCGTCCCGGCTCTCTGACTTCCTCGAATTCATGCGGACGTACGGGATCATCAGCCTCGTCAAGTCCGGGCGCATCGCGCTCGCAAAGGACAACAAGTCCGCAAGCAGATCACGGAAACGAACGGCGTAGGGAGCCAACCACCATGACCACCATGTACTACGAGACGGACGCTGATCCAGGACTGATTGCACGCCGCAAGGTTGCTGTCATGGGATTCGGGAGCCAAGGGCACGCCCATGCGCTCAATCTCAAGGAGTCCGGTGTCGATGTGGTCGTCGGCCTCAGGGAGGGCTCGCCGAGGACGCAGGCGGCTTCTGACGCCGGGTGCAAGGTCGTGGATCCAGAGTCAGCCGCCGAGTGGGCAGATGTGATCATGATGCTCCTCCCTGACCAGGTGCAGCCTGAGTTCTACACGAAGGTGATCGCGCCGAGGCTCAAACCTGGCGACGCCTTGCTCTTCGCCCACGGCTTCTCTATCCACTTCGGCTTCATCACCCCTCCAGAAGCCGTCGACGTCGCAATGGTCGCCCCGAAAGGGCCCGGGCACCTTGTGCGACGACAGTACGTTGAAGGCTCGGGCGTTCCGACCCTCGTTGCGGTCAACCAGGATCCCTCCGGCGATGCGTTCGCCCTTGCACTGTCGTATGCGCACGCCATCGGCGGAACCAGGGCGGGAGTCATCGCAACCACGTTCAAGGACGAGACCGAGACCGATCTCTTCGGGGAGCAGGTGATCCTCTGTGGCGGTGTCGACTCGCTCGTCCAGGCAGCGTTCGAGACGCTCACCGAGGCCGGATACAGGCCTGAGATGGCATACTTCGAAGTTCTTCACGAGCTGAAACTCATCGTCGACCTCATGTACGAAGGCGGGATCGAGTGGATGCGGCACTCCGTGTCCGACACGGCCGAGTACGGGGATGTGACCCGCGGCCCACGGATCGTGACTTCGGCGACGAGAGCTGAGATGCGCAAGATACTTGGAGAGATCCAATCGGGGGAGTTCGCGCGGGAGTGGATGGCCGAGTACGAAGCCGGGTCTCCCAACCTTTCAGCCGCGAGGGCCGCCATAGCGGACCATCCCATCGAGGCGACTGGCAGACAGCTCCGCGAGATGATGCCCTTCATGGTGGCCAAGAGACCAGAAGACGACGTATGAATACCACCGACACATCGCCCTCTCCAGGGGGAGAGGCGAGGACTCTTCTATGAACGACCAGCTCATCATCTTCGATACGACGCTCCGCGACGGTGAGCAGGCACCCGGGATCGCCCTCTCCCCCGACGACAAGGTCGCTATCGCGACCCAGCTCGCGCGGCTGCGGGTAGACGTGATCGAAGCCGGGTTCGCCGCGGCGAGCCCGGGGGACTTCACCGCCGTGTCGAGAATCGCAGCCGAGGTTCAGGGTCCCGTCATCGCGACCCTTGCGCGAACCCATCCCGACGACATCGACCGCGCCGCCGACGCGCTCAAGGCTGCAGAGAAGAAGCGCATCCACGTCTTCATCTCGACGTCGCCCATCCACATGTCCCAGATGCTGCGAATGTCACCTGCTGAGGTCTTGAAATCTGTCGAAGAGGGTGTGAAGCGGGCCAAGCGGTACGTCGATGATGTGGAGTTCTCACCACAGGACGCCACACGCTCAGACCCTGACTTCATCATCGAGGTCTGCAGACTGGCTGTTGCTTGCGGTGCCACGACGATCAACATCCCTGACACGGTTGGTTTCGCGATGCCTCAGGACTTCGTCGAGCTCCTGACACGCGTATACGACGATGTCCGTGCAGGCAACGAGGATGTGATCATCTCAACGCACTGCCACGACGACCTCGGCCTCGCCGTCGCGAATTCGCTCGCAGCGATTCATGCAGGCGCGCGCCAGATCGAGAGCGCCATCAACGGGATCGGCGAACGAGCAGGCAACACATCCACGGAAGAAGTCATCATGGCGGTGACGACCCGGGCTGATCACTTCAATGTGGAGATCGGGGCGGACACGACCCAGATCTTCGAGACATCGCGCCTCGTATCGACCCTCACGGGCTACCCGATCCAATACAACAAGGCTGTCGTCGGCCGGAACGCGTTCACCCACGAATCCGGCATCCACCAGCACGGCGTGCTCAGGAACCGCGAGACGTACGAGATCATGGATCCGGCAGCCGTCGGTCGCACATCCGTCATCGTGCTCGGCAAACACTCGGGGAGGGCAGCCTTCCTCCATGCTCTCACCAAGATGGAGATCGTGCTCGAGGATGCCGACTTCCAGAGGTCGTTCGAGCGATTCAAGGAGCTCGCGGACCGTAAAGGTGAGATCTCCGAAGAAGGCCTTCGAGCGATTGTCGGCGAAGAGACCGGCGCCCTCTCCGAGGAGCTGCGCTTCGAGGCGATATATGTCTCGGGCGGCTCGCACGAGATACCCGTCGCAACAGTCACGCTCTCGCGAAACGGTGAAGAAGTGACAGCCACCGCGAATGGTGATGGCATGATCAACGCGACCTTCGTCGCCCTCCAGGACGCGTACGGCATCCCGGCAGAGCTGCTCGATTATCGAGTCTCCCCTATCACCTCCGGAGCCGACGCAATGGCCGAGGTCAACGTTCTCATCAAGGTCGGGTCGGCCACCTACTCCGGGCGGGGTGTGTCGACAGACGTTGTTGAGGGGTCGGCGCGCGCGATCGTCTCCGCGATGAACAAGGCGGCGTTCGATCGCGGAGTCACGGAGAGCGTGCAAGACTCCGCGACGTGAAAGCGCACTTCGTTCTTCTCCCGGGAGATGGCATCGGCCCGGAGGTTGTCGCAGAGGCGACGGTCATCCTCAATGCCGTAGCCCGCCGCTTCGGGCACGACTTCTCGTACACAGAGCATCTCATGGGCGGCTGTGCGATCGACGCGACCGGTGATCCGCTGCCTTCCGCCACGCTCGACGCGTGCCGCAATGCCGACGCTGTCATCCTGGGCGCGGTCGGGGGACCCAGATGGAGCGACCCTGATGCTGCGACCCGACCCGAGGTCGGGCTCCTCGGGCTTCGCAAGGCTCTCGGCCTCTACGCCAACCTGCGGCCCGTACGGACGTACGATGTCCTGGTCGACGCTTCCCCGCTGCGCCGTGAGATCGTCGACGGCACCGACATCCTGTTCGTGCGAGAGCTGACCGGGGGTATCTACTTCGGCGGCTCAACCATCTCAGACGACGGCAGGACCGTTGCAGACCACATGCGTTACACCGTTGAAGAGATCGAGCGCATCGTGCGACTCGCCGCTCAGGCAGCAAGGGGGCGCTCAGGGAGGTTGACGTCCGTCGACAAGGCCAACGTGCTTGAGGTCTCCCGCCTGTGGCGCCGAACAACGGAACGGGTGATGAGAGACGAGTTCCCCGATGTTGGGCTCGAGAGCATCCTCGTCGACGCGATGGCGATGCATCTGCTCTCGCGTCCAAGAGATTTCGATGTCGTCGTGACGGGCAACCTCTTCGGGGACATCCTCACCGATGAGGCCTCCATGCTGCCCGGCTCACTCGGCCTGCTGCCCTCCGCGTCCCTCGGCGACGGAGCAGTCGGAGTGTACGAGCCGATCCACGGGTCCGCGCCAGACATCGCCGGCAGAGGCACAGCGAATCCTCTCGGGATGATTCTCTCCACAGCCATGGCATTGCAACACTCCCTCGGTCTCGAAGCGGAAGCGGCCGCGATCGAGGCTGCGGTACACCAGGTACTCGCCAACGGAGTGAGAACCGCAGACATCGCGGGGAGCGGCACATCCGTCGACACGGTAGCCATGGGTGCTGCGGTCGCTGCCGCGATCTGATCCTTCAACCTTCGACTGCCCCGGAGGGGCGATCCTGTCCGGAGCACTCTCGAAGCCTTCCCTCCCCCGGAAGACCGACCGGCATCGAGGGCGGCGACGGCCTACCGCGTCAGTTGAGGGCTGACCGGAGCTCCTCGGGACCCATGACACCTTCGAAGCGGGCCTGCACGATGCCTGCGCCGTCGACGACGAAGACCCACGGCTCGGAAGGCAGATTCCACTGGTCGGCACCGATCGCTGGTGCAAGGAACGTCGAGTCCGGAACGAAATCAGGTTCGGTGAGTCCGGTGTAGATCTCGATGTGGACGAACTGAACACCCGGAAATTCATCAGCTATCTTCTTGGTCACCCGTAGGAGAGGGCTGCACGCCGCGGTCCGGCAGAACGCCGGCGTGGCGAACACGACGACGGTCGTCTTCCCGTTTCCGATGGCCTCGTCGAGGCTGAGCTGGTAGAACCGTCTCTCCGGGTCCGAATCCGATGTCAGGGCGTCGATTGCGGTATCGGCGAGTGTCGGGGTTGCAGGCGCTGGCGCAACGTCACCGATGTTGGGAGCCTTCGTCTCTGGCAACACGAGGAACTGAACCGGGTCGAGGGGAGCTCCGAACTCCGGCACGACCGTGACTTGCCACGGTCCGGGACGGTCGAAGTGAACGTCGGCTCTCCAGAGGCCGATCGCTCCGTCGACGATCCAGGTGAACACCGGCACCACGATCACATGGTTCGCCGGGTCGCTCGCGGGTCCAATGCGTACAGAGAGAACACTGTCGGAGGAACCGAGTCGCCCCTCGCACTCAGACACCACCTCATCGACTGAGCCCACTCCCAGCACGCATCGTGTTGTGAGACGCTCGAAACGCCCGCCCTTCCCACTCCACCTCCAACCTCGGTACTCTCCTTCGCGATGACGACCCCGCCTCGAACCCTCGAACCTGCCTCGAACTTCGGTGTGATCGGTCTCGCTGTTATGGGCCAGAACCTCGTCCTGAATCTCTCCGACCACGGATTCCGGGTCGCTGTCTTCAACCGGACGGCTGCACGAACCGACGCGTTTGCAGCGCAGCACGCCGACCGGTCGATCACCGGGTTCAGGGACCTGGATCTCTTCGTCGCGGCGATCGAGCAGCCGCGACGAATCCTCTTGATGATCAAAGCAGGCCAGCCAGTTGACGACCAGATCACCGACCTCCTCCCACACCTTGCTCCGGGAGACGTCGTCATCGACGGGGGTAACTCGCTCTTCACTGACACTGCCCGCCGCACGGTGGAGCTCGCAGACGCCGGCGTCCTCTTCGTCGGCGCCGGTATCTCGGGGGGTGAGGAGGGCGCCAGATACGGCCCATCGATCATGCCCGGCGGAGACGTTGGCGCGTGGCCGATAGTCGAGGACGCGCTGACCGCGATCGCAGCCACTGTCGATGGAGAGCCCTGCTGCGGCTGGATCGGGCCCGGTGGATCGGGCCACTACGTCAAGATGATCCACAACGGGATCGAGTACGGTGACATGCAGATCATCGCGGAGGCGTACGACATCATGGGCCGCGGCCTCTCCATGTCCGCTCCAGAGATGCAGCCCTGGTTCGAACGCTGGAATGACGGCAGGCTCGACTCCTACCTCATCGAGATCACCGCGGACATCCTGGGACACACGGAGGACGACGGCACACCGACCGTTGACGTGATCGTCGACGCGACCGGCCAGAAGGGCACGGGGAAGTGGACCGTCGCCGCGTCGATGAACCAGTCAACACCGGTCTCCCTCATCGCCGAATCGGTGTACGCGCGCATCGTATCCGCGCTCCTCGACGAGCGACAGGAGGCGGCGTCCGCCCTCGGCGATGACATCGAGCCGCTCACTGACAGCGTGGACCAGGTGATGGCGGACCTCCACGACGCGCTCTATGCCGCCAAGATCGTGTCCTACGCGCAGGGCTTCATGCTCCTACGCTCGGCGAGCGAGGAGTACGGCTGGGACCTCGATCTCTCCATGATCGCAGGACTGTGGAGAGCAGGTTGCATCATCCGATCTCGGTTCCTCACGGAGATCACGGCTGCCTACCGCAAGAACCCATCGCTGACGAATCTACTCCTCGACGACTATTTCACGCATCAGATCACCCAAGCGATGCCCGGACTTCGCCGTACCGTTGCACGAGCGGCGCGCGCGGGCATCCCTGTGCCCGCATATTCGGCAGCACTGTCATTCTTTGACGCGTTCCGCTCGAGGCGTCTGCCCGCAAACCTCACCCAGGCTCAGAGGGACTACTTCGGGGCGCATACGTACGAGCGAACGGATGCCCCCCGAGGCGAATGGTTCCACACGAACTGGATTTAGGAGCCGTCAACCACCGGTCACGCAGCGCGCCGAGCGGGTTGCCGATTGGAGCACCGGCCGGGTTAGCGTTTCGGTCGATGCACCTTGGAATCCGCAACGAGCTGTCAGAGAGAGAACACCGGGTCGCCGCAACTCCGGCCACGGTCTCGTCCTTCACCGAACTCGGGTTCTCTGTCTCGGTCGAGACAGGTGCAGGTGCTCCCGCAGGTTTCCCCGACAGTGCATACAGCGAGGCAGGCGCCACCGTCGTGCCGGAACTCGCAGCCGGCGCTCCGGTCGATCTGCTCATCAGGATCACGCCTCCAACGGAGTCTGACCGTTCGTTGCTGGCCACCAACGGTGTGATCGTCGGACTCATCGATCCCGCAGCGAACACGACCGTGTTCGCAGAGTGGGGCAGAGACGGCATCACCTCGGTGGCGATGGAGATGGTTCCCCGATCGACGCTCGCCCAGTCGATGGACGCCCTCTCATCCCAGGCAACCGCCGCGGGATACGCCGCTGTCCTCCTCGGTGTCTCCACTCTCCCGAAATTCATGCCGATGCTGGTCACACCCGCGGGCACGATCCCACCCTCAACGGTCCTCGTGCTCGGTGTCGGCGTTGCGGGCCTTCAGGCCATCGCGACCGCGAAGCGCCTCGGCGCCATCGTGTACGCGTACGATATCCGGCCCGAAACGAAGGAACAGGTCGAGTCGCTCGGCGCCCGATTCATCGAAGCCACCACCGAAGAGATGGACGAAGGCGGATACGCCAGGGCCGTTGACGAGGAGACAGCCGAGAAGCAGCGCGAGGCTCTCGCATCCGCTGTCGCCGACGCAGATCTCATCATCACCACGGCGCAAGTCCCCGGCAGAAGCGCTCCACGCCTGATCGACCGGTCAATGGTCGAGGCGATGCGCCCCGGATCACTCATCATCGACATGGCAGCTGCATCCGGCGGAAACGTCGAAGGGTCCCGACCGGACGAGACCATCGAGGTAGCCGGTGTCACGATCATGGGTCCGACCGACCTCGCCTCGCGTGTCGCGACGGACTCGAGCCGCATGTTCGGGAGAAATGTCCTTGAGCTCGTGAAACGAATGGTCGTCGACGGATCCCTCATAGTTGACCATGATGATCCCGTCGTTGGCCCGGCAATCGTGGCGCCGAGCAAGGAGGCTGTTGAATGAGTGACGCGTTCATCCAGGGCATCGTCGTCTTCGTCCTCGCTGCGTTCGTCGGGTTCGAAGTCATCGCGAAGGTGCCCCGTACCCTCCACACTCCTCTGATGTCGGGGGCGAACGCTATCTCCGGAATCACGATCGTCGGCGCCATCATCGTCGCAGCGGTCGGCACCGGCTGGGTCGCTGCGGTCCTCGGTTTCTTCGCGGTCACCCTCGCGATGATCAACGTAGTTGGAGGGTTCCTCGTCACAGACCGGATGCTTGAGATGTTCAAGAAGATCCCGGGAAGACGCTGATGGTCGAACTCGCTTATCTCGCAGCCGGCGTCCTGTTCATCGTCGGTCTCAAAGGCCTCACTTCTCCCAAGACAGCCAGGCGAGGCATCCGCATCGCCGCTCTCGGCATGTTCCTCGCAATAGTCGTCGTCGTGGTCAACCTTCTCGGTCTCGATGCGTCGTACGCGTGGGGTGTCGTCGTCGGCGGTGTCGTCGTCGGCGGCAGTATCGGTGCGTTCCTCGCGATCCGCGTCCGGATGACTGAGATGCCGCAGCTCGTTGCAGCATTCAACGGCTTCGGGGGTGGTGCGTCTGCTCTCGTCGCCGCGGCGACCGTCGTTGGTGCCAACGCTGTCCTGCCCGCAGAGACGGCGATCGTCACGGCACTCTCGCTCGGAATCGGAACCGTCACACTCACCGGCTCCTTCGTCGCGTTCGGCAAGCTCCAGGGCCTCATCTCAGGCAGGCAGGTCTTCCTGCCTGGTGGTGCGGCCACGAACGGTGTCATCGCTCTCGCGATCGTCGTCGCGGCAGGTGTCGGAGTCGTCGCCGAATCCTCTACCGCGTACTGGGTCGCGTTCGGGCTTGCAGCCATCCTCGGCGTCACCGCTGTCCTGCCGATCGGCGGCGCAGACATGCCCGTCGTCATCTCCCTCTTGAACTCGCTGTCTGGCATCGCCGCTGCGATGGCCGGATTTATCATCAACAACCAGGCGCTCATCGTCGGTGGAGCACTCGTTGGCGCAGCGGGCATGATCCTCACGATCGAGATGGCCGTTGCGATGAACCGGTCGATCGCCAGCATCCTGTTCACCCAGTTCGGAGGGGGCGCCACGGCGGAGGACATCGGGACGAAGCCCGTCAATCGAGCAACCGCAGACGACGTAGCGATCGCACTCGCGTACGCCGAGAGTGTCATGATCGTGCCCGGATACGGGTTGGCCGTCGCCCAGGCCCAGCACGCCGTCAAGGATCTCGCGAACGCCCTCGAAGAGCGCGGTATCAAGGTCACCTACGCGATCCACCCCGTTGCGGGTCGCATGCCAGGCCACATGAACGTCCTGCTCGCCGAATCCGACGTCTCCTACGACCTCCTGTTGGACCTCGAGCAGGCGAACCCGCGCTTCTCCCAGACCGACGTAGTGCTCATCGTCGGCGCGAACGATGTAGTGAATCCGAGCGCTAAGAACGACCCTACGAGCCCAATTTATGGAATGCCGATCCTCAACGTTGACGACGCCAAGACAACGATCGTCATCAAGCGCAGCCTCTCGCCGGGATTCGCAGGAATCGACAATCCGCTCTTCTACGAGGACAGCACACTCATGTACTTCGCTGACGCCAAGAAAGCTCTTGAAGACGCGTTGGTAGCGATCAACCTACTCTGACGTGGAGTTTCGCGACGTCGTTTCCCGGCGACGCATGGTTCGCAGGTACGCCGACTCGGGGATCGACGCCGCAGCCATCGACAGAATCGTCGACGCCGCCGTGCGTGCACCCTCCGCGGGTTTCAGCCAGGGACAGCGCTTCATCGTCGTCACTGAGAAGTCCTTACGGGCTGCTCTCGCTGAAGCGGCAGGTGAGGGAGAGTACGTGTCGCGGGGTTTCAGCCCGTGGATCTCGGTGGCTCCGGTACTGATCGTTGTATGTATCGACAAGCAGGCTTACGTGGATCGCTATGCAGAGCGGGACAAGGCGGGTACGGGGGGCTGGGATGTTCCGTACTGGTGGGTCGACGCCGGAGCCTCGCTGATGGCGATCCTGTACGCGGCTGTAGACGAGGGCCTCGCTGCGGGCTTCCTCGGAGCCCACGCTTTTGAAGGCCTGCACCCGGTGCTTGACATTCCCGAGGACATCGAGGTCGTTGGCGTCGTCACGCTTGGCCACGCTGCACCCGACCAATCATCTGCCCGCGTCAAGCGGGGCCGACTCCCCCGCGACGAGGTAGTTCGCAGGGAGCGGTGGTAACCCTGCCTCAACTTGTCTGACCCGATTACTCCCCACGGATACCTTCCTCCCCCCTCCGATTAGCATGCGCCTCCCACACCGACCCACAGGACAGCCGTTGAATCTCTCTCTCACCTCACGCGCCCCGTACGCCCCGCCAATCGAATTCGTCGAACGGAAGGGGACCGGACACCCCGACACGATCTGTGATCGGCTCGCTGAGGATCTCGCCTGCCAGCTCGCCAGGGACTACGAGAAGTACACGGGCGCGGTGCGACACTTCAATGTCGACAAGGCAATCCTTGCCTCGGGTTCAGTCGACATTGACTTTGGGGGTGGAGAGCACACGAAGCCGTCCAGGCTCGTACTTGTTGGCAAGGCAACGTTCGGATTCGGGTGGAAACCTGACCCTGAAGCGCTCGCGGTGCAGTATCACCGCCGCCTCCTTGATCTTCTCCCCGACGCCAGACCGGAGGCCTTCACGGTCGAGGTCTGGCTCAATCAGTCATCGTCGGCTCTCGCGGCCGTCGTCCACGCTGAAACGATCGCCCCCCTTGCGAACGACACATCGTTCGCTGCCGTATCGATGCCGCGCTCGGTCCTCGAGGCAACAGTTCACGCCATCGAGGTCCATCTCAACTCGGACGCCTACCGTTCCACAGCCCCCATCGGGCGTGACATCAAAGTGATGGGAGCGCGGGTCGGTGAAGAGATCACGATCACCGTGGCATGTCCCGTGCTCGCGGAGAGAGTTGCGGATCGTGACGAATACAACGCTGTTGTCTCTGGCATCCACGACGAAACCGTCCGCTTCGCCTCCGAGATATCTGGCCGGAGAGTTGCGGTGCAGGTGAACCAGGCAGACCAGGAGGACTCCGCGTATCTCACGCTCAGCGGCACCTCGGCCGAGGCTGGAGACGATGGACAAGTCGGACGCGGCAACCGTTTCGGTGGGCTCATCACGCCGTACCGCCCGATGAGCCTCGAGGCCGCCGCAGGGAAGAATCCTGCAGCGCATGTTGGTAAGACGTATCACGCGATCGGCTACGACATCACCCAGCGGATGATCGCCGAGACCGATGCGTCAGAGGTCACCATCCGGCTCCTCTCCTCCATCGGACACTCGGTCACCGAGCCGCAGACCGTCCACATCGAGACCGCAGGCGACCCGGATCCGGACCGGGTGCTCGACATCACCGAGGACTGCTTCCAGGACTGGTCCGGGGTCACCGAGCGGCTCATCGACGGACAGTACGAGCTGTACTGACGTGCAGGGCATCTCGGCGCGGGCGACTGAACTCGACCGAGGCGATCCTCTGGCGTCATTTCGAGACCGGTTCACTCTCGCCGAAGGCCTCCTCTATCTCGATGGGAACTCCCTCGGGCGCCTACCGAAGGAGACGATTCGTCGGATTCGGCAGGTCGTTGAGCATGAGTGGGCGAGCGAACTCGTCCTCGGCTGGGACCACTGGCTCGATACAGGCCTGAGGATCGGCGATAGCCTCGCCCCATTGATCGGAGCGAACCCCGGTGAGGTCGCCGTATGCGATCAGACTTCGATCAATCTGTACAAACTCGCCTCCGCTGCGATGGACGCGACAGGCAGACCTAACATCGTCACCGATGCAGGCAACTTCCCCTCCGACCGCTATGTGCTGGCATCTGTTGCTGAGCGTTCCGGCGGTGAGCTGATCCTCGCTCCTGAGGACGGAACCGTGAGCGATCTTGCCCCACTCATCAACGACACGACCGCGCTCGTGTCGCTCTCGCACGTGTCGTATCGCTCAGGCACGCTCGCCGACGGCGCTGCGATAACACAGCTTGCACACGATGGAGGCGCAATGATGCTGTGGGATCTCGCCCATTCAGCGGGATCGGTTCCCGTCCACCTCTCTGCCTGGGATGCCGACATGGCAGTCGGCTGCACGTACAAGTATCTCAACGCGGGACCTGGCGCTCCCGGATTCCTCTACGTCCGACGGGATCTCCACGACACGCTCACCCAGCCGATCACGGGATGGTTCGGCCACCGGGACCAGTTCGGATTCACTGCCAGCTGGCAGCCGGCACCAGACATTCGAAGGTTCCTTGTCGGAACGCCACCGATCGTGTCCATGGTTGGTGTTGAAGTCGGTGTCGCCATCTCTGCTGAGGCTGGCATCGATGAGATCCGCAGGAAGAGCATCGAGCTCACATCGCTCTTCATCGAAGGCGTCGCACCCCTTGCAGAACACGGTGTGGAGATCGTCACTCCGATGGAGGGCGCGCGCCGCGGATCGCACGTGACGCTCCGGCACGCGGACGGAGTTCAGATCACCGCGGCACTGAGATCAGCTGGTGTCATCCCCGATTTTCGTGCGCCAGACCTGATTCGCTTCGGGTTTGCTCCGCTGTACACCTCCTACCAAGAGGTGGCGCGAGCCGTCGGGATTCTCACGGAGCTGATCGAGACCGGATCCTACCGGTCCTTCGATGAGAGACGGGGCAGGGTCACCTGAAGAGAGCCCTTGCAGGGTGGCGATCGTCTGCGGTTTGGATTGCAACGCGTACATGACCAACATCAGACCTTATGGCAAGACTTGTGATCGTGGGTGCCGGACCGATTGGCACATGGGTAGCAGAAGCAGCTCTCTCCGATGGTGCCGCTAACTCGATCATCGGCGTCGTTGATCCAGATGACACGGCACGGAGAGAGCTGGTCGCGTCGACCGGGGCGCGTGGCTTTGAGACGACCGTGCAGTTGCCACAAGCTGAGACAGGCGACATCGCACTCGTCGCCTTCGCCTCAGCCGCCGAGAAGGTGGCGCCCGAGATAATCCGTCTCGTGTCAGCTGGATACGACGTCGTCACAACGTGTGAGGGCCTCGCGTGGGCCCCGCGACATCTATGGGGAGCGCTGCACACCTCGGCACGCTCTGACGGTCGCACCATCATCGTCACCGGTGCCAACCCCGGTTTCACCATGGACCGCCTGCCGCTTCTCCTCGCAGGCGCGAGCCGGGGCGTCACATCGGTCAAGGTTGAGCGCTCGATGGACACCTCGACCTGCCGCCCATCGCTCATCGCCAAATCAGGCCGAGGCCTGTCACCGGAGGAGTTCGCTGAACAGGTTCGTGCTGGCAGGGTCGGGCACAAGGGGCTCGACTCGAGTGCTCGCCTCATCGCTCGAGGCCTCGAGTGGCCCCACAATGACGTCACTCTCGATATCAAGCCGATCATCGAGGGCCACCGAGCGATCGGCGCCAAGCACCGAGCGCGCCTCTCTGGCGGACAGGGACGCGAGATCCTTCTCGACCTCACGATGGCGTGGCAGCACGAAGAACCGTATGACAGGATCCACATCGAGGGCACACCCACTGTGAACTTTACGATCCCCGGCGGTTACCCGATCGACGACGGAACCGCAGCCCACGTCGTGGCCGCCATCCGTCACTGCGGATCCCTCCCCCCCGGGTTCTACCGCCCCACCGACCTCCCCCTCCGCTTCGGCGTGACGTGACCGCTCACCCCCTCGACGTCGAGAGCACCACCAACCCGCGTGTGAAGTCCTGGGGTGCTCTCGGAGAACGCAGGACCCGGGATCTGACCAGGACCTTCCTGATCGAGGGCCGACGCGAGACCGAGCGTGCGCTCAACCACCTCATCATCGAAGAGGTCATCTGGTGCCCCAACTACGGGAACACGCCCGATGTGCAGGGCAGACCCGTCACGACGGTCTCCCAGCGAGTCTTCGACAAGGTGTCTCGCCGGCAGAACCCCGACGGAGTCGCCGCCGTTGCGCGTACCCCGGATCTGAGCCTCATGTCGTTCGCTCCAGCTCCCCCCGCGCTCGTCCTCGTAGCAGACGGCATCGAGAAACCCGGAAACATCGGAGCGATACTGCGCACATGCGACGCCCTCGGCGCAGCGTTTCTCGGATCCGATCTCGGAACCGACATCGTCAACCCGAACGTGATCCGTGCAGCCCAAGGGTCCCTCTACTCAACGCCGATGGCCGTGGCGTCGCGAGAGGACGCCGTCAAGTGGTGCACGGCGAACACCACCGTGCTCGTGGCTCACATGAGCGGGGATGCCTCGCTGTGGGAGTGCAACTTCACGCAACCGACCTCCATCATCATCGGTGCCGAGCACTCAGGGGTGAACGGCGGCTGGCTCGAGGCCGGGACGCCAACGATGATCCCGATGGTTGGTGCGGCTGACTCACTCAACGCTTCAGTGTCGGCGGCTGTGTTCCTCGCTGAGGCCGCACGTCAACGATCTTTGTGAACCTCGTGGACGGTGTCTGAGCGGTCGCACCAGCGACAGACGACCTTCTCAACGACTCGTGACAGGATCTGCTCGTCTTCGACTGCGATGGTGCCGCCGAGGTCGGCGTGTTCAAAGCGCTTTCGCTGAACCGTGTCATAGATGTCGAATCTCGTCTTGTTCCCGCAGGCGTCGCATCGATACGTCGTCACGGCTTCCTCAGCTCCCAGATCCCATCGTTGACGATCATGTCGTTGATGACCCTCGCAACAGCCTGCGGATCGCCGTCAAGCACCGCAGGGTTCAGCTGTACCGAGAGCACCGGCCCGTGCCGGTAGAGAGTCGGGACAGCTCCGACACCTAGCCGCTCCGCGCGCTCTCGCAGATCGACGAGATCAGAGTGATCCTCCATTAGCTCCTCAGCGCCGCATCCCGTCGCCACGAGCGCTCGGATGACTGTCTCTTCGTCCGCCGGGCTCTCCCGCTCGATGTGGATGAGACCCAGCATGGCGTGGATGTAGCGCCCTCTCGCTGCGTGGGATTGAAGTCCGAGGAACGTAGCCATCGCGACCTGTTCGTCCGGGGTGTGCCGCGGGATCCACGAGAGGTTGACGGAGACTCCCGACTCGGCAAGAGCGCGTACCCACCGGTAGAACACCCACACCGAGGGAGTCGAGAAGTCGAACCACACCTCACCGTCGAACCGCATGCCCGAAATGTAGCCAGCGCCGCGAACTCAGAGCTCTCGGCACCGTCGGCGGAGCCGTCTGCGGGAACCGTTGAATCCCATGACGCGCAGCAAAACAGTCGCGCCACCACTCTCCGTGGTCATTGTTAGGGTGACTAGTCCCCCTAATTCTCTCAGATTGACCATTGCCGACCACGCACCGTAGCAGTAACGTTGACACCGCAGCTCGAACGAGCCGAGGAACCCACGCGCTTTCCCGGCACGCGCGAGCAAGACGGTAAACGGGTGGAAAGGATTTGCCGGTTCGAACTAATCGGCGTTACGCAGACTTGAAACAGGGCTCAGGGCTTGAGCCGAAAAAAGGGATCAGGGAAGATTCCCGGTGATTGAGTTGAAGGAAGGCACGATGCCACATACATCGCTCCGCAAGAGTGGGATAACACGACGATTGCTCAATGCCGCTCTTGCGGCTCTTCTCGTGTCCACCACGTTGGCGTTGATCCCAGGTGCAACACCACCCGCCGAAGCGTTCGACCACGACAGTGGCGTCGTGTGGACAGTCGACTACTGGATCACGTTCGCCCCCGAGGATCAGGAGACACAGGGTCCCGGTACGACGGTGAACGGGCAAGAGACGGGCAAGGCCTTGGTCGGAGTAACCGTCTACGAGATAACGCTCGGTGACATTCACGCGTCTTGTTCGGATCGCTTCAACCTATACGACGATTCCGATGTGAGGCTGAATCCGCTCCCGAGCAACTGGGGATACGGGAAAGATGGTAGTCCGACCAGTTCTGAACC
>JASJXX010000077.1 GCA_030123765.1 Actinomycetota bacterium | reverse complement strand
GAGGCGCATCTTGACCGCAGACTCCGAGACTTCGAGGACTGTTGCGACCTCAGTGGTCGAGAGCCCGTGGATGCCGCGCAGCGCGAAGGCGGCACGTACCGGCTCGGAGAGTTGGCGTACTGCATGGTCGAGGCGACTCGCGAGTTCGAAGTTGAGCACATCGTGCTCGACCGACGCCCCGGATGCCACGGAGGTGACGATCGATCGTGGCACTCGTGTTCGCGGATGTCATGTTGCACGAGTGTACCGGCCCGAATCAGGGCGTTCCAAGTCCCGTCACCGTCGGAGAGACGGCAGGAAGCGGGAGGTGTGCTTCATGTAGCGTTCATAGCCAGGGAACGTGTCTGAGAGATGAAGCTCCTCCCACCTCGCCTTGACGTTGAAGAGCAGCATGAGCGCTCCGAACGCGATCAGGACGACCCAACTCCCCGCTCGGAGAGTGATCCCCGCCCCGAGCAGCATCACCGCGGTGTAGATCGGGTGACGCACGAATCGATAGGCGCCTCTGGTGACGAGACTCGCTGCTCCGTTGGGCAGTGGGGAGGGTGTGAGGCCTCGCCCGAGATACAACGCACCCCAGGCCCCGATCCCGGCCCCCGCGACCAGCAGAGCCATCCCGACGGTTCGCATCGTGGCGGTCGGTATCCACGCGATGTCGCGGGGGAGGAGGACCATCACCCCGAGGAGAGCGAACTGGATACCGACGAAGAGCCACGCGACCACTCGCTCCCTACGTGAGAAATGGACGGTGTCAGTCATCGAAGTGCATTCTGACAGGCTCTGTGGAAAAGGCCGCCGCCAGATCCCACAGGGCGAACAGGAACGCAGCCCCGGCGAACCCCCACAGGGCCGGTGTGGCCGTGACCACGGCGGCGGTAGCGAAGACAGCGGCAACGCCGAGTCGCAGGGAGCGGTCCGTCCTCGAGAGTTGCCCGCGGAGGCGGCTTCCGGAGACGGCCGCTTCAAAGAGTTCGGTGAGCTGCTGTGGTGTGCGCGTGCCGACGGCGCGCGCCACCTCTGATCCCTGGTGGATCGCGATGAAGGTAGGGACGCCCCGCACACGGTGGGCGGAGGGAGTTACCGGATCAGTCGTGCTGTCGACCTCCGTGAAGCGCACAGCGCTGCCGAAGCGGACCGCGACTGCGTTGGCGACGGGCATCACCGCCTTGCATGTCGAACAGTGCGGAGTCGTGAAGAACAGGACTTCAGTCCGATCCGTATAGGTGCTCATCGTGTGCTGGGTGCCCCGGGTCTGAATTGAGCGGTGGCGCCTGCGTCGCCCTTGCGGGTGCCTATGCGGAAGATCGCGTAGACCGGGCACCACCCCATGAGACCCGTGATGAGGGGGACGAGTCCAACGGCCGCCAAGACGTATCCGGTTGTGCCACCAACGGCTGTCAGCCCGCCGACGATGAGTGCGATGCCCAGGATGACCCGGGCGATGCGATCCCAGCTAGCTTCGTTGCGCTTCATGAATCTGCTCCTTTGTGGGGGGTTCCTACATAGGGATTGACGCGCGAAGCGTCGAATCGGTCACAACGTTTCTGTGACTCTGGAAGCTGGCTGGATCTCCCGCTCCCAGACACGGTCTGTCCACACGTAAAAGACGATTGCGATGGTGCATCCGATGGCACCGGCGGTTGCCAGCGGAATGATCGTTCCATCGAACGCTGCGTCGATGATCGCGCCGACCAATGCGCCACCGAGAATCGAGATCGTTCCGATCACTGCTGCAGCCGTACCGGCAACATCACCCATGGGGATCATCGCTGCAGCGTTCAGGTTCGGGATCAGCAGCGCGTGGCAGAGCAGGATCGGCGTCAGTCCCGCAAGGAAGAGCCAGAACGGTGGTGTTCCACCGGTGGCCCATGCAATGGCGGCGAAAGTGAACGTCGATCCCGCATATCCGACGAGAGCCCACCTGAGGAGCGAGCGCAGAGGAGCGATGTTGAGCAGTCGCGTGTTGAGAAGCATCCCCACGCCGACGACCGCAGCTGAGCTACCGAAGATGACTGGGAACCACGGGTCGAGGCCGAAGACGTCGTCGATGATCAGCTGGCTCGAGGCTATGTAGGACGCGAAGAACCCGAAGACAGCGGTCTGCGCGAAGGTCAGGCCGATGGTGAATCGGTTGCGCAGCACGACCCGGGAAGCGTCAAGGAGGCGTCCGGCCTTGAGGGGGATGCGGCGCTCGGATGGAAGGGTCTCCGGCAGCCTCGTCGACCACACCGTGACCGCGATGCCGAACGCGGCGATCACCCAGAAGATCAGATGCCATGGTCCGAAGGCCAGCACGAGAGACCCCAGTGCAGGCGCGAACATAGGGACGAGGATGAACACCGCCATGACATACGACATGACCTTGGCCATCGCCTCGCCCTGGTACGCGTCTCTCACAATGCCGATGGCGACGACGCGGGGTCCGGCGGCGCCGATTCCTCCGATGAATCGCAGAAGGAAGAGCACTTCGATGCTCGGTGCGAAGGCGGCTCCGATCGAGCTCACGATGTACACGGCCAGTCCGGCGTACAGGACGCGCTTGCGCCCAAGAGCGTCAGAGAGCGGCCCCCAGATCGGATGACCGAGGCCGAGGCCTATGAAGAAGAACGTGACGATCGGCGCGAGAGCATTGGAGTCCACCGGGAGGTCGAAGTGAGACCGCATGTCGCCGAACGCCGGAAGCATCATGTCGATTGCTAGGGCGGCAACCGCCATGATCATCGAGATCAACACGGTGAACTCGAGGCGGCCCAGGCGCGATTCGATCGTGCCTCGCGCGGCGTTCATGGGCCGTTCTCGGTGTTGATGATCGGTCGGACTGGTCATCCGCTGAATGTATCAGTGGTGCGGGAGCATGCTCACTGACCTCCATGGGTGAGAACGGGTCATTAGGGTGACCAGATGACGACGTTGCACCTGCTCGACGGGACTTATGAGCTCTTCCGAAATCACTTCGGAGCGCCACCTCGCCAGACGCCGGAGGGGTGGGAGATCGGCGCCGTCGCGGGCCTCATCTCGTCGACACTCAGCCTCCTCGACAGCGGTGAGGTGACCCATCTCGGTACCGCGTTTGACTCGGTGATCGAGTCGTTCCGCAACGACATGTTCGAGGGCTACAAGACTGGGGAGGGCACTCCGCCCGAGCTTCACGCACAATTCCCTGTGGCGGAGCGGGCGATGGAGGCGATGGGCGTCACGGTCTGGTCGATGATCGAGCAGGAAGCCGACGACGGTCTCGCTGCGGCCGCGGCCAAGTTCGTCGACGAGGTCGACCGGGTCGTCATCATGAGCCCGGACAAGGATATGACCCAGCTCTTCGGGAATCCGAAGATCGTCGGCTACGACCGGCGGAGGGGCGCGTTCACCGACGCGGATGGGACGAGGGAGAAGTTCGGTGTCTCACCCGAGTCGATCCCCGACTACCTCGGGCTCGTCGGGGATCCGGCAGACGGCATCCCCGGTCTCCCCGGTTGGGGTGCCAAGTCATCCGGCGCGCTGCTTGCAAGATACGGGCACATTGAGGCGATACCGGCGTCGGAGGAGGAGTGGGAGGTGAAGGTTCGCAGTGCCGCGAAGCTCGCCGAGACGCTGCGTGACCGGACAGACGACGCGTTGCTGTATCGCGACCTCGCGACGTTACGAACCGACGCCGACATCCCTCAGAACCTCGACGATCTCGAATGGAAGGGCGTCAACCGCGAGGTGTTCGAGGCGCTCTGTGACGAACTCGGATTCACAGGGCTGAGGAATCGGCCCACCTGCTGGCTCGGTGAGGGTTAGCCCCCGGCCGGTTCAGCCTTGAGCAACTCCGTCCCGTCCGCGTCGTACAGCGTCAGGGTTCCGTCTGCGATTTTGAACGCGGTGATGGTGTCGAGTGCGATACCGAGTCGGCGCTCCTGTTCCATCACCTCTTCCGGGTGGGTGCAGAACATCATGGTCATCGCAATAGAGTCGCTCCTGATCTGCTCCCCGTCGACGGCATACGAACCGAAGAAGCTGTTGCATCCTGAGTCGCCGCTCATGCGCGTCCCATCGAAGAAGAGCGTCGGCCTGCGCTCGGGAACCGTCGGCTCCAGGCCGCTCCCGTAGTTGAGGTCCGTGGCCACCCATCCCGATTCGATCTCGAGCTGGGTGGCCTGTGTCTCTGGTGATCCTCCACAGGCTGCAAGTAGCAAGCCTGCAACAGTGAGTGCTGCAAGTATCTTCATAATGGTTCGACGTTCGAGCCACGCCAGCAGGTTCCCGCACTGTTGTAGGCGTCAATGCCCGTTCGAGCCGATGGGATCGAGATCTCGGGGATGTGCGATCTGCTCCTGGAAGACGAACTCCGGGTATGCCTCACCTCCGTGCTCTGATCGGTCGAGACCCTCGTGCTCTTCAGCCGCGGTGACTCGCATGCCGACGGTCACATCGATCAGCTTGAAGACGGCGAAACTTGTTCCGAAGGCCCATGCTGCAATGACGAGTGCGCCAAGGACTTGGACTCCTACGGTGGCGTCGCTGCTCAGCAACCCGACCACGATCACACCCCACAGGCCGGCGGTGCCATGCACCGAGATGGCGCCCACCGGATCGTCGATGCCTGCTCTCTCAAGTGCCATGACCGAGAGCACCATGATTGTGCCGGCAACGAGCCCGGTGAACACCGACGCGCCGAACGAGAGGCTGGCAGTCCCTGCCGTGATCCCGACCAGTCCGGCCAGGACACCGTTGAGCGTGAATCCGACGTCGGGTTTGCCGGTGATGATCCACGATGTCGCCATCGCTCCGATAGCGCCAGCAGACGCGGACAGCGTGGTCGTCACGACCGGCGTCGCGATGTCCTGACCTACGGCCGCCAGGGTCGACCCGGCGTTGAAGCCGTACCAGCCGAACCAGAGAATGAACACACCGAGCGCCCCGAGCGTCACCGAGTGGCCCGGGATCAACCTGGATCTACCGTCTTCGTCGAATTTCCCGATGCGGGGACCGACGACGAGGACACCTGCGAGGGCGGCCGCGCCACCGAGCATGTGGACCACGCCTGAACCTGCGAAGTCGAAGAAGCCGATCTCAGAGAGCCAGCCGCCGCCCCACACCCAGTGCGTGACGATCGGATAGATGAGGCCCGTGACGAAGGGGGTGTAGATCAGGTACGACGTGAACTTCACACGACCCGCAATCGCCCCGGAGATGATTGTTGCTGCGGTGGCGGCAAAGACGACCTGGAAGAACCACTCACCTGCGCGAGCGTTGTCGTCGAAGAAAAAGAGATCGCCGTAGGCGAGGAAGCCACCGACACTCGAGCCTCCGTAGGCGAGGGCGAAACCGAACGCCCAGTAGGTGATGCTCCCGACGGAGAAATCCATCACGTTCTTCATGATGATGTTCCCTGCGTTCTTCGCCCTCGTGAAACCAGCCTCCACGAGAGCGAAGCCGGCCTGCATGAACATGACCAGGATTGCGGCGACGATCAGCCACACGTTGTCGACGGCCGCCGCCACCTCACCGATCGAGGCCTCCTGGGCCAGCACTGCCGTTGCCAGAGGCCCGACCACGAATGTCGCAACCGAGCCTGTCAAGAGAATGAGTCTTCTACCCATGGGTGCCCTCCACTGCGCGTATCTCTCTGGAATCTGATGGTTGGAACGTACGGCACGCTCATTGCCTCGCCGTTGCCTCCCCGTTACGGGTTCCGCACAAAGCTGTTTCGGGAGAGTTTCGGCGGCTCTGCTCTTGACTCGGTCCACGGGGCTGCTGGAATGGCGGCATGGCCGTTATCGAAGTTCAAGGCCTCGTCAAGCACTACGGCGAGGTCGAAGCCGTCTGCGGGGTCGACCTATCGATCGACGCAGGCGAAGTATTCGCGCTTCTTGGTCCCAACGGAGCAGGGAAGTCCACCATCGTCGAGATCCTTGAGGGTCACCGCGCAAAGACTTCAGGGTCGGTGTCGGTGCTCGGATACGACCCTGCAAAGGCAGGGCGCTCCTATCGGGAGCGGATAGGCATCGTGCTCCAGGAGACGGCGGTCGAGGAGCAGCTCACTGTCAAGGAAGCGATCGACGTGTACGGCTCGATGTATCCGAAGCGGCGCAAGACAGGTGAGCTCATTGAGCTGGTCGGCCTTGGGGAGAAGACGGACTCGCGCATCAAGGCGCTCTCTGGCGGTCAACGTCGCAGGCTTGAACTCGCGCTCGGGATTGTTGGGGACCCGGAACTCGTCTTCCTTGACGAACCGACAACAGGCTTCGATCCCTCCGCCCGCCGCCAGGCGTGGTCGATTGTCGAGAATCTCACTTCGCTCGGTAAGACGGTGCTCCTCACGACGCATTACATGGATGAGGCGCAGTACCTCGCGGACCGTGTCGCGGTCATTGCGAAGGGGCAGATCGTCGCCGAGGGAACCCCGGACACTCTCGGTGGAAGAGAGACCGCTTCCACGCTGATCACTTTCCAGATGAGCGGACACTCCATTGAGGGCCTGCCGTCGAATGAAGTGACCCTCTCGGAGAACGGTCGGGTCACGGTGCGCTCGATGGACCCTACGGGTGACCTGCATCGGATCACGGGTTGGGCGATCGAGCGGGGAGTGGAACTTGCGGGCCTCAGCGTCACCCGCCCCTCGCTCGAGGACATCTACCTGGAACTCATAGGAGAGGGAACCGATGCCTGATCGTCCATCGACGTTCTTCCTTCTGTGGAGCCAGACCAAGTATCAGAACAAGATCTTCTTCCGGAACCCGATGGCGGCGTTCTTCACCCTGTTCTTCCCTCTCATGATCTTCGTCGTGTTCTCCCTCGTGTTCGGCAACCAGGAGATCGGTTATCTCGGCGTGACGACCGCCCAGTATTACGCGCCTTCGATGGCGGTGTTCGCAGCGGTCTCTGCTACCTACACGAACCTTGCGGTGACGACGGCGTATCAGCGTGACCGGGGCATCTTGAAGAGGGTCAGGGGTACGCCGCTGCCGCCGGCGGTGTACCTGGGTGGCAAGATCATCAGCGCGATCATGATCGCAGCGATGGCCGTGTTGATCATGATGACGATCGGCGTCGTGTTCTACGGGGTGCAGGTCTACGCGTCGACTCTGGCGTCAGCGGCCGTCACGTTCATCGTCGGCGTCGCGTCCTTCGCGGCGCTCGGCCTGCTCATCGCCGCGGTGGTGTCGAGCGGGGAGTCTGCGACTGCGGTCACGAATGCGACGCTCCTGCCGCTCTCGTTCTTCTCAGGAGTGTTCATCGTGCCGTCAGATGACGCGCCTGCTTGGCTCGACGCGGTCGCGAACTTCTTCCCGCTGAAACACTTTGTGGAGCCCTTCGTTGCGGCGTTCAGCCCGCTGACCGTCGGTGCCGGATGGGATTGGGGATCCCTTGGCTACATGGTGTTGTGGGGTGTGATCGCCGTTGTGCTCGCCATCCGGTTCTTCAAGTGGGAGGCGCCTGTCGGCCGGGGTGGGAAGTCGAGGCGCCGCAAGAAGGACGCGACCGTCACGTGAGCGATGTCATGATCCGGCGGGCGACGGAAGCCGACGTTCCTGCGATCAACGCCATCTACAACGAGTACATCGTTGATTGCCACGTGTCGTTTGACCTTGAGCCGTGGAGCGATGGCAGACGATTGGAGTCGTTCCGTGCGTGCGCTGAGGACGGATATCCGCTCCTCGTCGCGTGTGAGGGCGACGAGATCATCGGAACGTCTTGGTCCGGGCCGTGGCGCCGGAAAAGGGCGTATCGAGGATCGGTCGAGTCCACCGTGGTGCTCGCGCCTGATGCGGGTGGTCGTGGTGTAGGAACGCAGCTGTACTCCGCTCTCCTCGACGCATTGCGAGCCGACGGCTTTCACCGCGCCTATGCGATCATCGCGCTCCCGAACGACGCATCGGTCGCTCTGCACTTGAAGCTCGGCTACCGGGAGGTCGGCGTCCTCGACGAGGTCGGCTTCAAGGACGGCAAGTACCACTCCACGATGCTGATGGAACTCGCGCTTGACGACGCCTAACTCGGTGCAATGACGTCTATCCCGAGGCTGCGGGCGCCTACTCCCATCCGGTCGTCGTACGTGATTATGCCCTCAAGCTCGTCACCGAACTCCATGGCCGCAGCAAGATGGATTGCGTCGAGGCTGCGCAGCACCGAGGGTCCGA
>JASJXX010000030.1 GCA_030123765.1 Actinomycetota bacterium | reverse complement strand
CGCGATCCCCCTGAATCGTCGCTGACGCTCCTCTTCCGTCCCCCTTGAAAGGGGGACAACAGCGTCGGGTTACTCGGAGAAGAGGCCGGGGATGGGTTGGGGGGTCGGGCGGTGGCGTCTGCGTCTGTGCTTCGAGATCAAGCCCAGAGTGATCGCCATCATGGCCACAAGCAGCACGCCAATCACGACCGCACCACCCCCGACCCACCCGGTTGTGGGATCGTCCCTCCCCCGCAGCTCGTTCCGCAGAGAGACCCTCCACTCACCCTCGATCTGAGACCACCGAGCGCCATCGGTCTGGGAGAGCATCTGGGTCCCACGTGTCTCGACAGCAAATTCGATGAAGTGCCCGATCGAAGCGAAATTTGTCTCGGGATCCCAATTCTGGACCAGTTTCTGCTCTGTCCGCGTCCAGTCAACGATCGCCTCAGTGTCAAAAAAGTTGGTGAACATGACGTCGCGGCGATACTGCTCAAGCCGGTCAAGCATCCTCGCCCGGTACCACTGTCCGATAGCGCTCGCGATCGGCTCCGGGAATGACGCATCGCCGTTGTGCTGCCAGAGCGCATGTTGCGCCAACGCGTAGGCAGAAGCCGGACCAACGAAACCGTAACGCGAAATATTGAGCACGAAGAGCTGCTCGGGGAGATCCAGGTGTGCGCGAAGCCGCCTGCTGTCGGCAGAGAAGCGCTGAAGGTCGAAAGCCGACTCGCCCGACACAAGGCAGACGGTCGCGCTGAAGGCACCCATGTCCTGCGCGATCCACGAAGCAGCACGATCGATCTCTCGGACGAAACGATCGGTCAGTCCAGGAGGGACGCCTGTGACCTCGATGCTCACCGCGCCACTGCGCACAGGGATCCACTCGGACTCAGGGAATCGCTGAGCACAACTCTCCCCTTGTGCAGCCATGGCGGGTCCGCTCAAGCCGGGTGCCGAGACCGCAGCAAGAACCCCCACGACCAATATCGATACGAGTCTGATCACAGGGGAACGGTACCGGTCCATCTGGTACACGGACACTTCGCCGGGAGACACTGTCAGAAACGGGGTTGCCGTACGCGCGAAGGGCCGATATCCTGCACAATCGAACGTCGCACTCGGCACGCGCTAACCGCCGACGCGATACCGCTCGGGCACCGATCCCTTGATGGGCCCGTCGCGTGGAAATGCACGCGAGATCCACGGAGTTACGTGAGACCTCGGATACCCCTCACATATGCCAGCCTCCTGATCGTCGCACTCGTTGCAGTGGTCGGGTTCGCCGCGTTCTCTCCTTCTCCGAATACCTCGGCGAACGAGACCGGCGCGCCCACGACGCTCCTCGCCGCAGCCCCGCCTGCATCTGCGCGAATCGCATCCGCTGTGCTCGCCGTACGGGTAATGGACACAGAGCTGCAGGCCGCCACGAACATCGAGCCGAACACGAACATCCAACAGGTGCCAGCCGCCGCACCAGAGGAACCCACGATGACCGCCCAGGGCACGGCGACGACCACGACGACCCAACCCAGCGACACCACACCTCCCCCGATCAGGATCACCTCCCACAGTGACGGGGAGAGCGTCACGAACTCGCTCGTCACGTTCTCGGGGACCACCGAACCTGGCGCCGACGTTCGCTCGGGGCCCTTCGACGCGAATGTGAATGAGAATGGGGAGTGGTTCATCACCCTTGTAGTCGCCGACGGCGCCAACCTAGCGGTTTTCACTGCCATCGACACGGCGGGGAACATCTCCTTCGTCAGGATCACCGTCCACTACGACGAGCCGACTCCAACCACGACGACAACCCACGCCCACTCGCAGACCACCACAACCCAACCGGCGGTCCAGGCGAGGTGGTCACCGCTCTGGCCGGCAGATCCCGCAGGGACACGGGACGTCGAAGTGTGGAGATCCCTCGTCGAGAAGTACTGGGGCGACAAGACGCACTGGAACGAGAACATAGTCGACTGCGTGCTCGGCATTATCTACATAGAGTCCCGAGGCGACCCGCGCGCCTACCTCGCGACGTACAGCACGAACGGCCTCATGCAGCACAAGGCCACATTCTGGAAGGCCCGTGCCGGTGCGAGCGGATTCATCGACGCGAACGGGCTGTACGCGACACCGTGGAACGCCGAGGCGAACATCGCAGCCGGAGCCTTCGCCGCTAAAGAGAGCGTGGAGCGCTACGAAAACACCTGGTTCCAGCCGTGGTCGAAGTACCCGGCGTACGGGTCGTGCCCTGCAAGCTCCTCCACCTCCGGCTAAGGCGCCGTATAATCTCTTCACGATGAAGAGCGCAGCAAAGAACCTCCTACGGACCGCCGGTGTCCTCGCAGGACTCGCCGCGGCGGCCTGGGCGATGCGCGGCAGGATGCTCCCCCCTCCCGAGATCCATGACGAGGCACCCCCGAAGTTCCGAACCGGTGGAGGCGCCGACGACCTGACCGTGATCAAAGGCATCGGCCCCGTCTATCAGGAACGGCTCGCACAGGCGGGGATCCACAGCTTCTCCGATCTCAGAACCGCCGACCCGAGAGACGTCGCGCGGGCTGCCGGCACTTCGCACGCCGTCGCTGATCACTGGGTGGAGTTCGCTCGAGACCAGGCCTAGCGGTGCTCTACTGCACCGCTCCCGAGCAGCTCCGTGAGCTCTTCCCCGACGAGCCCCGTTACCGCACGAACCAGCTCACCGAGTGGTTGTACAGGCATCCGGTGCTACACGCGGAAGAGATGATGAACCTCCCCCGCTCGATGCGGGAGCGGATCGCCCCGCAACACTGGCCGTTCACACTCGACATCGAACAGTCCGCGGACAACGGCACGACGAAGAAGTGGCTCTTCCGATGCACGGACGGGTCGCTGATCGAGACCGTGCTCATGGGGTATTCGTCGAGAACGACGCTCTGCATCTCCTCCCAGGTTGGCTGTGCGATGGGATGCACGTTCTGCGCGACCGGTCAATTTGGGTTCGACAGGCATCTCGATGCCGGGGAGATCGTTGCCCAGGTCGCCTACGCGAACGCGTATCTCGCAGAGACCCCGCTGCCACGGAGCCCGGAGCGCGTCACGAACGTCGTCTTCATGGGGATGGGCGAACCCCTCGCAAATTACAACGCCACGATCGAGTCGATCCGCCGCATGATCGAGCACATGGGCATCTCGGGACGCTCCATCACCGTCTCGACCGTCGGGTTCGTCCCTGGAATGAAGAAACTCATCAAGGAGCCATGGCCGGTAAACCTCGCCGTCAGTCTCCACTCGACCATCCCCTCCAAACGTTCGAAACTGGTGCCGATCAACGATCGATACCCGATCGATGACGTGATCGACGCAGCAAACGACTACTACGAGACGAAGGGGCGACGCGTCTCTCTCGAGTGGACCCTGATCTCTGGTGAGAACGACTCCGACGAGGAGGCGATCGGCCTAGCACGCATCGCCAGAAAAATCCATGCCCACGTCAACATCATCGCCCTCAATCCGACTCCGCTGAGTCATGACAAGCCACCTTCGCGCGACCACATCAGGAGATTCATCGGAACCCTCAAGAGAGAAGGCGCGAACGTCACGCTGCGTGACACGAGAGGCCAGGACATCGACGCAGCATGTGGACAGCTACGGCTGCGAGCTGACTCCTCCTGACCCGTTACGCTGACGTCGAACCGAAAGAGGAGAACATGGCTCTCGAAACCGGAAGTGACGCACCCGCCTTCTCAGCGCCGGACCAGGACGGCAACATCCGATCCTCCCAGGAGTTCGCGGGCACGAAGCTCGCCCTCTACTTCTACCCGCGTGCGTTCACGCCAGGGTGCACGACCCAGGCGTGTGACTTTCGGGACCGCTACGAGTCCTTCGCCATGAAGGGGTACACGATCCTCGGTGTCTCTCCGGACACACCTGAGAAGCTCGCCAAGTTCAAGGCTCGGCACGACCTCCCCTTCGACCTTCTCTCCGACCCCGACAACAAGATCTCGACCGCGTACGGGGCGTACGGGACGAAGAAGAACTACGGCAGGGAGTACATGGGCATCATCCGCTCAACCTTCCTCATCGACGCGTCGGGGACGGTCGAGAGCGCCTACTACAACGTGCGGGCGAAGGGCCACGCCGAACGCATCACGACTGCGATCGAGGCGCAATGACGCAGGTCAAGACGGCGGTATTCCCCGTTGCGGGCCTCGGGACCAGGTTCCTGCCCGCGACGAAGGCTATGCCTAAGGTGCTCCTCCCGATCGTGGATCGGCCTCTGATCCAGTACGCGGTCGATGAGGCCGCCGCGGCAGGCATCGAGAACCTCGTCTTCGTGACGGGGCGGGGGAACAGCGCCCTCGAGGACTACTTCGATGTCAGCTTCGAACTCGAAGCGACTCTCAGAGCGAAGGGACAGTCCGACATCGCCGCATCTCTCGAGGGCCTGCGACGCGGCCCTGGACAGATTGCCTACGTTCGCCAGATCGACCCACTCGGCCTCGGGCACGCCGTATGGTGCGCTCGCAACACGATCGGCGACGCGCCGTTCGCCGTCCTTCTCGCGGACGAGCTGATCCTCTCCGACGTGCCGGACCTCACGACGATGCTCGAAGTCCACGCCGAACACGGCGGCAACGTGGTCCTCGTCGACGAGGTCGCCCGGAGCAGGACCGGCAGCTACGGCATCATCACGCCAGGAGAGACCCACAACGGCGTGATCGAAGTGACCGACATCGTGGAGAAGCCGAATCCTGAGCATGCGCCCTCGAACCTCGCCGTCATCGGCCGATACATCCTCGATCCCTCCATCATGGCGATGCTCGAGACCACCGAGACCGGCGCCGGGGGTGAGATAGAACTCACCGACGCGCTCCTGGCATCCATCGGCACCGTACCCTTCCACGCGGTGCGCACCACAGGTGACCGATTCGACTGCGGATCGAAGACAGGCTTCGTCGACGCCACGATCCACGCGGCGCTCGGGCGCAGCGACATGCGGTCACACGTCCAGGGCACCATCGACAGACTCGCGAATCACAGTACAGATAGCTGACCTCTGACGATCAGCAGTAGAAGAAGAGAGACATGACGAAACTCCATCAACTCCACGCCTCCGGGCAATCCATCTGGTACGACTTCATCCGGCGCGACATGCTGACCGGAGGTGGCCTCACTGACCTCGTCGCATCCGGCATCAGGGGTGTGACAAGCAACCCGTCCATCTTCGAGAAGGCAATCGCAGACACGAACCTGTACGACGCGGCTATCGCAGACCTCGGTGGCCTCACGCCTTCCGAGACGTTCGAGTCCCTCGCGGTCGCCGACATCCAGAGCGCATCCGACATCCTTCGCGAGGTGTACGACTCCTCAGCGGGCGGCGACGGCTACGTGAGCTTTGAAGTCTCCCCCCAACTCGCCCACGACACGGCGGGCACGATCGCTGACGCAATGCGGCTCTGGGGGATAGTCGACCGACCCAACCTCATGATCAAAGTTCCGGCCACAGACGCCGGAATCCCCGCGATCGAGGAGCTCACCGCCGCGGGTCTCAACATCAACGCGACCCTCATGTTCTCCCTCGCCGACTATGAGGCTGTCGCCACCGCATACATCCGGGGTGCTGAGCGAGCGTCTCATCCGAAGCGCCTCGCCTCGGTCGCGTCGTTCTTCGTGAGCCGTGTTGATGCTTCGACCGATTCTGCCCTCGAGCGAGTCGGCACGGAACAGGCCCTCAAGCTACGCGGCAGGACAGCCGTAGCGAACGCCAAGATCGCCTACGTCAGGTATCAGGAGCTCTTCGAAGGTGACCGATTCGCGGCGCTCCGATCCGACGGCGTGCGCGCTCAGCGCGTGCTGTGGGCCTCGACGTCGACGAAGAACCCCGACTACAACGACGTGATGTACATCGAGGATCTGATCGGACCAAATACGGTGAACACCGCCCCTCCCGCCACTCTCGATGCGTTCATCGACCACGGGGTCGTGCGGGCAGGCTCGCTGCTCGAAGACACAAGAAAAGCTGCCACGCTGATCGAATCCCTGCCCAGCGTCGGCGTCGACTTCGACGCGATCACCACGACCCTTCAGACCGACGGTGTCAAGGCATTCGCAGATGCGTACACCTCCCTGCTCAGCGCGATCAAGCAGAAGCAGGCTCGCATCGTCGCATGACGTTCCACATCTCGATCGATCCGCGGCACACCTCTCTCATCGCCCGCGAGGCGGCGCGGTGGCGGGAGCAGGACACCGTTGCGAGGATCTGGAGGAGAGACCCCACCGTCTGGGCGGATCCGCCTGGTTCAGAGATCGCGGACCGGCTCGGCTGGCTCGACGCGCCAGAGCACGCGAGATCACTCGTACCGTCGATACGCGCTCTCTACAGGCGAGCAGTCACAGGCGGGATCACCGACATCGTCCTGTGCGGAATGGGAGGATCGAGCCTCGCCCCGGAAGTGTTCGCTTCGACTCTCCCGACGACACAGGGTTCCCCCAAGCTCACGGTGATGGACTCCACCCACCCTGAGGCTGTGCGCCAGGTCGCGTCCTCCCTCGATTACGCGTCAACCTGGTTCGTCGTGTCTTCGAAGTCCGGGGAGACGATTGAGACGATGTCCTTCCTGCGGTACTTCTGGGAACGCGCGGCCTCGGCGGTCCAGGATCCTGGAAGGCACTTCATCGCAGTCACCGACCCGGGTTCAAACCTCGAGGCCATAGCGGCCGAGAAGGGCTTCCGCACCACGGTCACCGCGGATCCCGACGTCGGGGGCCGCTACTCGGCGCTAACCGCGTTCGGCCTCGTCCCTGCCGGCCTAATCGGCGCCGACATCACCTCTCTCCTCGATGCAGCAGCCCGCGGAGCTGCCCTCTGCGGGGCCGACGTCCGCCTCGAAGACAATCCCGGCTTCGCCATTGGAGTGTTGCTCGCCCTCAGGGCGCGAGCGGGAGCGGACAAGGCCCACTTCCTCGGGTCGGGCCCGGCGGGCACGCTCGGGATCTGGATCGAGCAGCTCGTCGCCGAGTCGACAGGCAAACAGGGCGTCGGGATCATCCCGATCGACGGCGGACCGCTCCTCCACGGATCACCGGACGCGACGGTCGTCTCGATCGGGGAGCAACCCGGATCGGAGACCGACGTCTCCTGCACGTTCGGAGACCCGTACGACATTGCGACAGCGATGTTCGTACTCGAATTCGCAACCGCGGTAGCTGGCGCAGTCCTTGGAGTGAATCCGTTCAACCAGCCAGACGTCGAGGTCGCGAAACGCCTCGCGAGCGAAGCGATGAGCGGCAGCCTTGCTCACCCCGACATCGCTCCCACTGACGTGTCGAGTCCGCTCTGGGTCGAGACTCTGACCGCCGCGCTCACCGGAACGCGCCCCACATACGTCTCGATTCAGGCCTACCTGGCGCAGAGTTCCGACACGGATGCGCTTCTTGAGACCCTACGAGGAGTCATCAGCCGATCGCTGGATGTGTACGTGACGACTGGATACGGCCCGCGCTTTCTCCACTCGACGGGACAACTCCACAAGGGTGGGCCCGCGGGAGGGGTCTTCCTCCAGATCGTGAACGAGACAGGGAGCGAGCTCAAGGTTCCTGGCGCCCGCTACACGTTCAACGAACTCATCGAGGCCCAGGCACGCGGCGACAGAGCCGCGCTCGCCGAGCGGGGACGGACCGTCGTCGCCCTCAACATCGGGAGCGGCACCCGGCGTGGCCTCGCCTCTGTGCTACAGCAAGTCGAGGAGTCGTTCACATGACCCGGGATGTGACCTTCGTCGTGTTCGGAGCCACCGGCCACCTCGCGCGGACCAAGCTCCTACCGGCGCTCGCTGACGTCGTGATGAATGAGTCCGTCCAGCGCCACGCGCTCGTGGGCATCGGGTCTCAGGAGCGGACGGACGAAGATTTCGCGCGGATCGTCCACGACAGTCTCGCCGACGCCGGGATCGATGCGTCGTATCGCGACCGGTTTTTCAGTGGAAGGATCATCTACCGATCCGTCTCGGACGCTGCATCATTCGAGACCGTCGCGACCGACGTCGACACCCTCGAGAGGGAGGGGGGCCTGAGCGGGAACCGTGTGCTCTATCTGGCTGTACCCCCGTCGCGACTCGACCCCACCGTCGAAGGGATCAGAACCTCCGGGCTCGGATCAGGGCGCGGATGGAACCGCCTTGTGGTCGAGAAGCCCTTCGGCGTCGATCTCGAGTCCGCTATCGCGTCCAACCATGAGATTCACCGCGCGTTCGCTGAACACGACGTGTTTCGCATCGACCACTTCCTCGCCAAGGAGACGGTCCGAAATCTCCTGGTGTTCCGGTTCGCGAACAGCCTCTTCGAACAGGTCTGGAACCGACGGCACGTCGCATCCATAGAGATCACCGTGGCAGAGTCCGCCGGAGTGGATGGACGAGCTGCCTACTACGACGAATCTGGAGCGGTGAGAGACATGTTGCAGAACCATCTCGCGCAGATTCTGACGCTGATCGCGATGGAGCCACCCGTCGAGATGTCGGCCGAGGCGATTCGCTCTGAGAAGGTGAAGGTGCTCCAGTCGGCTAGGCCGATCAGCCACGATGACGCCGTCCTCGGGCGTTACACCAGGGGCGCAATCGATGGGATCCAGGTACCCGGGTATCTCGCGACGGAGCACGTGCCAGCCGACTCGACAACTCCTACATTCGCAGCGGTCCGCGTGCACATCGACAACTGGCGGTGGCAGGGTGTGCCGTTCTACCTTCGCACGGGGAAGGGCCTGACGCGCAGGCTCACCGAGGTGGTGGTGCGCTTCCACAAGCCTCCCGTCTGCCTCTTCCACACCGAGGGCGACTGCCAGGGCCACCAGAATGTCCTGCGACTGCGCCTCCAGCCTGACGAGGGATTCGAGTTGCTGATCGGCGTGAAGCGACCAGGCGACGACACAGAGATCGGCCAGATCCCGCTCAGCGTATCGTACGACGAGATCCTCGACGGCGCACCGACCGCATACGAGACACTGCTGGCAGATATCCTGCAGGGCGACCAGACGCTCTTCGTCCGGTCAGACGAGGTTGAGGCGTCGTGGAAGCTCTTCGCCCCCCTACTCAACCGCAGTGACATCTACTCCTATGCTGTCGGCACCGACGGTCCGTTCTCCGCGAACGATCTCGTCACTACTGACCCGGGAGTCTGGTCGGCTCTCTAACTCGTCGGTGACGGCACGCGGCAGCTCCAGCCTGAACGTGCTTCTGCCATCGAATTCATAGGTGAGCGAACCGTTCATGAGCTCCGCGAGGGTCCTCGACACGGTGAGGCCGAGGCCGACCGATCCGGGCTGCCCCTCAACGTGATGCGCTCGTTCGTACGCCACGAAGATCCGTTCCCGGTCGTCGGTCGGGATCCCATCACCGTCATCGATACATTCCACTGCGATCGTGCCGCTCTCTAAGGATGTGACCACCTCGATGTTCGGCCCACCGTACCGGAGCGCGTTCGTGACGAGATTGCGGAGAATCTGTCGTACGCGCATCGGGTCTGCCGTCACGATGCCAGGTTCGACGCGCACGACGATCGTCGATCGGCCAGTGTCCGTGAATCCGGAGAGCACACTCTCGACCTCCTGCTTGAGGTCGACACGTTCACGGCGAACCACGACGTTGCCGATGCTTGATCTCGCCGCTACAAGCAGGTCGTCGATGAGATCAGACATGTCGTTGCTCTGCTCGACCAGCATCGCGGTGAACTCGCCGAGCTCCTCATCGGTGAGATCCATCCATCGCTCGTTCAGCTCGTGTGCCAACCCCGTCACCACGGTGAGCGGTGTTCGCAGCTCGTGGGATACGGACGCGACGAACGCGTCCTTCGCTCGGACCAGCTCTTCCAGTTTCGCATTCGCCTTCGACCGATCGATCGCTGCCGCGAGCACGTTCGCCACGGCGAGGAGAAAGTTGATGTCGTCTGCAGTGAAGAGACGGTCCTCGTTCGCGACGACGACGAGCGTCCCGAAATCTGCGTCGACACCCGGGATCGTCACGGCAGCGCATGCCTGCACACCGACATCGGCGAGCATCGGAGCGACGAATCGGATGTCGCCTTCGGTCCGCAGAAGCACAGGCGCTGCGGTCATGTGGGCACGGTCCGCTACGGTCGCGACCGCGTCGGGTGTGAGGTCGCAGCCCGAACTCCCCCCCATGACATGGAGGGCTCCGTCTGCACCTCGGCGCAACACCAGGACTCCATCGGTCCCGAGAACCCGCGAGACCAGATCGGTGATGTCCCCAAGCACCGTGCCTATGTCGTCCGTCTCGAGCGCGAGTTGCCCGATCGTCGCTGCTGCCTCCTGCTGAGTTGCGCGGGCCCAGAGGTCGTCCTCGATCGCGCGGCTCCTCGTGATGTCAACGAGGGATCCCTCATAGACGAAGCCACCGTTGCCCTCAATCCCCCTCGACGTGACGCGCACCCAGATCACCTGGCCATCGACTCGGCGCATCAGCGCGTCGAAGCCGACGACCTCATCTGAATCCTCGAGAAGTCCGGCGAGGCGCTCCCTGTCGGAAGGGTTGACGTAGAGGTCTCGTGCGTTCAGGGAGGTCAGGTCATCCTCGGATGTGAAGCCGAAGATGTCCAGGAGTGCGGCGTTGGCTTGCGTGATGGTTCCATCGGGGAGGGACCGATAGAGGGCGACAGGGATTCGTTCGAAGAACTCGCGATAATCAAGCTCGGTCTTGTAGAGGTTGATCTCCGCTTGTCGCTGTCCCGAACGGTCGTGAAGGGCGACCTGGACAGCCAGAGCGCTTCCTTGCTCGATCACGCTGCATGTCGCGTCCACCCACCGGTCTTCTCCGCCACCGGTGTCGAGTCGCACATTGAGGAGTTTGATGGGTTCGAGCCACTCCGTCGCTGCACGCAGTCCGTCGACGACCCGGTCCCGATCACTCGGTGCGACAAGATCGGCGAACGTAGCCCCCACGAGATGCGCGCACGGTCGATTCAGAAGGTCGGCGGCTGCCTCGTTCGCGTACACGATCTCAGACTCCACGGCGACGAGGTATCCCGTCGGCGCCGCGTCCATGAGCCTGCGATACCTCTCGGAACCCGTCTCACTGGCCACAGCGATCATTCGGAAGTACCGGTCGATCGAGCGGAAGACGATGTACGCACAACCAAGCGCAAATGCGCGCGCAACGACGAGGCCGGCGTCGGTCAGCGCCGATGTGCCACTCGCAGCGGGGTCACCGGGAGTACCCGTGAGAATCACCGCAATCTTGGAGAACTCAAGTGTTCCCGCAAAGATCACAACGCGGACCGCACTCTTGGAATCGCTCAAGAAGGCGACCATCGCGACCGCTGAGAGCGTGAGGAAGAGCGACAGTGGCCCCGCCCAGGGGACGATGAACCAGATCACGTACGCGACGATCAGGTCAACGACCGCAGAGAATCGCACACCTGCGTAGTGGCTGGTTCTGCGCACGGCGAACGGCGCGACCGCCACGAGTACGACGACTACGGCACCGAGCGACCGCTCCCCTAAGGTCAGTGGAGGTAGGAGCAGGATCGGAATCCCCGCAGCGACGTACACCGCTGCGCGGACCCGCAGCAGGAGGCCCGCGAGCAAGTGCCGCTCGCTCCGATTCAGTGCCTTGAATGACATTGGATCTGGTATCGGCTCGATCTCATGCCGACTTGACTCGAACGATAGGCAGCCGCGAGGCGGCTCTGCGCTCGCCACACTGCCGATAGTCCGCTGTTACGCGCCACACTCACCATCGAGCGCATTGACCGGAGCTCTGGTCTCGTTGCCTGCGAACACCCTACGAACCTTGGTCTGAATCTTCTCGACGTCGGGGATGGGATGATTGAGGTGGTCCCGCTCCTCCAACCAATAGGCGTGAGTGAACCCGACGGTCTGGATGTCGCTGAAGTCGAGCTTCGCCGCCGCAGCGATGAAATCGGGGATGAACGACCTGGGCATATCGGTCACAACACCGTTCTTGAGCGCACCGGCTAGCCCCGGAAAGTTCCGCAGGAGGGTCAGCGGGTCTGACTTCGCCGCAACGGCTCGCAGCAAGCAGCGCTGGCGCTGCATGCGGGCATAGTCGCTCGACCCCTTTCTGGCTCTGACATACGCAAGGGCCTGTGAGCCGTCGAGATGGTTCCAACCGACATCGACATCGACCGTCGCCCAGGGGTCGCCCTCCCTCGGCGGCGAGACCTCGGATTGAACCGGTCTCTGCACATACACGTCGACGCCGCCGAGGGCGTCGACGATGTCGACGAATGCCGCCATGTCGACGAGCAAGTAATAGTCGATCCTGACGCCCATGAGTCCCTCGATCACATCGCGCAGCGCAGCCATGCCGGGGTCGACCTCATTCGGATACGTGTGGGTCCATCTGCGAGTATGCGGATAGATCTTGTTCAGCCGGTCAGGGAAGCAGTTGCAACTCTCCCACTCGGGTGGCTCCTCCCCAACTACGTCCTCCCCCGTTGCGCCCTCCCCACCCGTGCCCTCCTCAACTGCACCCTCGTCGAGCGGGTCGGGCTCCGGCGCTAGTTCCTTCTCCATCTCCACGAACGCGTCCTCGAAATGCTCCGGAATCGGGACCGACCCGAGGTTCCTCGGGAAGGAGAAGAGGGCTGCCTTCCCCGTGCCGGTGTGCAGCGTTGCCACGATCATCGAATCCGTCCGCATCCCCCCGCGTCCCGGCCCTGAGTCCCCCCCTGCAATGAGTACTGTGATCCTTCGCTCCCCAACCCGCTCATTGAAAGGAAGGAAGGGAGCATCCGCACCAGGCCGACGATCACCTGCGATCTTCGTGCGTGTCGCGAGGTAGTCCGGATCCCACAGTCTCTCGTTGAAGACCGAGTGATACAGAGGTCCTCCTGCTGCCGCGGCGGAGGGTCTCGCCGGATCGGGCACTATGTCTGCGTCCGTTCCGATAGGGATCACAGGTTCGATGTCCGCTAGGAAACCATCGGCTACAAATACAGACGAGACGAGCGAGATCGCGTCAAGCGTGTACCGGGCGACGACGAGATGCGGGGCCACGATGAGAACCGCAAGCAACGACCACCCGACGACGACTGTCCTCGCCGTGCTCCGAGGACTCACACTGCGTCCTGTGGCAGAGAAGGCGTCGACGACAGCTCCGATCCGCCAGAATGCACCGGCGATATTCAGCCAGAACACTCCCCACATCACTGCCGGAGACAGCGCTGCACGGACCACCTCCGCAAGGCGGGCATCCATCGCGAGGACGCCACCGGCAAGAGCGAACAGTATCGGCGATAGCCAGAGCAATCCTCGAACGTACCTGCGCGCGTAGATCTGGCCAAGACCCGGGATAGCGGCGCTCAGCGCCGCGGCGATCCGCGGGTCTCTGCCTGCTGCGCTCCCCTGTGATCGTCCCGTGGAAATCCTCCCCTCGGATGTCGTGCATCTGAACGGTACCGCGCATCAGAAAATGTCCAACACACTCAGACTCTGCACTCACTCTGCCTGCCGGTGTCGAACTCCGTCTCCGCCTCCGCGCTGAGCGCCCATCGAACGATCGCGCGGATGCGCAACAGGTTCGGTGTAGGCCTCCCGCGGCTATCCATGACGGGGGCGTAATACGGCGGTACGAACCCGACCGTGGCGATGTCCGCAAGATCGAGCGACGACCCGTGCCGGAGCAGAGCCGGCAGGAGCTCTCGAGGGATGTCGGTACGCACCGAAGAGGCGAAAGCTCGCGATATCGGGGTGAACCTCCTCACGACCGTCGCTGTGTCCGCCTGCGCCGCCACGGCTCTGAGCAGGCAGCGCTGACGCGTCATGCGTGTGTAATCCGAAGTCGACTTCCGCTCACGAACGTACGCGAGCGCCTCACGCCCGTCGAGCCTATGCCACCCCGGTTCAAGATCGATGATGATCCACTCGTCCCCCTCGTTCGCCGGCGACACTTCAGTCTCGATCGGCGATGGAACGTACGTCCGAACGCCGCCGAGGGCGTCGACAAGGCGGACGAACCCGGACATGTCGACCATCGCGTAGTAGTCGATATCAAGTCCGAGCAAGATCTCAAGAGTGTCGCGCAGTGCAGCGAGGCCCGGGTCGACTTCATCAGGATAGGTGTCGACCCAATTGCGCGTAGATGCGTAGATGGCGTTGATCCGTTCGGGGAAACATTCACATGACTCGAACTGGTCCGGTTCGCCGTCCCCGTCCTCATCCGTCCAGAGTCTCCGCTCGTCCCACGGTGTGAGCCTCTTCTCGAGTTCCACGAACGCAGTCGACCACTCCTCAGGGATCGGGACGTGTGTCATGTCGCGCGGAATGCCGAAGACCGCGGATTTCCCCGTCTCCGTGTCGAATGTCGCGACCATGATGCTGTCCGTGCGGTTGCCCGACCGTCCAGGACCGGCGTCTCCCCCGACAAGCAGGATGGTCAGCCGGCTCACACCGTCGTAGTCGCTTCCGAGCAGCGACGAGAGGCTTCGCTGCTTGGGTTCTCTCACCCGTATGGGGAGGGCGACCGCGTCTGGATCGCCGACACCCTCGGTGAAGAGGAGAGGCCGTTTCACCGCCCTGCGGGTCGTACTCGTGACGCTGGACGGATCGGCAACCTCAGCGACCTCGTCCTCCCTTCCCTGTAGTTTCGGGTCGAGCGGCGCGGGTGCCGCGAGCTTGACCAGGGGCGTCACGTCACCTGTGACAAAGACCTGGTCGAGCGCGTGAGCGGCATCGAGCGTGTATTTGGCGATCAGCACATGGGGGAGCACAACGAGGAGCGCTATCAACGTGACGGTAGCGAACCTCCCGGTGCTTCGGTCGCCCCGGCTGAGGCGGTACGGGTCGGTCACCGCCACCACCCGCCACACAACGATGGCGACATTGGCCGCGAGGATGCCGCGGAGCGCGCCCGGGGTCACAAGGATGCCGAGGAGATCAAGAGTCGGCATCTCGAGCGCCACGAGAGCGAGAGCGATGAGTCCCAATAGCGGCAGAACAAGAAGCGCCGCTCTCCCCCATCGGCCGATATATCCGTGTCCGAGTCCGGGGAGGATGGCGCCGAGTGCCGCAGCAGCAACCCCGCTGCGCCTGTTGCCAGCGCCTCCCCTCTGTTTCGCCATGCACCGAGACTAGCCAGCAGACAATTTACGACTGCTAGTGGACCGGATGCCGCGAATGCCACGGGGAGGCGGACATCAACGATCGATCTACGTGGCTGGGGCGTTCGGCCTCAGTTCGTGGCGAGAACCTGCGGACTCGGATCGGTGACCCAGATGCCGATCTCCGCGTCGACAGTGACGACGGCATCGTCGATGGCAGAGGTGAACCACTCATCCACCGCCGCACCCAGGATCTCCCCCTCGAGTGCCTCGCGCACGATCTCAAGTGTCGCCTCTTCTCTCTGGGACACCAGGATGATGTGGAACCCGAGATCTGAGACGATGGGCACCGTCGGGACACCGATCTCTGCCTCCATCGTCCCTGCAGCGAACGATGCAACGAACCCGGCCGGAGACAGACATCCCAGGTTGCCACCGTTTTCGCCAGACTCCGTCTCAAGGGAGACCTCCCGGGCGATCGCCGCAAAGTCCTCCCCTCCAGCGAGTCTCCCCATCACGGCGACAGCCTCTTCCACCGTCCCGACAAGGATGTGCGATACGCACACGATCGTCCAATCAAGACGGGAGGTCAGGAGCTCACTGCTCACCTCTTCGTCGGTGACGAGCACAACGGTGGCTGCCAGTCGAGCCTCGACGGCGTCCTGGATTACGAGCTGCCGGGCGAATTCGCGGATACCGGCCTCCGAAGCATCCGAGTCAGCCAGATAGTCCTCAAGGGATTGGCCTTCGCGCAGTCCCGCGACGAGCTCGCCAAGACGTGTGTCGATCTCGTTGTCGGTTGGTTCGATCCCCAGGTCGCTCGAGGCGGACTGGATGATGGCCTCCCACTGGATAACGACAGAGAGGTAGCGCGTGAACTCCGCAAGAGCGATCTCCTCGCCCGTGTCGGGAACAAGCTGGTCAACGCGTGCGCGAGAGATGTCGGCGCCGTTCACTGATGCAATGACATCGTCGCCCGCGCTGCCACAGGCCGTGACAGCGATTGAAAATGCAGCGAACATCGCAAGGAATCGTTTCATGCACAACCTCTCGTGAACCGCGAGGCTAAGGGTGAAGCCGTGGTACGGAGCTCATCCGCGCCGGACCGCCTACCCAGCGCTCCAACCTGCGGCGTTCACCAGGAGTAGACGTGACCGCCGCTAGCGGAGCCGGGAGAACGCTCGACGGAGACATCGACCTCGACGCGCTCGTCGAGATCGAGCAGCGATTGCTGTGGCTGTCGTCGCGCATGATCGACTACGCGAACCGCCGCGGTAGAACCGAGATCAAGGTCGGAGGCCATCAGGCGTCCTGTGCCTCAATGGCCTCGATCATGACAGCACTCTGGTTCGCCCACATCGGAGGCGAAGACAGGGTCGCAGTGAAGCCTCACGCAGCACCGCTGTACCACGCGATCAAGTACCTCACCGGAGAGCTCGACGCCAGCTATCTCACACGGCTGCGTGAACGAGGCGGCCTCCAGGCCTACCCCTCAAGGACGAAGGATCCCGATGTCTCGGACTTCTCCACCGGTTCGGTCGGCCTCGGTGCTGTCGCTCCCCTCTTCTCCGCGGCGACGAGACGTTACGTCGACGACCACTTCGGTGCTCGGCCACATGCCCGGTTCATCGCTATTGCGGGGGACGCCGAACTCGACGAGGGGAACGTCTGGGAAGCGATCGCGGATCCCTCGCTCCAGAATCTCGGCAACGTGATGCTGATCGTCGACCTCAACCGTCAGGGCCTCGACCGCATCATCCCTGGCATCCAGTCCCGGCGGCTGATGAGCTACTTCCGTGACGCCGATCGGTGTGGACCGCTTCGGCGAATCCGGGTTGATCCACGAGCTGTACGACTCATTCGGCCTGCTCGCCCACCAGATCGCGACGGGGGGTCTCGTGTCTCTCGACCATCCGTGAGGAGAGGTCACTCGCTCAGTTCGATGCCGTAGGTCGCTATCACTCTTCGGAAGTCACTCTCCGACCCCGCCCCGGCATCGTAACGAACAATGATCCCGATCGAAGGCCGATCGAGCCGTACGTGCTCCACGCCCGGCAACTGTTCGATCGCCTCGATGGCTTCGCTCACGCACATTCCACAGTCACAACCGGGACAGGCGAGTGCGGTGAGCGTTATGTGTGTTTCAGTTGAAGACATGCGGCGTTCTGGTGCGACGTTGTTGGGATTCGTGAGGCTGATGCTATCAGGGTCCCCGCGCGGATCTGCATGTGGAGGGTCCTTGGAGTAGGGTGAGCACCGGAATGCGTTTCAGGAGTCTGGGTCTCATCGGGGTTGTGCTGACGCTCGCCATTACGGCGTGCGGTTCAGACGCGGACAAGACGACGACCACGACCACAACCACAAGCGCCACAGTTGCCACGACGCCTCCACCCACATCGACGACCACGACCTCCACCACTCTTCAGAACACGACGACGACGACCGGGGAACCGAAGCCGTTGGCCACCACAACGATGATCGTCGTCCAGCAGGATCTCACTGCCCTCGGGTACTACAGCGGCCTCATAGACGGCATCGCAGGAACCGAGACGCAGGCCGCGATCGCGAAGTTTCAGGCTGACGCCGAGATCGGGGCGGACGGAAAGTTCGGCCCGATAACCGATGCCGCCCTCTCGCCAAGGCTCCAGTCAGATGAAGAGTACGTCACGAACCTCCAGAAGGCCCTGGTCAAGCTTGAGTTCTACCCAGGACCTGTAGATGGGGACTACGGGAGGGGAACCCGGGCGGCCGTCACACGGCTCCAAGAGTCATGCGATCTTGAAGAGACCGGTGACCTTGACATCAGGACTCGCCTTTGTCTCGGTGGCCACATCTGAGCGACGGGACGCCGAAGTACACCCCCTAGAGACCGTCGTGGAGGCGCCATGGAATTGACAGATGTTCTCATCAACAAGGTCACCTGGAAGATCCCGAATGCGCTCGCTCTCGTCGGCTCACGCGCGGGTGACGATTGGAACGGGATGACGACCTCCTGGATCACCCAGGTCGCTCAGGAGCCGATCCTCCTGGGTGTCGGCATCGACAAGGAGGCAGTCACCCACCGCCTCATCACAGACGGCGGGTCCTTCACCATCAATTTGTGGAACTCTGAGAACACTCGACCCTTCGTCAAGTTTTCGAAGCCGGCGCACAGAGATGGCATGACGCTCAACGGCCTGCCCATCACCGAAGGCGAAACCGGCGCACCGATCTTCGACGACGCAGTAGCGTGGATGGAGTGCGTGGTCCAACAAGCGGTTGACTGCGGCAGCCACACGTTTTTCATCGGCGTACTCGTCGCGGCGGGTATCCACGATGATGAGGCTCGAGTGGCCTCGATGTCGGACACCCGCATGAAGTACGGGGGGACCCGCCGCGGGCACTGAGTTCCCTCCAGATTCTTTCGCACGGTTCAGAATCTTCCGCTAGCGTTCATTGCATCCGGCTTCCGACAGCGGATGGTCCGGGTGGATTAAGCAATATGGAGGAAAACTGATGAGACGAAAGACGACGCTGCTCATTCTCGTATTTGTGTTCGCTCTCGTCGCTGCAGCCTGTGGAGGCGGCACGACCGAGGGAACGGATGCAACGGAACCATTGACGACTGCCGCTCCGAGTCCCGTCTTCGAGGGTGACATCCTCGATGCGGGTGGCTGTGACTACGGCGGTCGGATCGACACCATCAAGGCACTCGACGAGTTCACGATCGAGTTCACCCTGTGTGGACCTCACCCCGCGTTCCTCGCTCAGATCGCGTTCGGCGTGTTCGGCATCCAGCCCAAGGAGCACCTTGAGGCGACCAGTGGTGCGCCGCTCGACAACCCGGTCGGAACCGGTCCGTACTCCCTCAAGGAGTGGGTGCGAGGCGATTCGGTCGTGTACACCCGCAACGACGACTACTACGGCAAGATCGCACCGCACACGACTGCCGTTCTCAAGTGGTCCACAGAGAGCGCTGGACGTCTGCTCGAGCTTCAGAGTGGCAACGCGGACGGCATGACGTTCCCCGGCCCGGAGGACTACTCGACCATCGAGAACGATGCGACCCTCGTACTCCTCGACAAGCCTGAACCGAACGTGTTCTACCTGGCGTTCACGAATACCTTCTCCCCGTGGGATAACGTCGATGTCCGTAAGGCCGTGGCCCTCGCCATCGACAGGCAGCGGATCGTCGACACGTTCTACCCGCCTGGTTCGGAGATCGCTTCGCACTTCACACCATGTTCAGTGGAGAACGGATGCGAAGGCGAGTCGTGGTACGACTTCGATATTCCTGCTGCCAAGGCCCTCCTCGCGGGAGCTGGCCTCGCGGATGGGTTCGAGACAACGATCTACTACCGCGATGTGACCCGTGGGTATCTGCCGACACCTGGCAACGTCGCTGCAGACATCCAAGCCCAGCTCAAGGCGAATCTGAATATCGATGCTGAGGTCGTCGTGATGGAGTCAGGCGAATTCATCCAGGCATCGACCGGAGGAGACCTCGACGGAATCTACCTTCTCGGGTGGACGGGTGACTATCCGCACATCACGAACTTCCTGGACTTCCACTTCGCGGTCACGAACCCGCAGTACGGCGACCCGTACCCGGCGATTTACGAACCGTTGAAGACGGCGTCCGAGATGATTTCTGCGGCAGAAGCAGCTCCGCTGTATGAGCAGGCGAACAACGCCATCAAGGATCTCATCCCGATGGTTCCCATCGCTCACGCAGGGAGCGCGTTCGGTGCGACGACGCACACCGAGGGAGCGTATGCGCCCCCGTGGGGTCAGGTCATGTTCAACTTCTGGGACAACGGCACCGATACGATGGTGTTCGTTCAGGGGAACGAACCGATCTCGCTCTACTGCGCGGATGAGTCTGACGGCGAGTCGCTCCGTGCTTGCGCCCAGGTTGTGGAAGCTCTGTACTCGTACAACCAGATTGGTGATGTACAGCCACAGCTGGCTACGAGTTGTGTTCCGAACGACAACCTGAGTGTTTGGACGTGCTCGCTCCGTCAGGGCGTCCTGTTCCACGACGGTTCGAAGTTCGACGCGAACGACGTAATCGCCTCGTACTCGGCTGGCTTGGATGCGTCGAGTCCGCTGCACACTGGCAACAGTGGTGTCTTCTCGTACTACGACTACCTGTGGAACGGACTGATCAACGCCGAGGGTTAAGCAACTGAACTGACCAGTGACGTACTGGGGGAGGCGCCTGCGCCTCCCCCAGCGTCTACTCTCACATCACACGATGCTCAGCTTCATCATTCGCCGCACACTGCTCGCGATCCCTGTTCTTGTGGGGATCGTCGTCGTCGTGTTCTTCCTCATCCGGGCTATCCCCGGGGATCCGTGCACCGCGATGCTCGGCGAGCGCGCGACTATTGCTGCCTGCGAACGGTTCAACGCAGCGAACGGCCTGAACGAACCTATCTGGGTGCAGCTCACGATCTACATGAGGAACGTTTTCACGTTCAACCTGGGGGAGTCGATTCGATTCTCCCGGCCGGTGAACCAGATTCTCATTGAGCGGCTCCCCCTGACGACCGAGCTCGCCGGTTCGGCTCTTCTGATCGCTATCTCGGGGGGCGTACCGCTCGGCATCCTGGCGGCACGAAAGCACAACACAATGGTCGACGCCGGCACGATGGCGTTCGCCAACATCGGCGTCTCCATGCCCGTCTTCTGGCTCGGACTCATGCTCGCCTACATCTTCGCCGTCCTGCTCAAGGGCACACCGCTCGCCCTCCCCCCTTCTGGTCGATTGACGGCGGGAGTCTTCTCCATCCCCTACTTCGAAGTGTGGAGCTGGAATCTCGTCGAGGGGACTTTCTGGGCGAAACTCAACGAGTACATCTCGAATCACTACATCTTCAACACCTTCATCACGGGTCAGTGGGATGTCTGGTGGGACGCGGTCAGACACATGATCCTCCCCGCGATCACCCTTGCGACGATCCCGCTTGCCATCATCGCCCGCATCACGCGCAGCTCGCTGCTCGAGGTGATGAACAAGGACTACATCCGCACCGCGAGGGCGAAGGGGGCGTCTGAGAAGCGGGTCGTTGGCAGGCACGCGCTGCGCAATTCTCTGCTGCCCGTCGTCACCATCATCGGGCTTCAGCTCGGCCTGCTGCTCGGCGGTGCCGTCTTGACCGAAACAGTGTTCGGACTCGCGGGGATAGGCAGAGCACTCTTCGACGCAATCACAGGCCGCGACTACGCGATAGTCCAGGGCTTCACCGTCGTCGTTGCCCTCGGTTACGTTATGGTCAACCTTCTCGTAGACATCTCCTACGGGTACCTCGACCCGAGGATCAGGGTGAAGTAACCGTGCTGAGCCGTAGGAAAATCGCTGAACAGCTCGAGACGGCCGCGGCAGACTCTTCGATGCTCCTTGAGAGACCGATCAGCCAGTGGAGGTTGACGATCAGACGGTTCCGCGGCCGAAAATCGGGGATGATCGGCCTCACTATCGTCAGCCTCCTGATCCTCATGGCGGTCTTCGCTCCCCTTCTCGCACCGTTCCCACCAAATGAAGTGCTCATCGGTAAGGTCGACGTTGGGCCACGCGAGAAGCCATGCGTCCATCTGCTCGGCTGTGACAAGTCGCAACCCCAGCACATCCTGGGCACCGACGGGAACGTGCGAGACGAGTTCTCCAGGATCATCTTCGGCGCACGGGTCAGTCTCACACTCGGGTTGTTCACCGTCACGATCGCTCTTCTGGTCGGAAGCACCCTCGGCGCGGTCGCCGGGTACGCCGGCGGCTGGTTCGACAACATCATCATGCGAATCATGGACGTGGTCCTCGGGTTCCCGTCACTGCTGCTCGCCATCGCGATCGTCGCGGTGCTCGGACCTGGGTTGCAGAACGCCCTGATCGCGATCGCGATCGTCAGCATCCCCGCGTACGCAAGGGTTATGCGTGCCCAGGTTCTCGCTATCAAGGAGACCGATTTCGTTGCCGCATCGATCGCTCTCGGCTCCTCCGCTCGGCAGATACTCATACGGCGAGTCGTCCCGAACGCGCTCACGCCTCTGGTTGTGCTCGCCACGCTCGGCGTCGCGACCGCGATTCTCGAAGCGGCAGGCCTCTCATTCCTCGGTCTCGGAGCGCAGCCCCCTACAGCCGAGTGGGGGTCGATGCTCGCCTCAGAACGCAACAACGTGTTCACATCGCCGCATCTCGTCTTCTTCCCCGGCATCGCGATCATGATCACTGTCCTGGGATTCAACCTCATGGGTGACGGACTACGCGACGCCCTCGACCCGGCGCTGAACAAATGAAGCCACCTCAAATGCGACCGGAGAAACGTGTCTCTGACACTCCTGCACCTACGCGGGGAGTCGCGGGAGAGGTTCTGCTTGAGATCAGAGGGCTCAAGACGCACTTCAACACGCGCGAGGGCGTCGTCAAAGCTGTCGACGGTGTGGATCTCAAAGTGCACCGGGGGGAGGTGCTCGGCATCGTCGGTGAGTCCGGCTGCGGAAAGTCGGTCACGTCACTCTCGATCATGGCCCTCGTACCGAAGCCAGGGTCGATCGTTGAGGGAGAGATCCTCTTCGATGGCCAGAACATCGTCGACATGACAGACGTTGAGATACGCAGCTTGCGAGGCGAACACATCTCGATGATTTTCCAGCAGCCGACCGGATCGCTGAACCCGGTCGAGCGATCCGGGGCTCAGATCAGGGAGATGTTCGAATTGCATCGGAACTGGTCGAAGAACGTCGAAGAGAAACGCTCAATAGAGATGCTCACGAAGGTCGGTATCCCTGACCCGGTGTCGCGCGCCCGTGCGTATCCCCACGAACTCTCCGGCGGCATGGCGCAGCGGGTGATGATCGCGATGGCGCTCTCATGTGAACCGGAACTTCTCATCGCGGATGAGCCCACGACAGCGCTCGACGTCACGATCCAAGCCCAGATCCTCGACCTGATCCGTGAGCTTCAGAAGTCATCGAACTCCGCCGTCCTACTCATCACGCACGATCTCGGCGTCATCGCGGAGATGGCAGACCGCGTGGCCGTGATGTACGCAGGTCAGATCGTCGAGGAGACAACGGTCGGCACAGTATTCAACGATCCACTCCATCCCTACACACAGGGCCTCATCGCGTCCATACCGATTCTCGGCGAGATTCAGGATGAGCTCGAGACGATCCCTGGCATCGTCCCCTCGCTGATCGATATGCCAACCGGGTGCCGTTTCGCATCACGATGCAGTGCTCGGGTGGCGAACAACCTGTCCATATGCCTCGAGCGCGAGCCGGAGCTCGAGGAGGTCAAGGACGGCCACAAGGTGCGTTGTTGGCTGCACACGAATCGAGATGACAGTGTCAACACCGCTGATTGAGATCAAGGACCTCGTCAAAGAGTTCCCGGTGAAGGGAGGGCTGCTCCAACGCACAGTCGCGACGGTGAACGCGGTGTCCGGGGTCAATCTCACGATTCGGCGGGGCGAGACGGTCGGCCTCGTCGGCGAGTCTGGCTGTGGGAAGACGACGCTTGGGCGAGCGCTCGTGCGTCTACTCGAGCCAACCTCCGGTTCGATCATCTTCGATGGTGTGGATATAACCCACCTGAAGTCCAAAGATCTCAAGCCCTTCCGGAGACGGGCCCAGATCGTCTTCCAGGATCCGTACTCCTCCCTCGACCCTCGCACCCAGGTCGGCAGCTCGATCGCCGAGGGTCTCCGCATACACGGCGTGTCGGAGAAGGACGAACGGCACGAACGCGTGCAGGAGATGCTCGAGCTCGTCGGACTTCACGCGAGCCACGCAAGCAGGTATCCACACGAGTTCTCTGGAGGGCAACGGCAGAGGATCGGACTCGCCCGTGCCCTGATTCTTCGACCTGACTTCATCGTCGCTGACGAACCGGTCTCGGCTCTCGACGTCTCGGTTCAAGCACAAGTGCTGAACCTGCTGAAGGAGCTGCAGTCCGAACTCCATCTGACAATGCTCTTCGTAGCTCACAACCTCGCGGTTGTTGAACACATGTCCGATCGCGTCGCAGTCATGTACCTCGGTAAGATCGTGGAGATCACCGATCGGGATCAGTTGTACTCCAACCCTCTCCATCCGTACACCGAGGCGCTGCTGTCAGCCATCCCTATCCCCGACCCTGACCGGCCAAGATCCGCGACGATCCTTCAGGGCGAGGTGCCTTCCCCCATCGATCCCCCGTCGGGGTGCTACTTCCATCCCCGCTGCCCGATCGGCCAGAAAGGAATCTGCGACGTCGAGGAACCCGAGCTTCGACCCATCGAGAACGATCTGCAGCGCCTGGCAGCGTGCCATCTCCGCACAGGTGACTACCAAGACCTGGATCCGCGCCGCCTCGCTCGGTAATGCACGACAGAGCTGGCCTCTCCTCACGACGTCCCCTCAGCGAAGTCGGTCGAGACGCGCGGTGAGAGGGCGTATGCGCGAGAATCGGAGGATGGGCCGTGACCGCGATCGCTTTCGTGACAGGGCCGACGCGGGTCGGCGGCTCGCCAAGCGCCTGCACACCTTCAACCAGGCTTCAGACACCGTGGTGCTCGGACTGCCGCGCGGTGGTGTCCCTGTTGCAGCCGAGATCGCGGGGGTGCTCGGTCTCCCCCTCGACGTGCTCATCGTCCGCAAGCTCGGTGTACCCGGGTTCCAGGAGGTAGCGTTCGGAGCCGTTGCGTCAGGTGGTGCCACCGTACTTAACCAGGACATCATTGCCAGCGCCCGGTTGGACGATGCGACCATGGAGCAGGTCAAGGCTGAGCAGACTGAGGAGCTGCATCGACGCGAAAGAGCCTACCGGGGGGACCGTCCTCCGCTCGACGTGAGGGGGAAGAGCGTGATCCTCGTCGATGACGGCATCGCGACGGGAGCGACGATGCGCGTTGCCGTTGAGGCGCTTCGGTCTTCTGAGCCGATGAGGATCATCGTCGCCGTCGGTGTGGCGCCACCCGACACGCTCCGTAAGCTGCGCAGAGCCGCAGACGACGTCATCGCCGTGGTCACGCCGCGTAACTTCATCGCCGTCGGTGCGTGGTACGACAAGTTCGCTCAGACGACGGACACCGAGGTCATCACTCTTCTCGCCGGTCGATCATGAACCCCTCTCCAAGCGTGGGCGGCCGACGCCGGCTGTCTGCCCGAGGAGGATAAGTCGGGGTTGGGCCGGTGTCGTCGCCATCACGTCACGCTCGCTGCGAGAACCTGTCGGTCAGGTGCTGTAACTGAGGTCACTCTCCATGCCAGCCTCATAGTGGCCGGGAATGAGGCAGACGACAGCGGTGTAGTCGTGGTCGTTCTCAGGGAATGTGAATACCAGGATCCCCGACTCACCGGCTTCGAGG
>JASJXX010000127.1 GCA_030123765.1 Actinomycetota bacterium | reverse complement strand
ATCGCCCACACCGGACCAGTTCTCAAGTTCGCACGCCCTATCAAGTTCCGGTACCCGCGCGACAGGTGAGCTCCGGTACGTGTGTGACATTCCGGCCGTGGGTTAGGGGGCGGTGTCGATGTGGGGGGAGCTCCAGCAATCTCTGCTGCCGTAATGGGCCCTCCCGTTCTCGACCGAAGCGCGGAGCATCGAAGCGAACGGCTTCGCCCCGTCGAGCGTCCTGGCGTGGCAGGTGGAGAAGACCCGCAATTCGGACCGCCGGTCACGGTGACGCACGCTATCCCCCTGGACCACCATCGCAGGAGCGCCGACCGACCGCCCGAGGCTCGCCAGAACTCCTCGACCGAGCGGATGCAAGGTGGAACCACCCGCAGGCGCTATGGTACCCGGTGGGTGCGCCAATGGGACTGAACATGTCGGTTCAATCATCGTTCGGCGGACTGTCGATTCGATCGACGTTCCGCGGACTGTCGTTTCTCCTCGGTATACTTCTGATAGGTCTCTTCGTGATCCTGGGACTGCTCGTGATGGCTCAGGGAGACATCCGGGAGGCGGAGGAGCGCCGGTCAACCTCTACTCGCCTCGCCTTGAATTTGCGCCATAGTTCGGATGACCTGACCCGGATGGCGCGCCTTTATGTGTCGACCGGTGAATCTCGGTACCGGGACTATTTCAATGAGATTGTTGCCATCAGGGACGGCTTGGCGCCAAGACCTGATCGCTACGACCTCGTGTACTGGGACCTTGTGGGTCCCGACGACGTTCGTCCCCGCGGTGCGGGTGAACCCCTCGCTCTCGGTGAGCTTATGATTGAAGCGGGCATCACTGCCCAGGAGTTCAGCAAGCTTCGTGAGGCCGAGGGCCGGTCGAATGCTCTCACTCTCATCGAGAACGTGGCAATGGACGCTGTCGAAGGCAGATTCGACGATGGGACGGGGCAGTCCTACGTCGAAGGTTCCCCTGATCTGGAAATGGCAAGGGAACTGATGTTCGGCGACGAGTATATGGCTCGCAAGGCGGCCATCATGGAACCGATCAACGAGTTTCTGGAGATGCTCGATCAGCGGACCACTTCAGAGGTCGTCGCCCTCAACGACCGTGCTCAGGTTCTTGGCTGGATGGCGCTCTTGGCGAGCGCGTCAGCAATCTCGATCTCTGGCCTGACTGTCGCGATCGTGCGTCGCCGCGTGCTCACACCTTTGACGATTCTTCAAGCCAGCGCGACCGCGATAAGTGCCGGCAACTACTCACAACCGGTGGAGTACGCGTCAGACGACGAGTTCGGCGATCTCGTCGGAGCGTTCACGGAAATGCAGGAGCGTCTCGGCGAAACCATGAGTGAGCTTGTCGAGAAGGGTCAGGTACTCGAAGCTGAAGTGCTGGCCAGGACATCGGAGTTACGCGACACCGTCAACTTGCTCGAAGAGAACTCGGAAAGGCTGGAGCGAAGCAACCAAGAGCTTCATGAAATCGCCGCCGAACGTGAGAAAGCGCGGCTCGCACTGGAGGCGGTACTGCGCTCTAAGGACGAGTTGATCGCATCGGTTTCTCATGAGCTGCGCACGCCGTTGACCGCCGTGTTGGGCTTTGCGAACCTGCTACAGGATCCGGCGTCGGCCTTGTCGGCCGAGGATCGGACCGACCTGCAGCGCTTGATCGTCGAGGGTGGGACAGACCTCGCGAACATCGTGGATGATCTTTTGGTGGCGGCCAGAGCCGAGACCGGAACCCTCTCAGTGGTTCGCGTCCCCGTCGATCTGCGGGCTCAGGTAGCACAGGTGTTGGAGAACTCAGACCAACAATTGAGCGAGCGGATCAGAGCCGTGAACGGTGATGGACATGCCCTTGGTGACCCGAGTCGAGTTCGTCAGATCATTCGCAACCTCGTCACAAACGCCGTGCGCTATGGAGGGGACAGCATCTGGATCAACCTCAGCGTCGACGATGCAGTAGCTCGGCTAGCGGTCATCGACAACGGAGTCGGAGTATCCGCCGAGGAGCAAGAGCGACTATTCGAAGCGTACTGGCAGGCTCATCGCGACCCAGGGAAGCCTTCGTCGCTCGGCTTGGGGCTTTCCGTCTCCAGAGATCTTGCACGACTCATGGACGGCGACCTCGTCTACCGACGCGAAGCTGCCCAGACCGTATTCGAACTCACCCTTCCAAGGATCACCTGAGGCACCCAAACGCATCTCTGATGAGGGCCGCTGACACACACGTGAAGGCAAATCAACAGCAGCTAGGCCATCAGACAGCGAACGTCACAGTACCCGACATGAAGTGTCAAGTTCCGGTACCCGTGCGGCATCGCGGCTCCGGTACGCGTGTGATATTCCGGTCGTGGATTGGGAGGCTGGGTTGATTCGGCGGGGTCGTCCTGCGGGGTTCGCAAAGGCGCCGTGTTC
>JASJXX010000076.1 GCA_030123765.1 Actinomycetota bacterium | reverse complement strand
CCGGTTGGCGAACCGGATGTGCGCGAGATTGGGCACTTGCGGAGGCGGATCGCCGGGAACATGGCCGCTGCCCGCCAGGCCGCGGCCCATGTGTGGACGTCGGTCGAGGTTGACTACGAACGGGTTGCATCCGTGCGTAGGTCGAATATCGAGGCGTTCAAGAGTGCCGAAGGCTTCTCGCTCAGCTACCTGCCGTTCATCGCGAGAGCCACCATGGAAGCGCTCTCCGCGTACCCCGTAGTGAACTCTCTCTTCGATCTCGACGCAGGCAGACACACTTTTCACCGGCATGTGAATCTCGGGATCGCAATCGACCTCGATCAGAGCGGCCTCGTTGTTGCGAACATCCCCGGTGCGGATTCTTTGACCCTTCGGGCGATCGCTCGTTCGATCCGTGTTATTGCGTCGGCTGCGAGGAGCGGTCAACTCGGCCCGGATGATCTGGTGGGGTACACCTTCTCTATCACCAACCCGGGGCCGTATGGGTCCTTCATGTCTGCGCCGATCATCCCACCACCGACTGCTGCGATCCTGTCGACCGACACGGTGAAGAAGCGCCCCGTCGTCATCGAGCTGCCAGACGGATCCGACAGCATATCGATCCACCACGTCGGCTACCTCGGATTGAGCTGGGACCACAGAGTCTTTGACGGCTCAACGGCAGTCCTGTTCCTGAACCGCATCAAGGAGAACCTCGAGACCTGGGACTGGGAACAGGAACTCAGGTGACGCACGGCGGCATGCTTAGGACCCGGTGGCTCGGGCGTGTCTCGTACGAAGAAGCATGGGATTTCCAGCGTGCGCTCTGGGAGGGGCGGACGATTGGCCGCACCGAGGACGACTACCTCCTGCTCCTCGAACATCCCCACACTTACACGGTGGGAAGGAACGGTGACCGGTCGAACCTCACTATCGGCGAGGACCGGCTCGGAGCGATAGGCGCACAGCTGCTTGACGTGGATCGTGGAGGGGACATCACGTATCACGGACCCGGCCAGCTCGTCGGATACCCGATCGTTGCGACGTCGAAGGTTGCCGGCGGCTTCGACGTTGTCGGCCACGTCCGGCGCATCGAGCAAGTCATCCTCGCAACGCTTGCGGACCTCGGCGTCCACGCCTGGACGGAGGACGGGTACACGGGTGTGTGGAGTGACCGTGGCAAGGTCGCAGCCATCGGTGTGCGGGTCTCGAGAGGCGTGTCGATGCATGGCTTTGCGATCAACGTGGATCCGGCCATGGAGTACTTCGACAACATCATCCCCTGCGGCATCGACGACCGGCAGGTCACGTCCCTCACCAAACTTCTCGCGAGACCCGTGTCGATCCAGGAGGTCGTCGCCGCTCTTGTGCGGCACGCTCCGGACCTCTCCGTGTACGGGAGCGCGGAGACGCAGCTTGGCGCCTTCACCAGAGGGACAGCGACACGGACGTTCGAGGTTGATCGCATGGTCGCGGCAGGCGTCTTCAGTCCGAAGCCTGCCGACGAGGTCCCTGTGATGATCCGTGGCCTGCTTCCCGACGAGCCGGAGAAGCCGGCATGGATGAAGGTCCGCGTGGACATGCGCGACCCGAAGTTCAAGGAGCTCAAGAAGCTCAACCGCGACCTTGCTCTCAACACCGTCTGCGAGGAAGCAGGCTGTCCCAACATCTATGAATGCTGGTCCTCGGGCACCTCCACCCTGATGCTCCTCGGCGATACCTGCACGCGGGCGTGCTCCTTCTGCAACGTGAAAACAGGGAGACCCGGTGAAGTGGATGAGGGGGAGCCCGTGCGCGCTGCCGAAGCGATCGTAGCGATGGGCCTCAAGCATGCTGTCCTCACCTCCGTGAACCGCGACGATCTTGACGACGGCGGCGCCACGATCTTCGCTCGCACCATCCACGAGATCCATGAGCGTCTCCCCGAATGTGACGTCGAGGTGCTCATCCCCGACTTCAAGGGGGATCCCGGACCGCTCGACATCGTCCTTGGCGCCAAACCTGCGGTGCTGAACCACAACACGGAGACCGTGCTCAGGCTGCAGCGAGAGATCCGGAGCGCCGCGAACTACGCCCGGTCGCTCACGCTGCTCGCCAGGGCCAAATGGGCCAATCCATCCGGGATCGTCAAGTCCGGGCTCATCGTCGGAATGGGCGAGACAGACGAAGAGATCGTCGGAGCGCTTGCAGACCTGAACGCTGTGGGTGTCGATGTTGTGACGATCGGCCAGTACCTACGTCCGACGGCTCGCCACCGCAAGATCCATCGCTACGTGGACCCCGATGTCTTCACGACGTACAAGGTCGTCGGCGAGGCATTCGGGCTCGCCCATGTGGAGTCGGGCCCCCTCGTCCGAAGCTCGTATCACGCCCGAGAAGCACTGGAGGCCGCGGTGTGAACAGGTTCGCCGACCGTATAGAGCAAGCTCAGCTGGCGATGGGGGTCGCCGGTGTCGAGGCGATCTGTCTCTCGGTCGGCTCGGACCTTCCGTACTTGACCGGTTACCGGGCCATGGCACTCGAGAGGGTCACCATGCTCATCGTGCCGCGGGAGGGAGCACCTGCACTCGTCGTTCCAGGGCTCGAGGCCGCTCGCGTCGACGTGCCAGACGGCGTGTTCTCCATCGTCGGTTGGGCAGAGACTGAGGATCCGATAGCGATCATCGATGCGATCCTCGGTGACGCTGCCACGGTCGCGTTGGGTGACGAGACATGGTCCAGGTTCCTCCTCCAATTGCAGGAGACGAATCCCGGCCGGACGTACCGTTCGGCGAGCGACCTGATGTCATCGTTGCGGATACGCAAGTCGTCCGGCGAGATCGACGCTCTGCGACGGGCCGCCCAGACCGTCGACTCGGTAGTGGACGAGATGGCCGAGGTGGTCTTCTCCGGGCGGTCCGAGCGCGATGTATCGCGTGAGATCATCGACCGGGCCATCGCGAATGGACACGACTCCATGGACTTCTGGATCGTCGCCTCAGGCCCCAACGGAGCATCCCCGCACCACGAACCGGGTGATCGGATCATCGAGCACGGCGATGCTGTGGTAGTCGACTTCGGCGGGACGCAGAACGGTTACCGCTCTGACACGACACGGATGTTCGTTGTCGGTGAGACGCCGTACGGTTTCGATGACGCCTTCGAAGCAGTGTGTGCCGCGCAGTCATCGGCAGTTGAGCATGTGCGCCCCGGCGTGACGGCAGCTTCGGTGGATGCTGTTGCGCGGGAGATCATCGCCGATGCCGGATATGGCGACCTATTCATCCACCGAACCGGCCACGGCATCGGCATGGACACCCACGAGCACCCGTACCTGGTCGAAGGGAACGACCAGATCCTCAAGGCAGGGATGGCGTTCTCGATCGAACCAGGCATCTACAACCCGGGGGAGTGGGGGATCCGCATCGAAGACATCGTTGTCGTCACCCACGATGGCGTTGAACGCCTGAACCGCACCGAACGCCGCTACCGCGTCGTCACGTAGCGCGGATCGCGGAGCCCGGTTTCCCACGGGTGGGATGGGGTATCGTCATGGGCATGGATGTCACCATCACCAAGCTCGTCCATGCCTGCCTGCTCGTCGAGGTAGGCGACAGGCGGATCCTCATCGACCCCGGAGTCTTTACGTGGAATGATGAGCGGTTCGACCTCTCTATGGTCGAAGGGGTTGACCGGATACTCATCACCCATGAGCACGCTGACCACGTGCACTTCGATCTCCTGCGTGGGGTGCTTGAACGCTCCAACCACGCAGAGGTCGAGACGACCGCCTCCCTCCAGCGTGTCCTGGCCGAGCAGAACATCGATTCGACGACTCTCGGGACACCGCAGTTCGCTGCGCCGCACGAGCGCATCCCGATCGGGCCCGGGCCTGAGAACACGGGGTTTCACATTGAGGGGGTGTTGACGCATCCTGGTGACAGCCACAGCTTCGTCGAGTCGATGCCCGTCCTCGCGATGCCGTTCATTGCTCCGTGGGGTTCGCTCGTTACGGGCGTCGACCGCACCCGATTGGTCAAGCCCAGGTATGTCATCCCCATCCACGACTGGTTCCTGAGCGAAGCCGGCCGCGAGTTCATGTACGGCCTGGCCGCTTCGGGTCTCACCGAAGACGACGCCGAACTCCTCCACATTGAGGACTTCACCAGTACGACGGTCGCTGTCTAGCACCACCCTGGAGGCAGTTGGCTACGCGACGGTAGCCTGCCGGCAACAGGAGGTTTGCATGACGATCACGACCGAGCAGCGGGCTGCCGACACGATCAGGGTTCTGTCCATGGACGCTGTCGAGAGGGCGAACTCGGGCCATCCCGGGATGCCGATGGGGATGGCCGATATCGCTGTCGTGCTGTGGTCCCGGTTTCTGAACGTCGATCCGACCGACCCGACGTGGGCAGACCGCGACCGGTTCGTGCTCTCGAATGGTCACGGCTCGATGCTTCTGTACAGCCTTCTTCATCTCTCTGGTTTTCCGATCACGATGGGTGACATCAAGGAGTTTCGCCAGTGGAACTCCGAGACTGCCGGACATCCTGAGTACAGCCCTCAGGTTGGCATCGAGACAACCACCGGTCCGCTCGGCCAGGGGTTCGGCGCCGCGGTCGGCATGGCGATCGCCGAGAGTCGCCTTCGTGCGGTCCACGGTCCGGAGCTCTTGAGCCACCACACCTACGTGTTCTGCGGTGATGGTGACCTCATGGAGGGCGTTGCATCTGAGGCGGCGTCCCTCGCGGGGCATCTCGAACTTGGGCGCTTGGTCGTGTTCTACGACGACAATGCGATCACGATCGACGGGCCCACCGAACTCGCGTTCTCCGAAGCGGTGCCCGCGCGGTTTGACGCGTACGGATGGCAGACGTTGACCGTCGACGGCCATGACCGCGACGCGATCGCCAGCGTGATTGCTCAGGCGATCGCTGAGGAAGATCGCCCGACGCTCATCTCGTGCAGGACCGATATCGGGTACGGAGCACCCACCAAGCACGGCACCGCGGCTGCGCATGGTGCGCCCCTCGGCCCGGGTGAGATCACCGGGGCGAAGGAGACCTATGGATGGGAGCTTCCTGAGTTCGCAGTCCCCGACGAGGTGTACGGGTTCTTCACGGACGCCATGGGGAGAGGTATCGACGAGCGCGTCGCGTGGGAGGGCCGGTACCGTGAGATCGCGGAGCGCGAGCCAGAGCGGGTCGCCCGCTTCGACGCTATGTGGGATCCAGATCCCGTGGCGCTCAGCGCCCCCGACGCGGAGGCAGGTTCACTCGTCGCTACCCGCGTGCAGAGCCAGGCCGTCATTCAACAGCTCGCGGAGAAGCGACCGGACGTCGTCTCAGGCTCGGCTGACCTTGCCCCTTCAAACAACACGCTCATCGAGGCGTCTACCGACTTTTCGGCAAAGGACCGCACGGGCCGCAATATCCGATACGGGGTGCGCGAGCACGCGATGGGAGCGGTCATCAACGGTATGGTGCAGCATGGCGGGGTACGGCCGTTCGGGGGGACCTTTCTCATCTTCTCCGACTACATGAGGCCCTCTGTCCGGCTGGCGGCCCTCATGGGCATTCCCGCGGTGTACGTGTGGACGCACGATTCGATCTTCCTTGGAGAAGACGGGCCGACGCATCAGCCCGTTGAGCACCTTGCGTCGCTGCGGGTGATCCCGAACTTGCATGTCATAAGGCCGTGCGACCCCACCGAGACGGCAGCAGCGTGGGAGCACGCGATCAACCGGCTGGCAGGTCCGTCTGCGCTCATCCTCACGCGGCAGGGTCTCCGGGTTCCCGACGAGGCCCCTGACAGAGCTGCCGTCGCCGCCGGCGGCTATGTGCGCCGGCCAGGCGACCGTGCTGTGCTCCTCGCGACCGGATCAGAGGTCGGCCTCGCAGAGGAAGCTGCTGCGCTGCTCGCTGATGAAGGGCACAGCATCAGGGTCGTGTCGATGCCGTGCGTCGAGTGCTTCAACGATGAGCCGAAGTCCTACCGTGACGAGGTGCTCGGTGAAGGACTCCCTGTGTTCACGCTCGAGGCCGGTACCACCGACCTGTGGCGTGGCTTCACCGCGAACGGCGGCGTAGCGATCGGTATCGATCGATTCGGAGCGTCAGCGCCCGCGTCCGTGCTCGCCGTAGAGTTCGGTTTCACCCCCGAGGCGGTCGCTGACCGGATCAGAGCCGTGCTCGGATAGCTCACAGGATGAGGGAGAGGGACAGATAGTGCTTGAAATCAGACCGGGGGAAGTTGCGGGAGCGGACCTCATCGTGGTCCCCGTCTATGACGATCGAGTGTTCGCAGCCGGAGAAGCGTACGTGCCGGATCGAGACGCGTCTAGCCGGATTCTTGACGCGCATGAGTTCACTGGCGCCCATGGCCAGACGCTGTTCTTGCAGACTCCCGATGGCCCTACCCCGGAGGTGCTCCTGATCGGTCTCGGCGATGAGGTCGACGCAGAGTCGCTGCGACGGGCGGCGGGAAGGGTAACGCAGACGGTCAGGGGGTACACGACCGTTGCGACGACTCTGCACCAGGTCGACATCGAGGGAGCGGTTGGCGCTGTCGTGCTTGGCACCGTGCTTGGTGCCTACTCGTTCGACGAGTACAAGTCTGATCCGAAGAGGAGCAAGTTCGCGTCGCTGGTGCTGGCAGGTGGGGATGACCTCGAAGGCCAGATCGCTGAGGCGGAAGCCGTTGCGTCGGGTGTCGTACTTGCCAGGGACCTCGTTAACCGGCCTGCGGCGGACAAGCCGCCTGCTGCGATCGCGGATATCGCGTCGGGCCTCAGTCGCAGGGTCGATGTGACCGTGTACGACGAAGACGCCATTCGTGAGGCAGGGTTCGGCGGCCTCATGGCAGTCAACGCCGGTGCGGACCGTCCTGCCAGGATGGTCGTGATGCGGTACACGCCTGATGGTGCAACTCGCACGGTTGCGTTCGTCGGCAAGGGGATCGTGTTCGACTCGGGTGGTCTGTCGATCAAGCCGGTGTCAGGCATGGAGACGATGAAGACCGACATGGCGGGTGCGGCTGCGGTTATGGGTGCGGTGAAGGCCATTGCTGATCTCGGTCTCCTGGTCAATGTGATCGGCATCACGCCGCTCACCGAGAACCTGATCAGTGGATCCGCGCAGCGCCCCGGTGATGTGATGCGGGCATACAACGGCAAGACGATCGAAGTGCTCAACACTGATGCCGAAGGACGGCTGGTACTCGCGGACGGTCTCGCTCTTGCCACAGAGTACGAGCCCGACCTCATCGTGGACATCGCCACTCTCACCGGTGCGTGCAAGGTCGCGCTCGGACCGCTGATCGGGGGGCTGTTCGCATCTGACGACGACGCTGCCGACACCGTGATCGCTGCAGCGATGGCGGCGGGGGAGAAGATGTGGCGGATGCCACTCGAGTCCGAATATGCGTCTCTCATCGAGTCCGACATCGCCGACATGAAGAACATCGGGGGGCGCTGGGGCGGAGCCATCACTGCCGGCCTCATCCTGGCGGAGTTCGTCGACGACACACCGTGGGTGCACCTCGATGTCGCAGGCCCCGCTAGAGCCGACAAGGCCGAGCATTACATAACGAAGGGCGGCACTGGCTTCGGTGTCCGCACGCTCATCGAGGTGGCCCGGTCTCTGGCATAGGGAAGTACCGCCTACCCATCTCAGGGCACGATCCACGTGTCTGTGCAGGGATATGTTCGATACATGATTCACGTTTTTCCTCAACTTGCCGCGCATATCGGCCGATACGGAAAGGAGTAATACAAATGCTCTCCGTAGGAGGCGTGCGGCGATGCGCGGCACACAACGAATCATCCTCATGCTCACAGCGATCACCGTTATGGTCGCTGCGATGGCGATTCCGGCGGTCGCCGGACCTGAGGGAACACTCATCAGCAAGATCAACTCATCACGAGTGGCGAGCGGTCTCGCACCCCTCGAATCGTATTGGGACCTCACAGACGACGCACGTGCACACAGCTCCCGCATGATGGGTCGAGGGGAGATCTACCACAACACATCACTCAGCGGGGTGACGGGCGTCTGGCAGAAGCTCGGCGAGAACGTCGGCATGGGCGTTGACCTCAGTTCGCTGCACAAGGCGTTCATGAAGTCGACAGCCCACAGGGCGAACATCCTGGGCGACTACAACTACATCGGCGTCGGCGTCACAACCGATGCGACCGATGTGAAGTGGGTGACGGTGGTATTCATGAAGGCTGCCCCCGGTCTCAATGGCGGAGAAACGACGACCACAACTCAGGCGCCCGCTCCG
>JASJXX010000075.1 GCA_030123765.1 Actinomycetota bacterium | reverse complement strand
CTATCCGTGAGGGTGGCCGGACGGTTGGCGCAGGCCGCGTCACCAAGATCATTAAATAGAACAAAGAACAAAGAACAAAGAACAGAGAGAGCAGACACATGTCAAACGACCATCGGATCCGCATCCGACTCAAGGCGTACGATCACTCGGTCGTCGATGAGTCGGCGCGAAAGATCGTGGAGACGGTGATCCGCACCCAGGCGAAGGTCAGAGGTCCGGTGCCACTACCGACCAAGATCCATCGCTATACGGTTATCCGCGGTCCGCACGTCGACAAGACGTCGCGCGAGCAGTTCGAGATGCGGATACACAAGCGGCTCATCGATATTCTCGAGCCAACACCCAAGACGGTTGACTCGCTCATGCGACTCGACCTGCCCGCTGGCGTAGAAGTAGAGATCAAGACATGAACACGATCATTGGCGAGAAGCTGGGGATGACCCAGATATTCGACGATGAGAACCGGGCGATCCCCGTGACTGCCGTCAAGGCAGGCCCCGTCGTCGTGACCCAGATCAAGCGTCTCGAGACCGACGGCTACTCGGCTGTGCAGATCGCTTTTAAGGAGATGTCGACGGAGAAAGCGAACCGCCCGATCAACGGCCACTTCGCCAAGGCCGGGGTCGTGCCTCACCGCCATGTCATCGAAGTGAGGGTCGATGACCCCGACGCTTACGAACTCGGTCAGACGATCTCGGTCGCTGATGTGTTCGAGGTCGGCCGACAGGCAGACGTGACAGGGATCACGAAGGGGAAAGGATTCGCCGGTGTCATGAAGCGCTATAACTTCAAAGGCCAGGGTGCTTCACACGGTACACACAAGGCGCACCGTGCCCCGGGCTCCATCGGCGCTTGCGCAACGCCTGCCCGCGTATTCAAAGGGAAGCGACTCCCGGGACGGATGGGCGGAGATCAGCGCACAATCATGAACCTTGAGATCATCCAGGTTGACGCCGAGCGAAATCTTCTCCTGCTCCGCGGTGCGATCCCGGGCTCGAAGGGCTCTGTGATCGTTGTGCGAGAGGCGGTGAAGGTCAATGGCTGACAAGGTCATGGCAGAGCTTTACAGCGCTGACGGCGCAGTCCAGGGCGAGGTTGAGCTCAACCCGGATATCTTCGGCATTGAGCCGAACGCCGACGTCATGCATCAGGTAGTGACGGCGCAACTTGCGGCGAAGCGCTCTGGAACGCATTCGACCAAGACACGTGCCGAGGTGCGTGGTGGTGGGAGAAAGCCGTGGCGCCAGAAGGGTCTCGGTCGTGCTCGCCACGGGTCGATCCGTTCTCCGCAGTGGGTGGGCGGCGGTGTCGCCCATGGTCCCAAGCCGCGTGACTACAGCCAGAGGACGCCCAAGAAGATGAAAAGGCTCGCGCTGCGCAGTGCGCTCTCCGTGAGGGCGGCCGAGGGGCAGATCAAGGTTGTTGAGACTTTCGACGTCTGGACTGACCCTAAGACCAAGAACGCGGTGGCTCTCCTCTCGGCGATGGGAGTTACCGGCAAGGTGCTCCTCATCGCAGAGGACCATGAGCGTGTAGCGATGAAGTCGTTTCGCAACCTCAGCCACGTCATTGCATCCAACCTCGGACAGGCGAACACCTATGACGTGCTCTGGGCGGAGACGATCATCATGAGCCAGGGCACGCTCACTCTTGGCCAGACTGTCCCACGAGGGACGGAGGAGCACGCCAGACAGGCGGCCGCCGGCACATCACCGGTGAGAGAGCTTGCGTCTGAGAGTGTTGGCAGCGAGAGCGGGGAGGTGTCATCGTGAAGAAGAATCCCCGCGACATCATCTTCGCACCGGTCGTATCGGAGAAGTCCTATGACCTGGTGCAGGAATACAACACCTACACGTTCATCGTTGACCCGCGGACGAACAAGACCGAGATCAAGCAGGCGATTGAGGCCATCTTCGAGGTAAAGGTGACGTCGGTCAACACGATCAACCGCAAGGGGAAGCTGAAGCGCACCGGACCCGTCGTTGGTAAGCGTAAGGACACGAAACGTGCCCTCGTAACCCTGGCCAGCGGCGACTCAATCGACGTCTTCGAGGTATAGCTCATGGGTGTAAAGAAACTCAAGCCGACCTCGCCAGGGCGCCGGTTCCAGACCGTCTCGGACTTCGAGTCGATCACAAAGTCGACTCCCGAGAAGAGCCTTCTGGCTCCCAAGACGCGCTCGGCTGGCCGGAATTCCTACGGCAGGATCACCTCGCGTCACCGCGGCGGTGGCCACAAGCGCCGCTATCGCATCATCGACTTCAGGCGTACGAAGGATGGGGTGCCTGCAAAGGTCGCGTCCATCGAGTACGACCCGAATCGGAACGCTCGCATCGCGTTGCTCCACTACGTTGACGGTGAGAAGCGATACATCCTCGCCCCGGTCGGCATCAACGTCGGCGATATGCTCGAGTCTGGATCGAAGGCGGAGATTCGCCCGGGCAACGCCCTGCCGCTTCGTAACATCCCGACAGGCACGGTCGTGCACGCCGTCGAACTCCGCCCGGGTGGCGGCGCCAAGATGGCTCGCTCAGCAGGTGCTGCTGTGCAGCTGATGTCGAAGGAGAGCAAGATAGCTCTGCTCCGCCTCCCCTCCGGCGAGATGCGCCAGGTCAATCTCGATTGCCGTGCAACAGTCGGCCAGGTAGGAAACACCGATGCCGAGCTCGTCAAGATTGGTAAGGCCGGACGGAACCGCTGGAAGGGCAAGCGCCCCCAGACGCGTGGTGTCGCTATGAACCCCGTGGACCACCCACTCGGTGGTGGCGAGGGTCGCAGCTCGGGTGGGCGTCACCCGGTGAGCCCCTGGGGCAAGCCGGAACGCCGGACCCGCAAGAAGAACAAGGCAAGCAATAAGTACATCGTGCGTCGTCGCACGAAGAAGGGGCAGAGGTAAGCCATGGCGAGAAGCCTGAAAAAGGGGCCCTTCGTCGATGAGCACCTCCTGGTGAAGATCGAGAAGGCGAACGCCAGCGGTGACAAGCGCGTCATCCGAACCTGGAGTCGACGCTCAACAGTCATCCCCGAGATGGTCGGACTCACGATCGCGGTGCATGACGGCCGTAAGCATGTGCCGGTGTACATCAACGAATCGATGGTGGGCCACAAGCTCGGCGAGTTCGCACCGACCCGCACGTTCCGCGGTCACCAGACCGACAAGTCAGTGAGACAGCGATGAACGTGCGAGCCCAGGCCAAGCATGTACGGCAGTCGCCCTACAAGGTGCGACGGGTACTCGACCTCGTTCGTGGACTCCCCGTGGAAGAAGCGCGAACGGTGCTTGACTTCACGAATCGCAAGGCTGCCTTGACCATCAAGAAGGTGCTCGACTCGGCGATCGCGAACGCAGAGCACAATTTCGCTCTCGACGTCGACGAGCTCTTCATTGCCGAGGCGTACGCGGATGAGGGGCCGACGCTCAAGCGTTGGCGCCCCCGTGCCCGTGGCCGCGCAACGAGGATCCTGAAGCGAACGAGCCATATCACGATCGTCGTAGCAGAGCATGAGGAGGTTGCCTGATGGGTCAGAAGACTCACCCTTACGGCCTGCGTCTCGGAATCGTCACCGATTGGAAGTCACGCTGGTACTCGGACAAGGGCTACGCCGCCCAGGTTGCGGAGGATTACAAGATCCGCAAGTACCTCAGGGACGAACTCAAGCGTGGCGCGATCTCGAGAATCGATATCGAACGCATTGGCGGCAGCAAGGTTCAGATCGATATCCACACCGGGCGTCCCGGTGTTGTCATCGGCCGTGGCGGTTCTGAGGCAGAGCGTCTCCGAGCCGGCCTCGAGGACCTCTCCGGGCGCAGAGTCAAGTTCAATGTCATTGAGGTGCACAACCCCGAGATGGATGCAACGTTGCTTGCCCGCAGCGTCGCAGACCAGCTCGAAGGCCGCGTCTCGTTCCGGCGTGCGCTCAAGCGCACCGTCGCCACGGCGCTCAAGGCCGGTGCCGAAGGTGTCCGGGTCCAGGCTTCGGGAAGGCTCGGCGGCGCAGACATGGGGCGCCGCGAGTGGTACCTGGAAGGCCGCGTGCCGCTCCACACACTGCGTGCAGACATCGACTACGGCCAGGCCACCGCTGCGACCAGTGTTGGCGCTGTCGGTATCAAGGTCTGGGTGTACAAGGGTGACATCATGAAGAGGTTCGATTCGGCTGACAAGGCTGCTGCCGAGGCTCGCCTCGCAACGGGCCGTGGCGCGGATCCCAGGCATCGCAAGTCGGTCAAGTCCCGTGCCGAAGCGGCTGCCGGTCGTAAGGAGAAGCGGATCATTGAGGCCGGTGGCGGCAAGCGCATCGTCGAGGCCGGTGGTGGCAAGCGTCCGAGTGGCAAGAGGCTGATAGAGGCCGGTGGTGGCAAGAAGGTCACCGCTGCTGAAGCGAGCGCGGAGCTCGCGGAGGACCGAGAGGCTGTCGAGGAGCCGGTGAGCGCTGAGGAGACTGTCACACAGGTGGTTGCCGAAGAGGTCGCTGTCACTGAGGTGTCTGCGGAGGATGTCGCCGTTCCAAGCGAGAGCGAAGAGGACGGTTCCTGATGTTGATGCCGAAGCGGACCAAGTATCGCAAGGTCCAGACGGGGCGCATGCGTGGCAACGCGAAGGGCGGCACGAAGGTGTCGTTCGGCGAGTACGGCCTTCAGGCCCAGGAGCGTGGATGGATCACATCCCGTCAGATCGAGGCTGCCCGTATTGCGATGACTCGCAAGATCAAGCGTGGAGGGAAGGTCTGGATCACGATCTTTCCGGACAAACCCATTACAGAGAAGCCTGCTGAGACCCGCATGGGCTCAGGCAAGGGCAACCCCGAATACTGGGTCGCTGTTGTCAAGCCCGGCCGGGTCATGTTCGAGATGTCCGGCGTTGATGAGGAACTTGCTCGTGAAGCTCTCCGGTTGGCTGCACACAAACTGCCGGTGAAGACCAAGTTCGTCACGAGGGAGGCTGTATGAACGCCCTCGAACTACGCAAATTCAACTACAAGGAGCTCGGTGAGAAACTTGACGAAACGAAGGAAGAACTCTTTAACCTTCGGTTCCAGCTCGTTACTAACCAGCTCGACAACACCGCAAGAATGCAACAGGTCAAGCGTGACGTCGCTCGCATCGCAACAGTGATGCGGGAGCAGGAGATCGCAGCCTGGAAATCACAGCAGGAGGATGCATAGATGGAACGCGCACGCCGAAAGGCCCGCGTCGGGATCGTCGTCTCCGACAGCCGTGACAAGACCGTCACCGTCGAGGTGCGAGATCAGAAGCGTCACGCTCGATACGGCAAGATCGTGCCTGTCAGGACAAAGTTTCACGCACACGATGAGACGAATGACGCACGCGTCGGTGACACCGTCCGGATCGTAGAGACACGGCCGCTCTCGAAGTCGAAGAGGTGGCGTGTCGAAGAGGTCCTGGAGCGTGCCCGATGATCCAGCAGGAGTCAAGGCTCAAGGTTGCCGACAACTCGGGCGCTCGGGAGGTTCTCACGATCCGCGTCCTGGGAGGCTCGGGACGCCGCTACGCCCGCGTCGGTGACGTGATCGTCGCGACCGTGAAGGACGCGACGCCGGGTGGAACCGTGAAGAAAGGCGAGGTCGTGAAGGCAGTGGTCGTCCGGACTCGCAAGGAGACGCGTCGTGCGGATGGTTCGTACATCCGTTTCGATGACAATGCTTGCGTGCTCATCGATGACCAGCAACAGCCTCGCGGCACCCGCATCTTCGGACCGGTCGGGCGCGAGCTTCGAGACAAGAAGTTTATGCGCATCGTGTCGCTCGCCCCGGAGGTGCTGTGATGAAGCTGCGTAGCGGAGATACAGTCATGGTCATCGCCGGCAAGGACATCGGCAAGGAGTCCAAGATCGCGAAGGTCTTCCCGAAGGCGAACAGGATCATCGTTGAAGGGGTAGCGACTGCGAAGCGTCACCAGCGGGCGACGGGTGAGGCCAACACGGGTGGGATCATCGATAAGGACATGCCGATCAATGCCTCAAACGTGATGATCGTCTGCAAGGAGTGCGGCCCGACGAAGATCGGGGCCCGCTTCGACGATGAAGGTAAGAAGTACAGGGTATGCAGAAAATGCGGGAGCGATCTGTGATGGCACCACGTCTCAAAGATCAATACAACGCAGAGATTCGAGATCAGCTCCGTAGCGATCTTGGCCTCGAAAATGTAATGCAGGTTCCCCGTGTGAGCAAGATCGTGGTGAACATGGGCGCAGGAGACGCTGCCGCGGACGCGAAGCTGATCAATGGTGTCGTGGAGGACCTGAGGACCATCACAGGCCAGCAGCCGAAAGTGAACCGTGCACGCAAGTCGGTCTCGAACTTCAAGATCCGTGAGGGGCAGGCCATCGGGGCGTCAGTGACGCTTCGCGGCGACCGCATGTGGGAGTTCCTCGACCGGCTCATCGCCCTCGCAATCCCTCGCATCAGAGACTTCCGTGGCCTGAGCCCGAAGGGGTTCGATGGTCGCGGGAACTACAGTTTCGGAGTTACCGAGCAGCTGATCTTCCCTGAGATCGACTACGACAAAGTCATGAAGATCCGTGGAATGGACATCACACTGGTGACCACCGCGGAGACGGACGATCAGGGGAGAGCTCTCCTGGATGCGTTCGGGTTCCCATTCCGTCGACAGCAGGTAGGTGCCTGATGGCGAAGACTTCAAAAATCGTCAAGAACAACAAGCGCAAGGAGCTCGTCGACCGCTACGCGGAGCGCCGGGCCGAGTTAGTCATAATCATCAAAGACCCGGAGGCGTCCTACGTGGAGAAGCGTGAGGCTTATGCCAGGATCGCCAAGATGCCTCGTGACGCGAGCGCAACGCGCCATCGCAACCGCTGCGTCGTCAGTGGCAGGCCGCGCGGCTACTACCGCAAGTTCGGTCTCTCGCGTATCGCCCTGAGGCAGATGGCCCACCTCGGTGAGCTCCCTGGCATCAGAAAGGCGTCGTGGTAGGAGATGTACACAGATCCCATTGCTGACATGCTGACGCGGATCCGGAACGCAAATATGGCGCTCCATCCCGAGACGGCGATGCCCTCCTCCAAGCTCAAGGAGGAGATCGCGCGCGTGCTCTCCGAGGAGGGCTACATCGACAGCTGGAAGACACAGGAGGGCAACGTCGGCACTGAGCTCGTTGTCAAGCTGCGGTTCGACTCCGATAGGAAGCAAGTGCTTCAGGGAATCCAGAGAGTCTCAAAGCCGGGTCACCGCGTCTACAAGGGAGCGACAGAGATTGGCCGCGTTCGTGGCGGTCTCGGTGTGTCGATCATCTCCACCTCAGCCGGCGTCATGACAGACAGAGATGCCCGCCGCCGCAATGTCGGTGGCGAGGTCCTGTGCAAGGTGTGGTGAGATGAGCCGTATAGGAAAGAGCCCGATCAGCCTGCCAGACGATGTCGAGGTCAAGGTGAACGGTGAGACCGTCGAAGTGAAAGGTGCCAGGGGCACGCTCACCCAGACGTTCGACAGCCGCATCTCGGTCTCGGTCGACGATGGGACGGTGACGGTCGAGAGGAAGAATGACGAACGCCAGAGTCGTGCTCTGCACGGACTCACGCGAGCGCTGATCAACAACATGGTGATTGGTGTATCGCAGGGGTACTCGAAGGAGTTGACGGCCGTTGGCGTCGGCTATCGTGCCGCACTCAAAGGCACACGGCTTGAGTTGCAGGTCGGCTTCTCTCACCCCGTGCACATCGACGCCCCGGAGGGCGTAACGTTCGAGGTGCCTGAGCCGACGAAGATCATCGTCAGTGGAATCGATAAACAGAAGGTTGGCCAGGTTGCTGCCGACGTTCGAGCAGTCCGGCCACCTGAGCCTTACAAGGGCAAGGGCATCCGGTACTCGGACGAGCACGTGCGGCGCAAGGCTGGCAAGGCAGGAGTCTCCACATGAGGGGTACCCGCACAGACGCACGCCGTCGCAGACACTTCAGGGTTCGTAAATCGGTGCACGGCACCGCATCACGGCCCCGCCTCGCGGTCTTCAGAAGCAACAAGTACATCTATGCACAGGTCATCAACGATGAGAGCGGTCAGACGATCGCTTCGGCCTCATCGCGCGAATCGGCGGTCAAGGGAAAAACCCTCACCGTGGAGTCGGCGACCGAGGTCGGCAAGCTCGTTGGTGCTCGTGCCAGAGACGCTGGCATCTCCCAGGTTGTCTTCGATCGCGGTGGTTTCAAATATCACGGTCGCATCAAGGCACTCGCCGAGGCAGCCCGTGAATCCGGCCTTGAGTTTTAGGAGCGAGCGATGACGACGGAACAGAACAAGCCTCAGGGTCAGCAGCGCC
>JASJXX010000074.1 GCA_030123765.1 Actinomycetota bacterium | reverse complement strand
TAGCGTCTCTTCATCTACGCTGTCACTGTCATCGAGACATGTGAGGGATCAACTGTGATAGAAGGCTTACTCGTCGTCCTGGTAGTCGCCGTCGTCTTCCTAGCGATCGTTGTCCTGCGCTCCCAGCGCAGCACAGATGACCCGGTCGCCGACGTGCTCGATGAACGACTCAGCGACATGATCCTCTCCCAGCAGGCTCTCGTCGGTAAGGTCGACACGGTGTCCAAGCAACAGGTCGAGTCTTCCCGGGTGCTTACGGACTCCTTCGGTAAGTCCCACCAGCAACTCAGCGAGGCGCTTGTCGACCGCCTCAACAAGGTTGAGGCGGCGATGAACAAGAACCTCGCTTCCTCCGCGAAGGAGACATCGGAGCACCTGGCCGGGCTGAAGGAGCGGCTCGGCGTCATCGACAAGGCACAGGACAACATCAAGGCGCTCTCAGAACAAGTCGTGAGCCTCCAACACGTCCTGGACGACAACCCGGCGCGGGGGGCCTTCGGCGAGGTCCAGCTCGCGGACATCGTGGAGAGCATGCTGCCGGCTTTCGCCTACCAGATGCAGGCGCCGCTCGCGAACGGAAAACTGGTCGACTGCCTCATCAAGCTGCCGCACCCGCCCGGGCCAATCTCGGTCGACGCCAAGTTCCCGCTCAAGGCGTACCAGGAGCTCCTCGCGGCTGACAACCAGGCCGATCGGGAGAGGGCAGGCAGGCAGCTCGCCACCGACACGAAGAGGCACATCAGGGACATCGCGGAGAGGTACGTCTCCCAGCCGATCAACGATGAGGAGTCGACCGCGGAGAACGCTCTCATGTTCATCCCCTCTGAAGCGGTGTACGGCGAACTGCACGCCCACCACCCGACGGTGATCGCCGAGAGCCACAAGCACAAGGTGTACCTCGTATCGCCGACGACTCTGATGGCGACGCTCACCACGGTCAGGGCGATCCTGCGCGATGTCGAGATGCGGAAACAGGCCTCTGTGATCCAGCGCGAAGTCGGCGTCTTGCTTGTCGACCTGGTCCGTCTCGACGATCGGGTCTCGAGCCTCGACCGCCACTTCGGCCAGGCGTCAAAGGATATCGATCTGATCAAGAAGAGTGCAGCGAAGATCGTGAGCAGGGGGGCGAAGATCGAGTCGCTCGACCTTCGCGAGCATGGGTCTTCGCCGGGCGCGCTCGACGGCGGTGGAGATCCCGACGACGGGTAGTTGTTGTGAATATGTGCTGATCGCCCCTATACTCGTCTCATTCCCCGCTAGGCAACCCGTTCGAGGTTCCCACAGCGGGCGTTCCCAGTGCTTCGCTGCTTGATGTGACGTAGCGCTGTATTCCGGGCCATCTGGCTACACGAACCACCTTCTCGAAAGGGGCACTCACGAGATGAGTACACCTAGCGCCAAACTCCAGGAGTTCAGACTCCCGGCACTGCGCGATCTCGCGGCATCACTCGACATCGACCATGATGGACTCCAGAAATCGAAGTTGATCGCCGCTGTCCTCGACTCGGAGAAATTCGACCCGTCGTCGCTCCCTGAGGACGTGCCCGTCGAGACGAAGGCCGAGGTCGTGACCGACCAGGCCGACCAGGGTGGAAGTCGGGAGGGCTCGTACCGGGACGGTGACCGCTCCCGCGACGACCGCCAGGGTGGGCGGAACCGCAACCGCAACAGGAACCGCAACCGCAGCCGCGACCGCAGCCGCGACCGCGAACCGGTCGACGAATCTGCCCTTGAGGTGAGCGAAGGCATCCTCGACATCCTCCCCGAGGGCTACGGCTTCCTGCGCTGCAGCGGCTATCTGCCTGGCGACAAGGACGTCTACGTCGCTGCGAACGTGGTTCGCAAGTCACACCTACGCAAAGGTGACATCGTCTCAGGACCGATCCGTCCTGCGCGAGCCCAGGAGAAGTTCCCTGCCCTCGTCCGCCCCCTCAAGGTCAACGGACTTGACCCGAGCGAGGCTGAGGATCGACGCAGGTTCGCTGATCTCACGCCTCTCTTTCCAGATGAGCGCCTCCGCCTCGAAGTTGACGGCTTCCCCGACCTGGTGACGGCACGTATCATCGACATCGTCTCACCGATCGGGAAGGGTCAGCGTGGGCTCATCGTCTCCCCCTCAAAGGCGGGGAAGACGACGATTCTCAAGGACATCGCGAATTCGATCACTGCGAACAACCCGGAGTGCCATCTCATGGTTGTCCTCGTCGACGAGCGACCCGAAGAGGTCACCGACATGCAGCGCTCCATCAAGGGTGAGGTCATTTACTCGACTTTCGACCGTCCTGCAGAGGAGCACACCCAGGTGTCCGAGCTCGCGATTGAGCGAGCGAGGCGTCTTGTCGAGATGGGTACAGACGTCGTGATCCTGCTCGACTCGATTACCCGGCTTGCCCGCGCGCACAACCTTGCGACGCCCGCTTCGGGGCGGATCCTCTCGGGTGGCGTCGACTCGACCGCGCTGTATCCACCGAAGCGCTTCTTCGGAGCTGCCCGCAACCTGGAAGAAGGCGGAAGCCTCACGATCATCGCAACAGCTCTCATCGACACGGGGAGCCGCATGGACGAGGTCATCTTTGAGGAGTTCAAAGGCACCGGCAACATGGAGCTCCGCCTCAGCCGCAATCTCGCGGACAAGCGGATCTACCCGGCTATCGACGTCGAGGCGTCCGGTACACGCCGCGAAGAGTTGCTTTATGATCCCGACGAGATGCAGGCGATCTGGAAGCTCAGGCGAGTACTGCTTGCACTCGACGCCGCCCCCGCGCTCGAGCTGCTCATCGACCGCTTGAAGAGCACGAAATCGAATGCCGAGTTCCTCCTCACGATCACCAAGAGCGGCCAGTAGAGGACGTGCGTCTCGGTGCACTATTCTTCCCCCCACATCAATCAGGAGACCCCGTGAAGACCGACACTCATCCGAACTACCGCCCGGTTGTCTTCAAGGACATGTCGTCCGACTTTGCGTTTCTGACCAAGTCGACGATCGACACGTCCGAGACCATCGAGTGGGAGGACGGCGAGACGTACCCACTGGCCAAGGTGGAGATCTCGTCCAGGAGCCACCCCTTCTACACAGGGAAGCAGATCCTCGTTGACACGACAGGTCGTGTCGAGCGGTTCCGCAAGCGCTACGGACAGACCGCGAAGGCGGCGACCCCTGTGGAGTCCGAGACAGACGCGGAGAATTAGTTGAGCCGGTCACCCGGCGCGTCCGTCGGCGGCCAGGCGGTTATCGAGGGCGTGATGATGCGTGCCCCTGACGCCTGGGCTGTGGCTGTGCGGCGCTCCGACGGCGTGATCGAGGCTAAGCGGAACGACCTCCCTGCGCTCTCGACCCGGAACCCTCTCGCGAAAGTGCCGTATCTGCGCGGCGTCTTCGTACTGATCGAAGCGATGAGCCTCGGCTTCCGCGCGTTGTCATGGTCTGCTGAGAAATCGGGGGAGGAGGGAGAGAAGATCACCCGCAAGGAGATCATTCTCACGATGATTATCGCGATCACCGGCGCCCTCGCAATCTTCGTCATCGGCCCTGCATTCGCAGCTAACTGGTTGAAGGACCTTCTGGGTGGGAACTCGCTCCTCTTCGTCGTCATCGACGGGGTGCTGCGCATCGCGCTCCTCGTCGGGTACATCTGGTTGATCGGGCGCTCAGCCGAGATCCAACGTGTCTTCCAGTATCACGGTGCCGAACACAAGACGATCCACGCGTACGAGAACGGCGACCCGCTCGACATCGCGTCGATCCAGAAGTACAGCCCCCAGCACCCGCGCTGCGGCACCTCCTTCATCATCATCGTCGCCATGGTGTCGTTCTTCGTCTACCTGACTCTCGCCCCTGCGCCCTTCCTGTGGCAGGTCGCCGCGAGGGTCCTGCTCCTCCCGTTGATCGCGGGGATCTCCTACGAGGTCCTCAAGGCAGCAGCAGGCTACCGATGGATCGCGTGGGTCTCCAAGCCCGGGATCTGGATTCAGGCCATCACAGCGAAAGAGCCGAGCGACGACCAGGTTGAGGTCGCCGTCGCCTCGCTGCTCGCAGCGCTCGATCCTGACGAGGTGGTCGCAGTGAAGGACCGGGGCGCGGTCGTGCAGGCGGCGCTTGAAGCCGAATACGACATGGGAACGGATGATGGATGACAGGCTTCGTGAACGCCTCGCAGCCACCGAAGTCACGTTCGAAGAGGTACTGACGCTCCTCGCTGACCCTGAGGTGCTCGCTGACCAGAAGCGGTACCGCGAGGTGTCGACCCGGCACGCCGAGCTCAAGCCGGTCGTCGAGGCGTTTCGACGGTACGTCGCTGCGGAACGCGAGGTGGAAGAAGCGTCCGAGCTCATCACCATCGAAGACGACGCTGAGATGATCGAGTATTTCAAGGAGACGATCACCCAGCACACCGCGGTGATCGAAGATCTCGACGCGGAGCTGCGCAGACTTCTCGTGCCCAAGGACCCCGACGACGACAAGGACGTGATCATCGAGATTCGTTCAGCGACCGGCGGGGACGAGGCCGCGCTGTGGGCGGCCGACCTGTACCGCATGTACGAACGTTTCGTGGAGCGCTCCGGATGGTCCCTTGAGCCGATCGACATCTCTCCAACGGACGGCGGTGGTATCAAGGAAGCGATCTTCGCGGTCAAGGGGCGGGGCGCGTATTCGCGTTTCAAGTACGAGGCAGGGCCCCACAGGGTCCAGCGTGTCCCCAAGACAGAGTCCCAGGGCCGTATCCACACTTCGATGGGAACCGTCGCGGTGCTCCCCGAGGTCGAGGAGATCGAGGTCGAGCTCCACGATAAGGATTTGACGATCGAGACGATGCGATCTCAGGGCCCCGGCGGCCAGTCGGTGAACACGACGGACTCGGCGGTGCGCATCACGCACAAACCCACAGGCATCGTCGTGTCATGCCAGGATGAGAAGTCGCAGCTCCAGAACAAGCTGAAGGCGATGCGAGTCCTGCGTGCCCGCCTCTACCAGATCCAGATCGAGGAGCAGATGGGGGAGCGGGCTTCGGTGCGCAGATCCCAGGTCGGTTCGGGTCGGCGGGCGGAGAAGATCCGCACCTACAATTTCAAGGAGAACCGTGTCACCGATCACCGCATCGGATTGACCGTGCACTCCCTCCCCGCGGTCCTCGACGGGGATCTCAGAGTTCTCCACGACGCGTTGATCGCGGACGACATCGCCCAGAGGCTCGCAGGGGACGTCTGACCGGGTGTGGTCACGAGACGTCCTCGCCACGGCATCTGACCTCCCTCAACACGAGGTCCTGCGGCTCCTGATGGCTGCGACACGCCGAGTCCGCTCGCAGGTTCTCGTCGGCTTCGATGTGACCCCAGGCGACCAGGACACGTTCGATGCGTTCGTCGCGCGCAGGCGAGCGCACGAGCCCCTTCAGTACATTGAGGGCAGCATCCCGTTCGCCACGGTCGAGCTGCACGTCGACGATCGTGTTCTCGTGCCCAGGCCAGAGACCGAGTTCCTGTTCTCCCAGGTGGTGGCGATGGTCGATGGTCCGGGTGTGATCGTGGACCTCTGCACGGGGAGCGGCAACCTCGCGCTCGGACTGCAAGCAGCGTTTAGGGACGCCCGGGTGTACGCCGTGGATCTCTCCTCTGACGCTGTGGACGTTGCGCGGGGGAACGCCGAACACAACGACCTGAACATCCAGTTCTTCGTCGGTGACCTGTTCGAGCCTCTTCCCCACGAGCTGCGCGGAGCGGTTGACCTCATCGTCGCGAACCCGCCTTACCTTGCAGAGCGCGAGCTGGCGGACCTCCCTCCTGATGTGCGCTTTGAACCTGAGATGGCGCTAGTAGCAGGACCGGTGGGTGACGAGGTGCTTACACGTATTGCAGCGCAAGCCGATGCGTGGCTCGCGCCTGGCGGCGTCATCGCCTGTGAGATCTCCGAGTTCCACGGGAGCCGGGCCGCGGAGATCTTCTCCCGCTACGGGGGAGCGATCAGCCAGGACCTCTCAGGGCGCGATCGGTACGTGTTCGGAAGCCGTGGAATGGAGTAGCGTTGGAGCTGACCGGATCAGGAGGATGCATGGACGCTGCTGCTGCAGCTCGAGCGATCAAACGTGGCGAGATCGTAGGCGTGCCGACTGACACGGTGTACGCCCTCGCCGTCGACCTGTATGACGAGGCGGCGCTCGAACGTCTCTACGCGCTGAAGGGACGCAAGGAACGGAAACCGATCACGATCCTGGTCGCGTCCCTCGAGCAGGGCCTCTCGCTCGGGGCGATGACCGACCGTGCGCTTGAGCTCGCGGAGCGCCACTGGCCCGGCGCTGTGACGATGGTGGTGCCACGCCTCGACACGGCGCCCGAGTGGCTCGGAGACACGAGGAAGCGCACGGTGGCGCTTCGCTGCCCGGATCACGCGGTCGCCCTCGAACTGCTTGAACTGACGGGACCCCTCGCCGTGACCTCAGCAGGCGGGGTCGACGACAAAGACACAACGACAGCCGAGGAGGCCGAAGCGGTCTTCCACGCCGATGTCCTGACGTATCTCGCGGGAGAGGCAGGGGGAGGCCAGCCTTCGACGCTGGTCGATCTCACCCAGCCATCAGAAGTGGTGCTGCGAGCGGGTCCGGTCCGTCTGTGAACGAGAGGCGCTGGCCTGGAATCGGTGTCGGCACCCTTCTTGCGGCTCTCGGAATGTGGTTCGGGTTGGTCTCTCTCGAGACGAATACCGCAGTGGGCTTGGGGATGATCGGAGCGGGACTCGTGTTCGCGATGTACGGCATCGTGGCCTTCAGCCGTGTGGATGACGCTGGAACGGTCGCGTTTCGTGCAGCGCTCAGCGCTCTCGTTACGGCAATGGTCCTCGTCACACTGTTTGAGAGCGCCGGCAGAGAGTCTTTCGCTGTGGCCGCGCCCGTCTTTGCTCTCGGTGTCGGCGGAGCGTACGCCCTCCCACCGATAGGTGAGAGATACAGGGTTGCGGCCCGGATCGCTGCCGTCGCCGTCGTGACGTACGCGGCCGTATCGATTTACTGGGTCGATTACACCGTGTACGTGCTCGTCGCGCCTCTGGTCGCGCTCCCTGCCGTGGGCATCGCCGACAGATTCTTTGACGGGGGCAGGAAAATTATCGGCGACTAGGTCGGCTAGATGCCTAAGTTCTCCGTAGAAAATTCTTCAAGGGGTACAAATGACCGATATGAAGCCGCTCGCCACCGTCGACCCGAGACTCGCCTCACTTATTACGAGGGATGTTCAGAGGCAGCGGTCCAAGATTCAGCTCATCGCGTCGGAGAACTTCGTGAGTTACGCGATGATGCAGACCGCAGGGTCGGTGCTCACGAACAAGTACTCCGAGGGGTATCCCGGGCGTCGCTACTACGAAGGTTGCGAGGTCATCGACGAGATCGAGTCGCTCGCCATCGACCGGGCGAAGGACCTCTTCGGTGCCCAGCACGTCAACGTCCAGTCACACTCGGGGTCCCAGGCGAACATGGCGGCGTACCTCGCGGTCCTTGAGCCGGGTGACACGATTCTCGGGATGCGTCTCGACCAGGGCGGGCATCTCACCCACGGTTCACCCGTCAACTTCTCCGGCAGGCTCTTCAACTTCGTCGCGTACGGCCTTGATCCCGAGACGGAACGCATCGACATGGACGAGGTCCGTGCCCTCGCTATCGAGCACAAGCCGAAGATGATCGTCGCCGGGTACTCGTCGTACTCCAGGATCATTGACTGGGCTGAGTTCCGCACCATCGCGGACGAGGTCGGGGCGATCTTCCTCGTCGACGCAGCGCACATCATCGGCCTGATCGCCGGAGGGGTGCATCCGAGTCCGGTACCGCACGCCCACATCGTCACTGCAACGACGCATAAGGCGCTTCGAGGACCCCGCGGTGGTCTGATCCTCACAACGGCGGAGTACGCCAAGGCGATCGACAAAGCGGTCTTCCCTTACGCGCAGGGCGGAGCGATCAACCAGCAGATCGCAGGCAAAGCGCTCTGCTTCAAACAGGCAGGCGAACCGGCGTTTGCACAGTACGCGCTCCAGATCGTTCGCAACGCGTCGGTACTCGCCGACACGATGATCGAAGCAGACGCCAAGGTCATCTCCGGTGGGACGGAGAACCATATGTTCCTCACCGACCTGCGGTCGATCGACGAAGAGCTCACCGGGAAGGAAGCTGCGACGCTCCTTGACGAGCTGGGAGTCACGCTGAACCGCAACGCGATCCCGTTCGACCCGAGATCACCCTTCATCACGTCAGGCATCCGCATCGGGACGGCCTCCATCACGACGGCCGGCATGAAACAGGAGCAGATGGTGATTCTGGGGCGCGTCATCGTTGAGATTCTCACCAAGCGTCGCGAACCGTTGGTTCTCAACCAAATGCGCGAGATCCTCAAGGAGCTCATCCACGACTTCCCCGGGTACCCGGCCGAGTTCAACGGATACGTCTGAGCA
>JASJXX010000073.1 GCA_030123765.1 Actinomycetota bacterium | reverse complement strand
AATCCAACAACCTCGGAGGCGTCTCAGAACCCGACGACACAGACTCCCCACTCATACTCATGAAGAATCGCTTTGACCCGAAGTGCGCGTCGGTCGCCGGTTCCAGATCACCACTTGATGAGGGCGCCACAAATAGGTGACCGGCACGATCACCGCGTGCACCAGACGGGTGAAGGGGAACACGGCGAGGAGGAGGAATCCTCCGAGGAAGTGCAGCTTGACCACCCAGGGCAGCGTCACCACGGTTGCGATCTCTGGCTGGAACGTGATGAGCGACATCATCCACGGCACCGCCGTGTGCAGGTACCAATCCGCTCCCCAGCGGAAGAAGAGCGCCACCCAGAAGCCGAGTCCCACCTGGACAAGCAGGAGGGTGAGCAGTAGCCAGTCCGCCGGTGAAGTCACGACCCGTACTCGGCGTGTCACCAGGCGCCGGTAGATGAGCACACCGAGAGCGAAGAGGGCGACCAGCGCCAGGGCCAAGCCGGTCACCTCAAGGATGTAGAGACGGATCGGCGCAGCGATCACCGAGCCCCAGAATCCGGGAGCCAGAAACGCGAGGAAATGAGCAGCGAGGATGATCAGGATCGCGTAGTGCCACGGCGCCGATCCCCAGCTCAGCACACGGTTCTCCAAGAACTGGGAGGATTGGCTGGAGTAGGAGAAGCGGTCGTTGCGGTACCGGTAGATCGCGACCCAGATGGCGGTGATCACCGCGCAGTAGGGGAAGACAACGAACAGGACGATATCGAACATAGTCAACCTCTCCTTACATGCTCGGCCACTCGACGGAACCAGTGATGACCAGCGGCTCCCGATCGTTCACAGTGACTACCTCCACCACTGCGAGCAGGGCAGCCAACAACTCGTGGTAAGGGAGAGACACGGCGGGTGGACGGTCTTCGTCCTGCGCCGTGTCGTCGGACTTCTTATCTTTCCTCGCCATCATGTCCAGCATCGGCCACACGGCCTCGCCCAGGAACACGTCGACGAGCTCGGAGTCGTCACATACAGCGAGGAATCGCAGGACGACCGGCAGATGGTCAGCCAGTTCACCGGCGATCTCCATGTCGTACTCCCGATACCGTTCCATGAATTCGAGAAGCAGAGCGCTGCGCTTGTAAGTCTCGCCCAAGAGGTGATAGCCCACATACAGGCTGTGGGTCTCGTCCATGTCGAAGGCTCGCGTGTACTCCTCCTGGAGACCTCCCAGGGTCGCGTCCTCGGCGAATGCCTGGAACCCGGCCAGTCTGATCTCGGCATCTGGAAACGTTGCCCGCGTCAACTCCCGGCACTCCTCCAGCGCCTCCACCGGACTCTGCTGGGGATACTCGAGCAACTCTGAGAAGAGTTCCCAAACTCGCTGGGAAGTGGGTTCGTCGCTCACGGTCACCATCTCCGCTCGGGCGCGGTGACCGTGCCAAAACCAGCTTTGCCTTTGTGTGTGCCCGGGTCCTCGGTCTGCTCAATCGCTACCTCTCGGCCCAGCGGTGGGACGACGAAGCGCTCACCGACGGTGGGGAGCGCAGTGAGTCGGAAGATGGCTTCCGCCTCTTCTGCCGTCAGGCGCCCGACCTTGAGAGCCTCTTTCACCTCATCTTCGGTGACGTCGCCCACTTTCTCCGCCCGTTTGTAGACCCGGACCGCGATGAGCTTGCGATAGACGTCGGCCACCACCTCTTCGTTGCCTGCCCCAAACAGCCGGGCCATGTAGCGCAGCGGAATCCTTGCCGCCTCCAGCGAGCCCAGCAACGGCGTCAACCCCTCGGTGTCGGCGCCGTCCACGTCGTATTTCCCGTCTCTCACCTTGGCCAGGACAGGCAACATCGGTGGCACGTAATAGAGCATCGGCAGTGTCCGGAATTCGGGATGGAGGGGCAAGGCAAGCTTCCACTGCTTGACAAACTTGTACACCGGCGAGTGTCTCGCTGCCTCCAGCATCTCGTCAGGGACGCCATTGGCTTGCGCAGACGCGATCACTTCCGGATCGAACGGGTCCTGGATGATCCCCCTCTGCGCCTCTACGAGGTCAGCGTCTGGTGATGTGGCGACCTCCTCGATCCGGTCGGCGTCGTACAGCAGGACCCCGAGATACCGGATCCGACCAACGCACGAATGGAAACAGGCTGGGGCCTGGCCGCTCTCAAGGCGCGGGAAGCAGAGGATGCACTTCTCCGACTTCCCCGAAGACCAGTTGTAGTAGACCTTCTTGTACGGACACCCCGAGATGCACATCCGCCAGGCGCGACACTGGTCCTGGTTGACCAGCACGATGCCGTCTTCGCCGCGTTTGTAGATGGCTCCCGCAGGGCACGCCGCCACGCAGCTGGGGTTGATGCAGTGGTTACAGATCCGGGGCAGGTAGAAAAATACGACTCGCTCGATCTCATTGAGTTGGGCCCGCTCGTCCTCGGTGAGCTCGCCGAGGTTCGGATCGTTCGCGGCGTACACCGGAGAGCCACCGAGGTCGTCATCCCAGTTGGGGCCGGCCTCGATCTCCATGAATTCGCCCGTGATCAGCGATACGGCGCGAGCGGTGGGTTGATCATCGCCCTCCGGCGCGTTGAAGAGGTGCTCGTAGTCGTAGGTCCACGGTTCGTAGTAGTCGTTGATCGTGGGGAGCCGCTGGTTGTAGAAGATGTTGCCGAGTGTGCCGACCTTGCTCTGAAGCTTGAGCTGCAGCTTCCTCTGCACCTCGCCGCCCACGAGCTGCCAACCCCCGCGGTACTCATCCTGGTCCTCCCACAGTGTCGGGTAGCCGGTTCCTGGTTTCGTCTCGACGTTGTTCCACCACTGGTACTCGGTGCCTTTGCGGTCGGTCCAGATGTTCTTGCACGCGACGCTGCAGGTATGACAGCCGATGCACTTGTCGAGGTGGAACACCATCGAGACCTGGGCCCGGATATCCATAGTCAGTGGCTCGTCTTCGGTTCGTGCGTCACCATTCGAGTTTCTCCAATTTTCGGACGACCACATACGTATCGCGAGTGAAGATGCCGATCGGGCCCCAGTAGTTGAAACCGTACGTGAACTGGGCGTAGCCACCGGCAAGGAGGAGCGGGTTGATCCGGGTGCGGGTCAGGCTGTTGTGCCCACCGGACCGCTTTCCTCCGCGCACCTGGGACTTGGGCATGTAGATCGTTCTCTCCACCGCGTGGTAGTACAGGCAGATCCCGGGTGGCACCCGAGAACTGACGGCCGCCCGTGTCACGACCACCCCATTGTCGTTGTAGACCTCAACCCAGTCGTTGTCCTTGATCCCCACCTTCTCGGCTTCCTTGTCGTTGAGCCAGATCGGATCCATACCGCGTGATAGCGTCAGCATGCGCAGATTGTCCTTGAACGTGGAGTGGATATTCCACTTGCCGTGGGGCGTGATGTAGTTCAGGACGAGCGACTGGTCATCGACGGGGCTAAGGACGATGTCGCCGGTGGCAACAGGGTCGAGCTTGGGCTTATACGTGGGTAGGTGTTCCCCGAAGTCGAGGTAGTAGGGATGATCGTTGTAGAGCTGCTGTCGTCCCGTGAGTGTGCGCCACGGGACCAGCCGCTCCACGTTCAACGCCCACGCCGTATAGGCCCGGCCGTCGTTCACGATCCCCGACCAACACGGGCTGGTCAGGGTTCGCCGCACCTGCTGCGTGATGTCGTGGAAATTCATGCGCACAGCGCGCGTGTCCTCCGCCAGATCCGCTAGCGGCACGCCGACCCTCTCCTCCTCAGCCTTGAACGCTGCGTACGCCACCTCGCCGTTGGTCTCGGGAGCCAGATGGAGGATGACGTTGGCCGCGTCGAGGGCGTCCTCGAGGCCGGGATACTTCTTGCCACCCCACTCCACTACACGGGTGCGGCGGGGATCCGGTGCCGTGCCGATCGGGCTCTCAAGGAGCTCGTCGTAGAACTGAGCGGTCGGAACGTGGACGCCGTGCCCACTCGTGCCGTCCTCGCGGATGAGCGGACCGAGAGAGATGAAGCGGTTGTAGAGGTTGGGGTAGTCGCGCTCGACGATTCGGATGTGGGGAGCGGTCACCCCCGGGACAAGATCGCACTCTCCCTTGCCCCAATCGAGTGGCTCCGGTTGAGCTAGTTCGTCCGGAGTGTCGTGTTGGAGAGGGGACGTGACAACATCTTTGAACGGCTCGGGGAACGTCGAAGGCGCCATCTCGCTGATCTTCTTCGCGAACAGCTTGAAGATCTCGTAATCCGTCTTCGATTCCCAGACCGGGGGGACGGCTTCTCCGAGCGGATGGATGAACGAGTGCAGGTCGGTGGTGTTGAGATCGTTCTTCTCATACCAGAAGGCGGTGGGCAGCACGATGTCGGAGTAGAGAGCAGAAGAGTCCATCCGGAAGTTGATATCCACCACCAGATCCATCTTCCCCCGAGGCGCCGGCTCACGAAAGGTGACCGTCTCGGTCTTGCCGGCGGCCTTTTCCTCGGCCTCGATCGTGTCGTGGGTGCCGAGATAGTGACGGAGGAAGTACTCCGCACCTTTAGCGCTCGACTGCAGGGCGTTGCCCCGCCAGATGAACCAGACCCTCGGCCAGTTCTCCGGCGCGTCCGGATCCTCGACGGAGAGCTTCAGCTCTCCCTCCCTCAGCTGCTCAGCGACTCGCTCAACGATCTCGCCATCGTTCACGGCTCCGGCCGCCTCGGCTTCACTCACCAGATCCAGCGGATTGCGGTTGAACTGGGGGAAGAAAGGCATCCACCCCATGCGGACCGCAGCCGCAGTCAGTTCGACGGCGTGACCCTTCGCCCACTTGGTCTCTGGAGGCACACGCGCGTAGTCGGTGAAGTCTCCTTCATAGCGCCATTGGTCGCTGTGCACGTAGTGCCATATAGGCGTCTGCTGGAGACGGGGCGGCTTGGCCCAGTCCAGGGCAAGGGCCATGCTCGTCCACGGCGCCACCAACGTCAACTTCTCCTGACCCACATAATGGTTCATGCCGCCGCCGTTACGACCGGGGCAGCCCGTCAAGATCAACGCGGTGATGGGAGCCCGATAGGACTGGTTGTTGTTGTACCAATGGTTGATGGAAGCGCCGATGATGATCATCGATTTGCCCTCGGTGGCCTCAGCGTTCCCTGCGAATTCGCGTGCCAGGCGCGTGACCGTGTCCCGACCGATCCCGGTGAACTGCTCCTGCCAAGCAGGCGTGTAGGGACGCTCGTCGTCGTAGTCCTGCGGGTAGTCGCCCGGCAGACCGCGGCTCACGCCGAACTGCGCCATCAGCAGGTCGTACACCGTTGTCACGGCGACTCTTCCGTCGATAGTCTCCACATACCTGACCGGAAGCCCGCGTTCGTACACCCCGCCCTCAGCGAACTCGTGGAACGAGACCTGGACGACTTCATCGTGCTCATCGCGGAAGCTCAGCTCCGGATCGATCGGCTCGTCGTCGAGCCCGTCCTCCATCTTGATGTTCCACTGACCTAGCTGCTCCTGCCAACGGAACCCGACCGAGCCCTTCGGCATCCGCAGCGCACCGGACTTGCAGTCATGGACGAGCATCTTCCAGTCGCCGTTCTCCACTCCCACGTAACGAGCCACTCGATTGGCGCGGAGGAACTGACCCGCCTTGAAGACGTCACCACTCGGAGTCAGCTCGACGAGGAACGACGAGTCGCTGTAGCGCTTGAGATAATCGATGAAATAGGGTGTCTGCCGGTCGGCGTGGAACTCCTTGAGGATCACATGGTTGATGGCCATCCACAGTGCTGTGTCCTGCCCCGCCTCGACGGGGATCCACCAGTCGGCGTACTTGGCCACCTGGCTGAAGTCGGGGGCGATGACCACGAACTTGGTGCCCGCATGGCGCGCCTCGGCGATGAAATGGACGTCGGGCGTCCGAGTCATGCTGAGATTCGAGCCCATCGAGATGATGTACCTGGAGTTGAACCAGTCGGCGCTCTCAGCAACGTCGGTCTGGTCGCCCCAGATCTCCGGGAAGGCGTTGGGGAGATCGGCGTACCAGTCGTAGAAACTCATGTTGACGCCACCGAAGAGCTGTAGGAACCGGGAGCCTGCGCCGTACGAGAGATACGACATCGCGGGGATCGGGGAGAAGCCGAAAACACGGTCGGGACCCCACTCCTTGGCCGTGTAGAGGCAGGCGGCAGCGATGATCTCGAGCACTTCGTCCCAGGTGGCCCGGCGGAAGCCGCCCTTGCCGCGGGCTTGCTGGATTCGGGTGCGCTTCTGCTCGTCCTGGATGATGGACTTCCACGCCTCGACCGGATCGGTGTGGATGGCTCTCGCCTCGTGCCACAGGTCAATCAGCGCTCCGCGTACATAGGGGTACTTGACCCGGATCGGGCTGTAGACGTACCACGAAGCCGAGATGCCTCGCTGACATCCACGCGGCTCGTAGGGAGGGATGTCGCCGCACAAGAGGGGGTAGTCGGTCTGCTGCATCTCCCACGTGATGATCCCGTCCTTGACGTAGACCGCCCAGGAGCATCCACCGGTGCAGTTCACACCGTGGGTGGTACGAACGACCTTGTCGTGTTGCCAGCGGTTCCGGTAGAACTCTTCCCAGTTACGCGCCTCCGGCTTGACAAGATCCTGAATCCAACCCACGTCTCCTACCTTCCTTCGACTCTCTGCTGCTCACGTTTTGCGACCCTGGAGCGTTCAATTCGAGCATGTGATCGAGCCACCATCGGCCGTCGTACCTCAGTGAGGCGCCGCCGACCGACATAGCGCATCGACAGCAAGAGAAAGGCGGCGCCGACCGTGCCAAGCAGCGCCAACAGACCAACCATCGCCGCCGGACGCTCACTCACAGCCGCCTGCTCGAGGAACGCGACCAGGTGGGCCTGCTCCTGCTCGGTGAGGGTCCGACCGCTGAAGATGGGCCGCATCGTCGGGAAGGGAGTCGTGGCAAGAATCGACGTAAGGCCGGCTTCGCCGAACTTGGCGTACGCCCCGGTCAGGTCGGGACCGAGTAGACCCCCGCCCAGAGCGCCGATACCCGCGACGCTGTGACAGGCGAAACACGACGGAGCACCGTTCTCAAAGCGGATCGTGCCGTCAAAGAGATCTTTGCCTGAGGATGAGTCTCCGACCGGCTCCGCTGTCTGCGCCTGGGTCTGCTGAAACGATCCGAGGACGACGACGGCAGCGATTGCGGTAAGAACAAGAGAGGTGCGCGACCACCACGATCCACTCTCGCCGACGTTGCGTGTCATACAACTTCTCCAAGCGTCTCTTAGCCGAGCACACGACTGTGCGCCACTGTCTAGTGCTTCTCAACCACGATGTCAAGTGCCTTAGTAGGTAATTATGCAATAAGAGTCGCGCGTCAAGAACTTGAGACACTCCTGAGTGCGGTCCTGATCCGAAGATACGACGGAGCGGCCCGGTCCGTGCCAGAGATCATCACGACAGCGTCACCCGCCAACGAATGAGGTCGCGGCGGGCCTTCGAGAGGTACCTCCCCCTGTCACCGGTTTACCAGGCGTCAGCGCGCCAGGAACCTCCACGGCGGTAGAAGGCGCGCTCCGGCTACCCGGCGAAGACACAGATAGTTGGGAGGAGGCCGTGGGGCCGTCCCCTCCACTTCACCCTTCCGACTACGGGTTCGAGAACTCCGCCTTGGACCTCAGGTAGTACCACCAGTTCAGCCCCAGACAGATGGCGTAGAAGACCACGAACCCGTAGAGAGCGAACTCCGGGGTCGCTCTCGCGATCTGCTGGCCGAATGTCTGGGGTACCACGAAGGCGCCGTAGGCGCCCACCGCCGAAGTCCAGCCGAGGACCGGCCCTGCCTGCTCTCTGTCGAATACGATCGCGATCGTGCGGAAAGTGGACGCGTTGCCGACACCGGTCGCAGCGAACAAGACGAGGAAGAGGAGCAAGAACGGCAGGAAGTACTCTTCGGGCGTTCTCGACTGATAGGCCTGCTTCATGAAATAGGCGACTCCGAGCGCGCTGGCCATCATCACGATGGCCACCCAGTGCGTCACCCTCGCTCCGCCAACTTTGTCCGCTACCCATCCGCCCACCGGGCGTATGAAGGCGCCGATGAAGGGCCCCATCCATGCGAACATGAGTGCGGAAGGGCCATTCGGGTTGACGAGGTCGTGGGTCATGACCCCACTCACCTCGATGTGCTGGAAGCCGAAGATAACTTTGATGGCGAGGGCGAATCCCGCCGAGTAGCCGATGAAGCTACCGAACGTCATGACGTAGATGATGCTCATGACCCATGTGTGCTTGTTCTCGAAGATCTTGAACTGTCGTTCCAGGTTGGGTTTGATCTCGCCGCGCAGTCGCTTGAGCAGGAGAACCGTCCCCCAGATGACCAGAACGATTATCGGGTACTGCGCCCACGTCCAACCCAACCCGGTGGGACTGGGGAGGATGATGAAAAGCCCGATGACTGCCGGGATGAACGCCATCCCCAACATGCCGCTGATCTTGGCGAACGAGTTGAGCGGTGAGCCAACTTTCGGGGAGACATGCTCCGTGCGTATCGTGTCCAATTTGAACCAGCCAATGAGCACCAGCGGGACGAGAAGTAGCAACCATACGAATCCGG
>JASJXX010000126.1 GCA_030123765.1 Actinomycetota bacterium | reverse complement strand
GCACGATGGCGATCTCTGTGGCGCCACCACTCGTGTTCGAGAACCGACCAAATCGTGTGGTCGAGCCACTCTCCTCCGACCTTCACCTCGTCGCGGAGGATTCCCTCCTGGGCGAAACCGAGCCTCTCCGCTATCCGATCCGATGCCACGTTTCCCACAGCGATGCGTAGCTGCACCTTGTGGAGACTCAGCTCCTCGAATCCGACCTGCATAGCGAGCGTCGTGGCTTCACCGGCGAAGCCTCGGCCGGTCTCATCTGATCTGATCCAATAGCCGATCTCACCGATGTGGTTCTGCTGGGAGGTCGGCCACACCGACACGTTCCCGATGTGCCTGCCCGGATCGTCTATGGCTCGAATGGTGAAGTCGAACGCACGGCCCTCCGACCATGCGGCAACAGATTCCCGGATGAACCGCTGCGCTACGCCGCGGTCGTAGCGTTCGGCCCACGGCAACCAGGGTTGGAGATCGTCGAGCGAAGCTGCCACGGCCTCGTGCAGGTCGGAGACGTCTCTCCGCCGGAAGGGACGGATCATCAACCGCTTGGTGTAACGCGGATGGCTGTGAATGTGGGTCGTCATTGAGCCCAGCCTATCTAGATAAGCTCGATGGATGGACGCTTGGTCATTATTGCGCGAATTGCCGCCCGTTGTCGACCCGCCGGGCTCCGAGTATGCCGTGCTCGTCCCTCTCTACGAAGACGACGATGGCGATGTTCGTGTCATCCTCACCCGCCGACCCGATCACATGCCGACTCATCCCGGAGACATCGTCTTCCCGGGTGGGCACAGGGAGCATGGGGAGGCGCCGATCAACACTGCAATCCGCGAAGCTTGGGAGGAGATCGGCCTTCCAGAGGGGAATATTGTCGAGATCTTCGGTTCTCTCAAGCCGGTGACGATGCGGAATCGCGCGAAGCCGATCATTCCGGTTGTGGCCCGAATCGAACGTCCTGAGCAGCTCGTGGCTGATCCCAAGGAGGTCGACGCGATCATCGAGCCGACCCTCGCTGAACTTCTCGATGAGACACGGTGGGTGGCCCGCGACTGGTTCGGGCACGAATTATGGTTCTTCGAGTTTCCGGAAGGGATCCTCTGGGGTGCGACAGCGTTCATGATGCGCGACCTTCTGCGCTACCTGCGGTAGCCCGTTGACCGTTCACGGTTCACGGTAAACGGTTTACGATTCGCCTATGCGCATGCACATGACCCCAGAAGAGTTTCGGCAGAACGGCTACGCCGTCATCGACTGGATCGCCGAATACATGGAGAACGTCGAGGACTACCCCGTCACATCCCAGGTGGAACCGGGCGAAATCTCCGCCTCACTCCCGAAAGCTGCTCCCGAGACGAGCGACGGCTTCGCGTCGATGCTCGCGGATCTCGATGAGGTCGTTCTGCCTGGCATGACGCACTGGCAGTCACCCAACTGGTTCGCTTACTTCCCGGCGAACGTTTCGGGCCCGTCCATCCTCGGAGACCTCGCCGCGTCGGGATTGGGCGCCCAGGGGATGCTCTGGACGACGTCGCCTGCGGTCACTGAGATAGAAGCGACGGTGCTCGACTGGCTTGTTGATCTCATGGGACTCCCGCCGGCGTGGAAGTCCTCGGGGCCGGGGGGTGGTGTGATCCAGATGAGCGCATCGGACTCGACACACGCGGTGCTTGTGGTCGCGAGACAGGCTCGCAGCGCCGAAACTTCCCCTGAGGACATGGTCGTGTACGCATCTGATCAGGCGCACTCATCGGTCGAGAAGGGGTGCAGGGTTGCAGGCATAGGGCACTTTCGGGCAGTCGGCGTCGATAGCGACTTCGGGATGGACGCCGCAGCGCTGCGGGCGGCGGTGGAGCAGGATCGCGCCGATGGGCTCGTCCCGATCGCGGTCGTTTCGACGGTCGGTACCACCGCAACGACAGCTATCGATCCCATCGAGGTGATCTCCGAAGTCGCATCGGAGCACGGCATGTGGCATCACGTGGACGCCGCATATGCAGGCACCGCGATGCTGTGCGAGGAGTTCCGCGTCTACCAGCGTGGCATCGAACGGGTCGACAGTTACACCTTCAACCCGCACAAGTGGATGATGGTGAACTTCGATTGCAACGTGTTGTGGGTTGCGGACCGGGATCCCCTCATCGCCACGATGAGCATTCTCCCACCGTACCTTGCAAACAAGGCGTCTGACACGGGCGGCGTCATCGATTACAGGGATTGGCACCTGCCGCTTGGTCGCCGGTTCCGCTCCCTCAAGCTCTGGTGGGTGCTGCGCTACTACGGCGCCATTGGACTCAGAGCCATGGTGCGCGATCACGTCAAGCTTGCAGACGAGTTCGCGGGTTGGGTCGAACAGGATGATCGGTTCGAGCTGTTCGCGCCGCATCCCTTCGGACTTGTGTGCTTCTCCCACGTCGGTGGCGCCGATGCGACAAGGAAGCTCGCAGATGACCTCAACGCCACAGGGAGGGTTGCCGTGACGCCCAGTCACATCGACGATCAGTGGTTCATACGGATCGCGATCGGCCAGACCCACACGGATGTGCGCCACGTCGAAGCCCTCTGGGATCTGATTGA
>JASJXX010000072.1 GCA_030123765.1 Actinomycetota bacterium | reverse complement strand
GAGTGACTGAGCGTGTCATGCCACTCGATCTGCTGAGAGCAGTGCTTGATCCGATTCGCCTATCCGTGCTCGCGAAGTCAGTCCGTGGACCCGTCTCCATAGAGCAGGTCGCATGAGTGGTGAGAGAGGGATTCACGTGCGCTGCTTGAGCAGTCCTGCGTAGCCTCCGAGGATGGCTCCCCGATTCGACCGATCTGTTCTCAGTCAGCCACGATGGATCCTCGCGATCGTCGTCGGTCTCCTCGTCACCGTCGGATTCGCGCGTCTCGGGCTCTGGCAACTTGACCGTCTTGAGGAGCGGCAAGAATTCAACGTCACGGTCGCTGCCCGGATGTCTGAAGCGCCTCGTCCCCTTGAGGAGATCGTAGGCCAGCACGGCGACGACACCGACGCGCTGCTGCACCGCAGGGTGATCGTAGAGGGTACCTACCGATCCCAGGACGAGTTCTTCTCCATCGGCAGGACTGTCGACGGCGTTACCGGCACCCTCGTCGTGACTCCGCTCGATCGCCCCGACGGGTCGGTGTTGATCGTTGTGCGGGGCCTCGTTCCGCCGGACACCTCGGGACCCCCGGCCGACGGCTTCGCGCCTTCGGGGGGGCCTGTGACGGTGACAGGCAGAATCGATGATGGTGAGGAGCCAAGCTCGATCGCGGAGTTAGAACCCGCCGACGGACACCTCACGTCACTGAGCCGACTCGACCTCAGTTTCATCGATGTCTGGGTCGAAGGGGACGTCATGGCGATCACGCTGATTCTTGAGGGAACGACACCGCCGAATCCCGAGGGGATACCGTTGCCGATTCCACCCCCGGAGCTCTCGGAAGGGTCTCACCTGGGGTACGCCGTGCAGTGGTTCGCGTTCGCTGCCATCGCGAGTATCGGAGTAGGCGTGTTGGTCTGGCGCGCCGGTACCGAGGAGTCCGCTACCGAAGACGCCGAGGATCCAGACTCTCTCGGGTGACCCCGTACGCCGCAATCCGCTGCGGGATGGTGTCGGAGAGGATCAACGATGCAGCGAGTTCGCCGATCGCGGGACTCGTCATGATGCCGCTACCTCCCTGACCCACGAGCCAGAAGAAGTCGGGGGCGTCCGGATCGAATCCAACCGCGGGGATTCTGTCGGCCGTGAAGGTTCGCAGTCCGGCCCAGGTGGTGCGAACCGATCGTATGGCGAGGTCCGTGGCTGCATTGATGCGTTCGATGCCGAGGGCTACGTCGATCTCGGGTGCTCGAGCGTCGTGGGGCTCAGAGAAGAGCTGACTCGCAGCAGATCCCAGGAGGTTCGGTCCTTCTGGCTTGAAGTACCACTGCTCGTCGACGTCGACAACGAATGGCCACTGGGTCGTCAGATGCGTGCTCGTGAAAGTGAACACGGAGCGAAGAAGGGGGAGGAGGCTGAGTGGAGCGACCCCCGCGGTAGCTGCAAGCTGATCCCCCCACGCTCCCGCAGCGTTCACGACGACGCGGGAAGACAACGTGGTGCCATTACCCGTGATCCACCATCGGTCGCGGCTCCGCCGGATGGCATCGACCTGCGTCCTGGTGAGTATCGTTCCACCGCTTCGACGGATGGTGCGGACGTAGGACGTCTGTATGGCGTCGACATCGAGCTCCAGAGAGTCGGGTTCGAGGAGCGCCCCATCGGTTCCCTCTACGGCGAATGCTCCGCACATCTCGTGTACTTCGGCGGCGGTGAGGCGCTGAACAGTCGGGACTTGAAGGAGCGACTCCTCGTGCAGAGCAGCCAGTTGCCTCGTGCGACCGGGACGGGCAACGAAGAGGACCGGTCGGGGTTCGACCAGACCCTTCCCCGACAGGAGGTACTCCTTTGAGGCTCTCGCAAGGCTCCGGATAGGATCGGCACCGTAACACTCCGTATACAAGGCGGCTGATCTACCCGTTGTGTGATAACCGAGCGTCTCCTCAGCTTCGAGTACGACGACGTCGCGGTGGGGAGCGAGCCACGCCGCGATCGCGAGTCCCGCGATCCCTCCACCGATGACAGCTACATCGACATCCATAGGCAGACCGTACCGCGGCGCCGGACCGTGTGCGATCGACCGGGACCGTTTCGCGAGTCCGGTGGCGGGTGGCAACATGCAGCCGGGGGAGGCTCGACTTCGAGACGGTCGGTCTCGACCGTCAGGCCGACGGCGGCACGCACGTCTCCAACACCGTTCAGGTGGATCAGATCACGATCGCGAAGGTGGTGAACAAGGGGAGAGGCTTCCGGAGAATCCGGATACGGCTGGAGCAGGAGAGCTAGGAAGTGTGGCGGCGCGTCCCAAGAGGATGCCAAGAGCGCCACGGAACCGACGGTCTGTTACTCCGAACGCGACTCCACGAGGGGGGGGGCCCGCTCTACTCTTTAACCGTGTCCTCGCTGGGTGTCGCCTCACTGTCGCATCCGCATCCGCATCCGCCGCCTGACGAGTCGTTAAGTCGCACTCTTGCGTTGTCCATTCGTACCTCCTCTTCGTGAGCAGTACTTCCGCTCACGCGGACATTCTAGACCCTGGCGCATGCGTTGAGGTCAAGGTCTTCTCTCGCGGACGTTCCCCGCCTGTATCTCGGGGGCTTATGCTCGGAAGCATGCAGGAGTTGATGACCATCGGGGAGACGGCCAACCGGGCCTCGGTCACTTGCCGGGCGCTCCGACACTACGAGCAGATTGGGCTTCTTCACCCCGTCGAGCGGTCTGCTGCCAGCTACCGGCTCTACGGCTCGAAGTCGCTACGCGCAGTCGCGTTCATACGTCGAGCACAGCTGCTCGGGCATGGCAGAGTAGGCGTCAGACGAAGAGAGCCGAACCGCTCGAGAAGGCTGGAGTGGTCTCCCGACCTAGGAATGGGTCGCAGACACGGCGCTCCGGGTCACGAATCGGGATCAGTCATGGAGCGGCGCTCCCTGCCGAGCGAGATCGGACGCAGTTACCTCCACCATGATCTCGTGCAGTTCCTTACGCTGTAGATCCGGTACCTGGCAGTTCTCCGCCGGGTACCCGATAGGGAAGAGGATGAACGGTCGCTCACTGCGTGGACGCCCCAGGAGGGTGCGGAGGAACCCCATGGGACTCGGTGTGTGGGTGAGTGTTGCAAGACCCATGCGATGGAGAGCGTCGATGAAGATACCGCACGCGATTCCGACTGACTCCTTCACATAGTAGTGATGGCGCCTTGTGCCGTCCGCTCTCACTCCGTACCGCTGTTCGAATACAACGACGATCCATGGCACCGTCTCGAGGAAAGGCTTCTGCCAGCCGGTTCCAAGTGCCGCAAGGTCCTCTCGCCAGTGTGGGGGGAGCCTGCCACCCTCGTAATTCTGTCGCTCCTCGGCCTCAGCGGCCACGCGGATCTGGTGCTTCACCAAGGGGTCACCGATGAGCACGAAGGTCCACGGCTGCATGTGGGCGCCTGAGGGTGCCGTCGACGCACACCGTATGGCTGTCTCTATGAGCTCGCGTGGCACGGGTCGATCAGCAAAGTCCCGCACGGAGCGCCGCTGATCCATCTCGCTCAGGACCGAGCGAGCAACAGCGACCCGTTCTGGCTCAGGGATGAGGATGGGCTGGTAAGGAACGGTTGGATGGGAGATGCCCCCACCCTACGTACAACGCGTCGATCACTCAACCGGTTGTGCTCCAGATACTTCCATTCGGATAGAAGGTGAGGTAGTCCTTGAGGAAGGAGGTGAACCCGGGGAGCGGATCGAGGACCTGGCTCGAGAGTGGACCCTCGATGCCCGTCCCTCGGGAGATGTGGAACGTCGTTCCCGAGATTCGATCAACGAGTGTGCCCTCGTCGGTGAAGGCGAGCTCGACGACGACGCCGTCATCGAGGGTGCGCGAGAACACGGTCCATGAATCGCGGGCGAGGGGTTCAAGGACGATGGCGATCGGCACACCGCCGACGGTGTCATTCACGACCTCGGAGAGATCTCTCACGGGATAGGCCGCAGCATCATCCACAAAGGTCACGACGATCGCCATCTGGTCGAGAGCGAACCGCGATACGTCTCCGGGCGAGTCGAGAGCCAGTGTGGCAGGGTGCAGGCGCTTCCACTCGCCCCACTCGGTGAGCATCGATGGCAGAAGCTCGAGGACCGTCCCTCTCGCCGGGCCGAGGATCGCCTCTCCAAGGGGCTGGGACCACACCGAACCCGTGTCGTGGTCGAACAAGGTCAGAGCATTGCCCCACAACGCGCCCTGATTCCCGAACACGATCACCGTGTCTTCGATTGAGCGGCGATGAACCATCGCCGTGCCGCAGAGTGGTCACCAGGTGACCAGCACGGGGGTTCTCCCCACATGGTCGTTGACGATCTCACGACGGGTGAGAAAGTTCACCGGGTACGCCTTGGCGTCACCGTCGATCTCGACGCCGATGACGAGTGTGTTGTCAGGCCAGGTGGTCTGGGCAGCGGATAGGAACGTCGGATCGTAGATAGGTCGGATGCCGTCGCGGGGGATGAGCTGGCGGAAACCGGACGGTAGCTCCTCACCAGCGTGCACTGGGTTGTACAGCGGCTGGGAATCGATGCTCTCGATCGCCGGATCGATGCCGGGCGAATTCATCAGATACAGAACTCCTGCGAACGCAACAGCAGCACCGACGATCAGCATCGCCACTCTCCCGAGAGGGCTCATGTTGCTTGAGCAGGAGCGAACAGCCGGGTGGTCTCCATGGGTAGAGAACGATGTGAGGACGCGACTTGACATGACGAAGGTCGGAACTCCGACAAACTTCAGGGAACGATGACGGGGCAGAGTGCGTTGCCCTTTCATGGCTGCAGCACTTGATCAACACGCGGCGTGGCTCGCGAGGAGTCTCGGGCGCACGCACTACCTGCCGATGAGCCGCGAGGACGCGATCGCTCTCGCACAGGCCGGAACCGTTCTGGAGAAGTACAAGGGGACGCACCTGTTCCGCGAAGGGGATCGTGCCGATGCCTGCTTCATTGTTCGGGAGGGAGAGGTCGAACTGTATCGGGCGTGCGGAGAAGGGAAGTCCGTGGTCGCGAGGCTAGGGCCCTCCTCAGTGGTCGGGGACATTGCCATGTTCAGCGACCGTCCGTATCTCTCGTCGGCCCGCGTCATGACCGGAACGCAGGTACTTCGCCTGGAACGGGACCGCGTTGTGCCGTTGCTGCTCGAGCGGCCGCTCCTCGCCATGCGCTGGCTCGTGAACGGGCTCGCCCAGCTCGAAGCGACGCAGCAGCGCGTCATCCGGCTGATGAACCGAACCGTCCTTGAAAAAGTTGCCGGTCTCCTGCTTGACGAGCAGGACACCTTTGGAGAAGTGCATTTGTCGCAAGCCGCGATCGCAGAGTTGCTCGGTGCGAGCCGGCAATCCGTCAATGAAGCGCTGGCGCGGCTTCGCGCCAACGGCGGCGTAGCGACGAGTTACCGCAGGATCACCCTCCTCGACGTCGATGTCCTCGCGGCAGCGTCGTAGGAGCCATAATCACGCGGATGGCGGGAGAGTGTCGGAAGTCCAACAGTCTGGAACACACTGTCGAGGTTCTGCGTTGTGCGGCGTAAAGGGAGCCATGATGCACATTCGAGTCATTGTGACGTTCGCGGCAGCGATGCTGCTGCTCACCGCCTGTGGTGGGTCGGCCCTACCGGAAGACGTCAACGAGGAGAGCCAAGCGACGACGAATGCTTCGGGGAGTGATAGCCCTGCGGTCGGCGCACTCCCTTCGGGCCCGAGCGCGCTCGACAACATGTTCTCTACCGAGTTTCCTGAGTCTCTGATCGATCCTGGCCAGATAATCTCAGGCGGACCTCCACCCGACGGCATCCCCCCTATCGACAACCCGGTCTTCCTCGATGTCGCTGCCAACCTTGAACTGCTGCCCGGGAGTGAGCCGGTCGTCGTTCTGGAGATCAACGGCGACGCCCGCGCCTACCCGATCCGAGCAATGGTGTGGCATGAGATCGTGAACGACGTGGTTGGCGGCGTCGCTGTGGCGGTCACGTACTGCCCGCTGTGCAACTCCGCAGCAACCTATGAGCGCACGATCGACGGAGTAGAGACTACTTTCGGCACTTCAGGGAGGCTTTTCGCATCGGCCCTGGTGATGTACGACAGGGCGACGGAGACCCTCTGGACGCACTACAACGGCGTAGCCGTGATCGGCGTGCTGGCCGGGGTGGAACTCGTCGAGCATCCATCGCCGCTCATGGCGTGGGACCAGTTCCGCTCGACTTACCCGACGGGGAAGGTCCTCGACTGGACTGCGACGGGATTCAGCCGTGATTACGGGCGCAATCCTTACACCGGTTATGACGATGTCGCAAACACGCCGTTCTTGTTCCGCGGTGCACTCGACGATAGGGCTGCCGCGATGCAGAGGGTTGTCGGCGTTGAACGAGACGGCGCTTCGGGCGCCTTCGCTCTGGAGGTTGTGAGCGGGGGAGCGGGGAGGGCGACTTCGGTCTCGGTGGGGGACGCCGATCTCGTGATTTTCTGGCTCTCCGGCCAGTCCTCGGCGCTTGACGTCTCGACGCTCGATGGTGGGCGCGACGTCGGCTCTGTCGGCGTCTTCGTGCCGCGGGCGGGGGGACGCGAGCTCACGTTCTCCCATGATGGCGAGCGCTTCGTCGACAATGAGACTGGATCGGTCTGGTTGATCAACGGTGAGGCGGTCGAGGGGGAGCTTGCGGGGGAGCGGCTCGAACAGGTGCCGCACCTCGACACGTTCTGGTTCGCGTGGAGCACATACCAGCCGGACACTTCGCTCCAGAGCGGCTAGTCGTCTCAGGCGGCGCTCGCAGTCTCATCCAACATGAGGGCTTCAGGAATCAATTCCGGAGTCGATAACTATGGATATAATGTGTGTTGACCACGAAGGATGTTGAGAATGACGGAGACCGGAAGCCGCCGGACGCGTGTGATCCTGGGGGCGGTCCTGATCCAGCTCTCTCTGGGGGGGATCTATGCGTGGTCGGTGTTCACCCCTGCGCTCGTAGGCGCAGGCTGGACGAAGACCCAGACCCAGATTGTCTTCGCAACGGGCCTCGCGACGTTCGCCCTCGTGATGATCTACGCGGGGCGAAACCTTGCGAGGTTCGGGCCACGCAGGCTCGCCATCACGGGTGGTGTGATCCTCGGCATCGGGTACGCGATCGCGTCGGTCGGGGGAGGCGCAGAGTTCTGGATCGTACTCCTGGGCATCGGCGTCGTTGGCGGCGGAGGCATCGGACTCGCCTACGTCGTGCCGATCGCGGTCGGAATGCGGTGGTACCCCGACCGCAAGGGGATGATCACGGGTCTCTCCGTCGCCGGATTCGGCTTTGGAGCGCTCGGATGGATCAAGATTGCAGGTTCCTGGGGGACGCTGATTGAGTCGGTGGGGCTCGGCGCGACCTTCTTGACGTACGGGATCGCTTTCGGCCTCCTCATTCTGACGGGATCGATCTGGATGCAGATGCCACCAGAGGGTTGGCTGCCCGAAGGCTACGTCGTACCGGTTGCCGCTGGATCCGGAGCGGAGAACTTTGCCCCCAGGGAGATGCTGCGCACTCCTCAGTTCCATCTCATCTCGATCACCTTCGCCGTGAGCGCAGGAGCGGGCTTGATGGCGATCGGGCTGATGAAGCTCTATCCGGTGGAAGCACTGACGGCGTCCGGCGTCTCTGCGGTGGAAGCCAGCGCGATCGCAGGAACCGCGATGGCGGTCTTCTTCAGTCTGGCGAACGGTGTCGGCCGGATCGCGTGGGGCGCTCTCAGCGACATCCTCGGGCGGAAGCGGTCGATCGTGATCATGGCCGCGAGCCAGGGAGTGTTCCTCGCGGCGTTCATCCCGATGGCGTCAAGCAAATATCTGCTGTATCTCGCGGCAGCGTTGATCGGCTTCAACTTCGGAGGCAACTTCGCGCTCTTCCCGGCGATGACAGCCGACGAATTCGGTGACGGCTCCGTCGGCCGAAACTACCCGTGGATATTTCTCTCATACGGCGCTGGCGGCATCGTCTTTCCGATCCTGGGAGGGGTGCTCGGGGATATGGGCAATTTTCCGCTCGCTTTCGCCATCTGCTCAGGTGCCTGCCTCCTAGGTGCGGCAGCTTCGGCGATCGTGTACCCGCCGCGTCGGGTAGAAGCGTCGCGGCCATTCACCGTCCACGGCTTCGTACAGAATGCCCATCTCTTCGACCGGGCGAGCTGAGCCTGTCGGCGTGCCACGCTGGCTGAGAGAGGATCATAAAGCGCCGATAAGCCCCGTTATGTAACATAATGCCTGTGGTGCAGGCGAGATCGTTCCTGAAGGCCGAATCTCCAGGGCCACGCCGTAGACTCCCGGCCATGCAACTCGTATTCCCCTCATGTGATGATGTGACGATCGCCGAACACTTCGGAGCGATGAATGCTCTCATCATGATTGATGTCAAGGACGGTGTTGAAGTCGCGCGCGAGCGGAGGGACATGTCCGAGATGCCTGCGTGTGGCGAAGGTCACCACGACAAGCCGGTGTTCGTTGCCGAAGCGATCAAGGATTGCGACGTTCTAATCGCCGGCGGTATGGGCGCCCCAATGGTCGAACGCGCAGGCGCTGTCGGCGTAGAGGTGGTTCTCACAGAGGTCCGCTCCATCGACGAAGCGCTCGGGATGTACGTTGCGGGGACGCTTGTGCATGAGGCCGGACGCGCACACCACAACTGAGGTACCAGCGGATCTGTGTTGAGGCGACCTGCCGCGTCCGACCACAGGCCGGTCGTCGATCCTTCTCTCCTCCTGAGTACGGGCCGAGCGAGAGCTATTCGTTGTAATCTTTACGCCGTGAACCCGTTCCGATGGGAGCGGCATACTTCTGCCACCACAGCTTGGCCGT
>JASJXX010000125.1 GCA_030123765.1 Actinomycetota bacterium | reverse complement strand
AATGATTGCACAGATAGACACGCGCGACTTCGCCGTTCCAATCGTCGCGACTGTCGACGAAGGCCCATGCGGCTGTGGTTGAGGGGAAGGATGCCTTCCCTTCGACCGGGCACCTTCGCCCCATGCGGTGTCCGGCCCGATCTCGATAGGTCCTGCTCATAGATGTCCTCCCGCGTTGCTCCCCACCATGATGACGGCTGGGTGTGACAGGTTCTGAAAACTAACGCTGCCTGCAATCCCGGTACTTGATCTGCTGTGCCTTGAGGAGGCGGAAGTCTCTGCTTGTCAGGTTGGCCTCCTCCATAACCGACTCTTCGGATATGAGCGGGGTGCGACCAAGAGATCGGGGCGAGTAGCGGGAAGCCTCAGAACGATTTGCGAAGTACGTCGTACCTGTGGCTCTCCCTGTCAAGGATGCGGGTCCTGGCAGGTGGTGATCGGCTCGTGAGTGGTGCTGTGACGGGAGTTTCGGGTTGTCAACGATGCCCGGGGCGGCTGGCCATGTCGTCGAGATTCCCGAGTCGGGAGCCTGAGTTACGAGAAGTCGCACCGACATCAATAATCGGCTCTTCTGCTTTGAGCGGTGTGCGGAGAAGAGTTCGGATGCGAGTCGCGGCGGGAGGTGATTGGACGATGAATATTGTTGTCACAAGGCTTCTGCCTTTGAGAACCCGGTTTAAAGAGCCGCCTCTACCTCGTCGAAGACTCCTCAGCATCTCCCCCGCGAAGAGCGGGAGAGAGAAGAACCGGATCTTCTTCGTGCTACTGCCTGACGAATACCCAGATCGAACCGACCCTGCTCACTTGCGGAGGGTCTCCATCCGTCTGTGGATCTCATTGTTGAGTCGCTTCGTCGTAGCTTCGTCGTAGCCAATGCTCGAAAGGTCGGCGAGGGCAGGTTCGCTCCGGCCAACCATGTCGCCGACGCGGCGCGCAGCAAGCCGCTCAGGGACACCGAATCGCTCAGCGAACTCCACGAAGTAGCGCAGGGCGAAGTTGGCATCTCTTCCATCCAGGCGGAGCGCCATGTTCTGGTTGAGGGGGTACGCGAGCGTGGACACGATGTCGTACACAGGTGTTGCAGCGATAATGCCATCAGGTCGCCACTGCAGGGAGTAATTCTTTGCGTGCATATCACCGTTGCCGATCATCCAGGCAAACGCCACCTGAAGCACCAGATCGAGAATGGCTGCCGCCGGTGATGTTGCCACGTCGGCTACGCGCTCGGCGATGTCGTTCACGCTGACTCGGTACTTGTCCGCGGGGTAGCGACCGAGTAGCTGACAGGCATCCTCTTGTCCGATCCGTGCGATGGATCGATCGGGTCTCCGATCTCGGTCGAAGCGCGCAATGAGCAGGCCTACTTCGCCATCGGAATCGGTGATGAGTTCGTGGTGGGGAACAACGAACCCGGCTGTGCGCGCCATCGAGAGGAAGAAGTGCTCGTTCCGGGTGAGCAGCGGGTACGCGACCGGATCGAGCTTCAGGATCGCCGGCCGCCGTGCTCGTTTGACGGGGAACGAGATCATCGAATCTGAGATCTTGTCCTGAACACCGGGAATTGCAGAGTCGAGTTGCTCGGACATCGGGTCAACCGTTCTTGCCAGCAGATCCCGGAAGCGGACGGTTGACGGCTTGGTAGGCAGATCCTGGATGGGACCGGGCGGCAGGGTGCCGGGCGGAACCACTCGCACGTCTCCGACGGCATCGCCTCCCACGGCAAGCAGGAGCGACAGCTCATCGTCAGCGGATGTTCCGACGGCAGCGATGACCGCATCGAGGCGAGCGCCCTCGGGGAGGAGTCCGGAGAAGAACGGTGGAAGCGAACCGGATCCGGTCACGAATGGTTGGGATCGTGTCGGAAGCGTGGAAGCTACCGCGTCACCCCCGGAGGCAACGTACTCATCGAGATAGCGAAACGAGTTCCCTGTCTCGGTGCGTGTGATCTCACCTGCCAACACATCCTGCTTGTACACGTGGGCGCGTTCAATCCGCTTTGCCTCGGCTGGGTGCATCATGTTGAGATTCCACCGGTCGAGATGCGGATGCCGAGGGCGTCCGCCACGGCCATGACGATCCCGACCGAGACCGTTGGGTCGGCGTCCTCAAGGCGTCCAACGGTCTGGCGCTGAACGCCACAGAGGTCGGCGAGATCTTGTTGAGTGAGTCGCAGTGCCTTTCGTCGGATGCGGATTGACCGAGCTAGATTGTCCAGATTGTTCGCTGTAGGGGACATGTTCGAATTCTCGCACATACTCCAGGTTGCGTCAAGTAGAATGCTTGCTACAGCGAACAATCTGGCTACCTGGCTGCTGGGGTTATCACTGAGAGACCTACCGTTCGCTGTAGCGAACATGGGGTCATTCCGTCCTGCTCATCGTAACCCGTCCCTTGTCGCCAATGGGACGCGTTGTGACCGAAAGCAATGGCCGGCCAAGCTAGGTCGCCTGGTTGATCGGGAATCGCTGCGCTCAGCCGTCTCTCCCGCAGGCGGGAGAGAGAAGTAGAAGAACCGTACGTCTTCTCTCCCAGCAGCCCGGGATGGGCCCGTAGTTTGATCCGTCAGCTCTCAGCTCTTCGTCAACCAACCCAACGCCGGTGTTCTCGCGTTGCTGTGTTATC
>JASJXX010000071.1 GCA_030123765.1 Actinomycetota bacterium | reverse complement strand
GTCTCAGCTGGATGCCTCAGGAACCTCGATCGTTGCCCCATCAAGAAGATCGAACGCCGTCGAGACCGAAGCGCCACCCGATGAGTAAGAAGCATTCACCAGACGACCCTCCCCAAACCACAGAGACATCTCAATGTTCCCCTCCACATCAAACACCGCACCGTCATAGACAGCAACCGCGGTGATACCACTCTCATTAGAGGAGACAACCGTTATCGAATCCGGCGAAGCGAGCCCCTCAAGAGGACGCTCGATCGGCCCCGACAACCTAACCTCCCGCCACACTCCACCCCCAACCCGTATCCACGACGCATCCGGAGTGATCACATACCCAACCGTTGCATCACCAGAGACAACGCTCATCTGGGCACTCTCACCGACAATGACACCCGTGATCCTCACCGCCTGAGAACCCTCAACCCCGGCAACCGAGTCGAAGCGATAGCCGTCCTCATACCGGGCAAGAGCCCGCGCTAGCACCTCGCGACCATCGAGATCGTCAACCTCAGCCGTCTGGCTCGCCGCCTCCTCACCACCGGTAGTAGTAGTGACCACCGGCGCCGGCAGACTCGTCACCGTCGAAGTCTCGGTAACCGTGATACCGCTCGGCGAACAACCAGAAACCACAAGCAACACGAACCCGACGACCACAACAGGTGCGGCCCTCCCGAAGGAGAGCCGCACCCGATGCGTCACCGAATCAGTCGCTGTCATAATCGGCGTCGTCGTAATAGTCCCCGCAGTCACACCCCGACTCGAAACCCGGCGACGGATGGTGCATCTGTGGACGCGGAGTAGGTGGTCGGTGCCGCTGATCCTTCGCGGAGACAAGCCCCTGCGCTGCTGGGCAGGCGAGCAGACCCGGCGTCGTTTCAGACACGAGCCATCGAGCCACGGGACTCAATCTCCCAGCAGCACGATGGCTCGTGCAGCACAGTTAAAGGCTGAGCAGCCTCCGGGTCTCGATGATTTCGAGCAGGAGTGTTGTGTTGAGGGGTTCTTCGTGCGACCCGCGATGGAGATCTGCGAACGTCTCCGACACCGGTGCAGGCGAGATCACCGCAATGGCTGTCTCCCCCCGCATCACCGACAGCGTCTCTCCGCCTCTCTCGACCCGCTCAAACACGGCTTCCGCATCGGCAAGTACCGCACGTAGCTCTATTCGATTCGGCTTCGCCATGACCCCATCGTACGTCACAACCACCCATCGGATCAATCCTTTTCGGCCCCCTCGCCGACGAAGAGAGAGAGCCCGAAGAAGCGCCTCAGGTCTTGGCTGGGAGAGGAGTGATACGCCATCTGCTGTACGCGATGAACCCCATGGCCGCAGCGAGAATCACGTTCGTGACGATCTGAGGCGCCTCTCCGCGTCCCGCATGCCAGATGACGGCGCCGATCATCACCGCTCCGAGTCCGGTCGCGGCCAGGGCCGTCAGTTCGGTGCGTATCTTCGTCAGGCCGGGGAGGATCAAGCCCAGCCCGCCCAGGACTTCGGCGATCCCGGCGGTCACATGAAGCGTCGTCGGGAGTTCGTACATCCAGCTGATCAGATCGGGAAGACCGGTCGGCACTACGAAGTGCGTCACCCCGATAGCAACGAAGTAGAGTCCGAAAAAGATCTGCAACACCCACAGGAATCTGTTCATGACTGAGCTCCTTCCAGCTCGGCAAGACCTCCTCGCGTGACGTTACCTACCGCATCTACAGCATGTCAAGAGATCAACCGGACGACTCCGTCGAACGGGAGTGAGCGACTGGTAGGGTGCTTCTGTGTCCGCGCGGGCAATCGTCGACGTCAGCGAGTTTTCCATGTCCACCAGCGAGATCCAGAAGATCGTGCGTCGGCGCTACGCCGATGCAGCCACGCGCATCGATGCGTCGTGCTGTGGGGGGGACTCCACCCATCCAGGTGCTATCGATGCGTTCGCGACGTCTGATCCCGAGAAGTTTGGTGCGAAGCTGTATGAAGCCGGCGACCTGGCGGACATCCCGGAGGGCGCGGCGGTCGCCTCGCTCGGCTGCGGGAATCCAACGGTGGTCGCAGATCTCAAGCCCGGCGAGATCGTTCTCGACCTCGGCTCTGGCGCTGGCATCGACGTCCTCCTCTCAGCCAGGCGAGTGGGGCCTGATGGGTTCGTCTATGGGATCGATATGACGGACGAGATGCTGACCCTCGCTCGCAAGCACCAGGCGGAGGCAGGCGTCACCAACGTCGAATTCCGCAAGGGAGAGATCGAAGACATCCCGCTCGATGACGAAGCCGTCGATGTCATCATCTCCAACTGTGTGATCAATCTGTCTGGTGACAAACCTGCTGTGCTCTTCGAGATGTTCCGGGTCCTCAGACCTGGAGGACGACTCGGAATCAGTGACGTCGTATCGGACGACGATCTCTCGCAAGCCGACCGCTTGGAGCGGGGGAGCTGGGTGGGCTGTATCGCCGGTGCGCTCAGCTTCGACGAGTACCGGGAGGGACTCAGGGGAGCCGGGTTCACGGAGGTGTCGATCGAACCGACCCACAGCGTCGCGCAGGGCATGCACTCTGCCGTCATCAAGGCCACCAAGGCCAGGTAGGGCGATCAGAGGGAGCCGACCGGGGCTTCACGTTCGGCTTCAAGGCGTAACCACCGTGACGACGATCAGCTAGCGTGTCGGCATGGACAACTCTGAGCGAGACGAGTCATTCGAGGCGTTCCGCAAGTCGTTCTCCTACGGGGATCGCAACGACCTCAATTTCAAGTTCTTCAAAGGCCTCTCCGACGACGACGCCGCCTCCTTCCTCCAGACGATGCTGGACCAGCTCGGCGACGCTTTCGACACAGGCGACGTGCAACCCCTGATCGAGGCCGCTATCCAAGCGCAGGTCGCTGGCTACACGCCGGGTCCTGACGCTCCACCACCGACATTCGCCTACGACCACGGCCCGTTCACACCCGCCAGAATTCCGGTGGCGGATGCCCGCGTCGGCCTGCTGGCGACATCAGGGCACTTCGTTGCCGGCGACGATCCTGAGCCCTTCGGGGAGACGGCTATGACCCAGGCAGAGGCGATAGAGCGAATCGGCGAGTTCATCTCCGAATCTCCCGTCCTGTCCGAGATACCTTCAACGACACCGACGTCGGAGCTGCGTGTCCGGCACGGTGGATACGACATCCGGTCAGCGGAGATGGACCCGAACGTGACCTTCCCCATCGACAGGCTGCGGGAAGCTCATGACGACGGACGCGTGGGGAGCCTCCCCGACACCTTCTTCTCGTTCCCCGGGGCAACGTCCCAGGGCAGGCTTCGCAAGGTTCTGCCTGGATGGGTTGCAAGAGCCCACGAAGAGAGCATCGATGTCATGCTCCTCGTACCTGTCTGACCCGTGTGCCACGTGTCGGTCGGGCACGTCGCGAGAGCCCTCGAGGAGTCCGGGATTCCAACGGTGACGGTGATGGTCAAAGCGTTCGAGCACCGGGCACGCGAGATGACGCTTCCGAGAACGGTCATCGTGCGGCACCCGATGGGCCGTCCTCTCGGTGCGGCGTTCGATCGCGTGCGACAGAGTGAGGTCGTGCTCGCTTCGTTCCAACTGATCGAGACGGCGTCAGAGAGCGGGACGATCGTGGAGCTCCCCCACACCTACCGGCCGAACCCTTCTCTCCCCTAGCAGGGCACCCCGCATGCCGGTGCACGTCCTACGCGTCGAGCGACCCAGGATCCGCCGGCACATCTACCGCATGCTCTTCGATCGCTGCAAGCGGAACGATGTCGATCACTCGTTCGTGTGTTGATGCCATGACAACGGGCGCCGCGACGCCATCGAAGTAGGCACGCAGCCAGTTGGGCGCGGTGACGCACCACCGGTCGCCAGGGACGAGTCCCGGAAACCGGAATTGAGGCATCGGCGTCATCAGGTCGTTACCGATGCTGCGCTGGTGCTCGAGGAACTCGCTCGTCACCACAACACACATCGTGTGGCTGCCCCGATCCTGCGGACCCGTGTTGCATGAGCCGTCCCTGTAGAAACCGGTCAGAGGATCGGTGCTGCACGCTTCGAGTTCGGTGCCGAGAACACTCAGGGCGGTCTCCGCCGTGGCATCTGTGGGACGCTGGGTCACGATTCGCACTGCCTGAACACGCAGCGCCTCGCGAGGTCCGAATCTGCTGATCTCGTCATGCGTAGATTCTATCGACGCGGATCCCGATCATGTGCGACGTTCTCGCCCACGCGACGAGGGGATCATCCCCGTGCACGTCACCCGACGCGAACCGCTCTCGTTGCAATGAACGCGCCGAAGAGGACGACCACCACGCCAACAATCGCGGTCGGGTGGACCACCTCGTCGCGGAACACCACTCCAAGCACGATCGCGACGACAGGAATCAGGTACGTGGTCGTCGTCATCCGGGGGCCACCCACCCTCCCGGCCAGGGTCGTGCTCAGTGCGCGAACGATGCCCGTTCCCACAACTCCGAGAATCACGACCGCAACGATCGAATTCGTCGTGAATTCAGAGTCGCTGAAAGACCCGACAGCGAATGGGGAGAGCATTGCACTTGAGAGGATCAGCGCCCAGAGGGCGACCGCAGGGCCCCCATACCTCTGCTGGAGCGGCACCACCAGATTCGAATTGAGGCCATACCCCACCGTCGCCAGGAGCACGAGCCCGACTCCGAACGGGGCGGCCTGGACACCGCGCAGAGATGGCAGAGTCATCATGACGATGCCTAAGAATGCGACGCCGATGCCAACGACCTGCGCTCGCCCGGGGAGACGCCGCAGGAGGATGCTCGCAAAGACCAGCGCGATGATCGGTGTGCCGCTCGTGATCATGCCCGCAACCGCCGAGTCGAGTTCCGTCTCGGCGATGGCGAAGAACATGGCTGGTGCAGCGTTACCGATGGCAGCGACGGCCGCCACACGCGCCCAGTCCTGCCTTGCGATTCGCTTGCGGGCTGCGGGGAACGCTGCAAGCGCCATCGCACCGAGAGCAACACGCCCGAACGCCACGACTCCGGGAGCGAGATGGTCGACACCGATCGCTATCCACAGAAAGGCCGAGCCCCAGATGAGCCCGATAGTGAGAGAGAGCCCCCACTCGACGGGACCGTATGCAGCCGGACGTGACCCGACGTTGGTAAGCGGCACAGCGATCGCACCCACCTCCTGAACAGTGCGACGTTACCTGTCCGCCAGCGCCAGGACGACGCTGGCGTGCACCGCCCTGCCTGCGGGACTCTGACGTGTCCGCCACTGATGTGTCCCACTCTCAGCTCGACGCGCTTCCGCCGGTCGTACACGAGTGAACAGATCAGGGCTCGGCGAAGAGACCACGGGGCTCAACCAGAGGAGATCAGTATCGGGACGCCGCCCCAAGACCTCGAGATGGCAGACCAGGCACGTCGGCTCATCATGGGAGACGAGTGCCCCGCGTTCTCCACAGTCCCGGGTACCGAAGAGCGGAACGACCCGACGTGAGCGCAGACCGCTACCTCGGACTCGATCTCGGAGGCACCAACATCAAGGTCGCTGTCGTCGAGGAGGACCCGGGCGCCGCGCAACCACGGATCGTGTTCACTGCCCGCCACGCCACACACGCCGAGCTCGGGCCACAGAGTGTGACTGATCGCCTGATCGCGGTCGCACGGTCAACAATCGACGAGGTGGGTCCGGTCGAGACCGCAGGACTCGGCGTCCCCGGGCTCTTTCAGGCCGACACGGGGCGGATCACCCTGTTTCCGAACCTTCCGGGGGAGTGGCCCGGCCACTCCCTGAGGGATCCCATCGCGGAGGGAGTGAGAGTTCCCACGACAGTCATCAACGACACCAGGGCATTCCTCCTCGCCGAGGGAACACTCGGGGCGGGGAGACGGCACCGGATCGTCTTCGGGGTCACTCTCGGAACGGGTATCGGGGGCAGCATCATGATCGATGGACGTATCCATCTCGGTGCGTTCGGAACGGCCGGAGAGATCGGACACCAAGTCATCGCAACAGATGGCCCGCTCTGTGGCTGCGGCCATAACGGATGTCTCGAGGCACTCGCGAAGGCCAGTTCACTCACCGAGCTTGCAGGAGTAGGCGACGCCGAGACGGTCTACGAACGGGCCGCAGCGGGAGATGAAGCGAGCATCGCTGCGGTCAAGACAGTCGCTGGCTACATCGGTACCGGCCTCGCCAACGTCGTCACACTCCCCGGCCCCGACTGCATCGTCGTCGGGGGCGGCATCATGGCCGCTGGCGAGATCGCTCTCGACCCGATCCGGAGAGCAACACGCGCTCGCGTCCGCCTGGTCCCAGCCGATGCCATCTGCATCGTCGCCGCAGAGCTCGGAGATTTCGCGGGAGCTATCGGTGCTGCTCTCGCAGGTCGGGCTCAGGCGGCGGATCTCTCCGCGCGGTCATCGACCGGACAGAAGTGAACCGGCGAGTGGTGGGCTAGCGATACAGCTCTTCAACTTCTGAAGCGAAGTGTTCCACCGCCCTGTCCCGACGAACCGCACCCGATTTCGACCGTTCCCCCATCTCATAGGACAGGGGCCGGGAGAGCAGTCCTACCCGTCGGATCTGCTCGGCGCGGGCGAACCGCTGGTTCACCTCTGTCACGACGGACTGGGCGTGGGCAAGGGCTGCCTCTCTGTCACCGTCGAAATCGCCGTCCACCGCGACGAGTACGCCGAGCTGGTCATAGCCATCACCCACAAGAACTACGTCAACGATCGCCGGGTCCTGCTTCAACCACGGCTCTATCGACGCGGGATCGATGTTCTTGCCACTCGACGTGATGATGATGTCCTTCTTGCGTCCCGTGATCGTGAGCAGGCCGTCGTCACCGATGCTGCCCAGGTCTCCGGTGTGTAGCCAGCCGTCTCTCAGGGCATGGCGCGTCGCATGCTGATCATCGAGGTAGCCGAGAAACACGCTCCGCCCGGTGATGAGAATCTCTCCATCGTCAGCCAGCGAGATCTTCACGCCGGGCAGGGGGAGACCTACTGTGCCGTATCGGGTCGCACCCTCCCTCGTGACCGACGAAGGCCCGGCCGATTCGGAGAGGCCGTAGACCTCCCGAATGGGGAGATCGAAGCCCGAGAAGTACTCGAGCATCGCGGGATCGGCCGAAACCGCGCCGCTGAACGCCAGCCGTGTCTTTCCAAACCCCATGGCACGTCTCGCTCTGTTCACGAAGAGCCGCCGGGCGAGCCCAACGGAGGCCTTCTGATGGAGGGAGCGAGGCTGCCCGGTGTTGCGAGCGGCAACATCCGTGTGACATCTCCGCATCGCCCACTCCGCTATCCGCGCCTTGACGCCGTCGAGTCCCTCAATCTGCTTGCGCGCCGCTCGTTCAAACCCGGACCACACCAGGGGCACACCGAAGAAGATGGTCGGTTGAATGTCGACGAGATCAACGCGCATCCGTCCAAGCGACTGTGCAAACGCGACCGGGTAACCGACGTGGGCGGGTGCAAGGATCGTGAAGATCTGCTCGGCGATGTGCGAGAGCGGCAGATACGAGAGTGCGCTGTCGCTCTGTGTGACATCGAACAACTCCACTGACGAACGAGATGCGGATACGAGGTTGTCATGGCTGAGCACGACCCCGACTGCCTTGCCGAGTCCCGCAGCCGTGAAGATCAGCGTTCCAGGATCCTCGGGACGGATCGACGCGAGGCGCTCATGGACCGCGCTCACATCCACGGCGTGTGCCCGCTCGAGGAACGCCGACCACGTGATCGCGCCCTCAGGTGCGTCATCCGTGACGATGACCAGATCGAGTGCACCGTGCGCGTCCACATCGATGAGCCGGACGTGGTCTGCGGTCTGGCAGAGCACGATCCGTGCCCCGGACCGATCCACTAGATCGGCGACCTCTTCTCTTGAGCTCGAGAAGTAGATACCGACGGGGACCGCTCCGACCGCCATCGCTGCAACGCTGAAGATCACCCACTCGGGCGTGTTGTACGACAGGATCGCAATCCGGTCTCTCCGTTGGACGCCTGAGGCGATCAATGCCCGGCCCACCTGCTCCACGGCGGCCCCGTACTCGCCCCACGTCACTGTCTCCCAGACCCTGCCGGCGCGGCGCAGCAACGCCGACTCGTCCTGCATGCACTGCGCGTTCGCCAGCACCAGATGCGGGATCGTGTTCACCACTCCTCCAGGGCTCAGAACCGCTACCGCTCCGGGTACACAGTGTGACCTTCAGTACCATTCGACGATAGCGCTCTCTTCTCACATCTCACCACCTAGCGAACTATTCGCGGGCCGATGACCGTTCACTGGTCGGAAATCGAGTCGAGAAGCTCTTCGGTGAAGTCGAGATATTCGAATCCGGCGACGCCGCCATTCGCTTGGACCAGTGACCACACGACATTCCAGCACACCACCACGGCGATGAGATCTTCAAGGTCGCGGTGTGTCTGTGGCTCCACGGAACCGAAATAGGATTCGAGAAGCAGATCTCGCCCGTCACGATCAAGGACGTGACCGATCGAAGCGAGGTCATACATGGGGTCTCCCATGCCGGCGTACTCCCAATCGATCAGCCACAGGGAGCCATCGTCAAGGAAGTTCAGGTGATAGGGATCGTTGTGGCACAGAGCCTTCTCTGACCCGCGTGCGGGAGCCCGACGACGCTCCGTCTCGTCGATACGCGCAAGGAGAGGCGGTAGTCGGTCAGGCCGAGTCGCTCCCCGAGTGTCGAGCAGAGCCAGCCAGCGTCGAATGTCGGCATACGGATCGAACACCCCCTCAATCGGTGCAAGCGCATGTACTTCACGAAGAAGCGCCGCGAGACGCGGAACCATGTCGGGCGCCGTGAATTCGTCGATGGTGAGCGGGTGGGCACCCGTGAGGTAACGAGTCACCGACAGCCCCTCGGGTTGGGTGAACAGGAGGAGCTGAGGAGCGATACCTGCCTCCGCAGCCCGGCGGAGGGCTGCTTCCTCCCTGGTTCGGTCCGGTACGAGAATCGACCCGTTGCCGCCCACTATCCGCACGACGAAC
>JASJXX010000070.1 GCA_030123765.1 Actinomycetota bacterium | reverse complement strand
TCGGCGTCGAACAGCGCCTGCACTTCCATGACCCGTTCCGCGGCTTGGCCGTTCCCGATTCCGACGGCTTCGAAGGCACGGTCGATTCCGTACAGCGCGTCACCGGGCTTGGCGTTATCGGCGGCGACAGCCACGCCGCTCAACCCCATCACGAACACACCGGCAGCCACTGCAAGCGAAGCCACCCGATGTCGCAGGGAGACGAGCCCCGGTCGCCGTTGCGACGTTGCTGCATGTGACGGTGCAGCCGTGCTCCCATCGAGGACTCGTTGGCCGGCCGCGGCAGACGAAGCTGCCTGGGCGAACGTTGCCACGGTCGCTTCATCGAGGGGGGTGCTCGATGCTGCACGCAGTGGCTCCAACACGATCGCGACCAAAGCGAGGTCGCTCTCTGGATCAAGCAATCCGTCGAAGAGGCGCTCGATGTCGGTGTCGGTGTTGCGGTGAAACATCATCTCAGTCAGGTAATCGTCGGAATTGGTCATCGGGATACGCCCTGTCGCACAATTTCTCGCCGGAGAGTTGCAAGCCCCCTGCGCTGAAGCGATTTGACAGACCCGATCGGCTTGCCCACCACCTGCGCGGTCTCCTCCAATGTAAGTCCTGCAACGACTCGCAAGCTGATGACGTCTCGCTGGTCAGCCGTGAGCACCTCCAGCATCCGAATCGCTTCGACGCTCTCTAACCCTTCCATCGCCACATCTTCGGCGCTCGGCGCCACTTGGACAGGTTCGGCGGTCGTGTCGCTTGGCGTCTCAGGGGCGCGTCGCTTCTGTCTTCTCCACTCGTCGGACATGCGCCGGTATGCGATGACGAACACCCAGGACCGGAACCCGGACTCGTCCCCATCGAAATTCGTGAGGTTCTTGGCGAGGTCGACGAACACGTCACCGGTGAGTGCTTCGGGGTCGGCGATGCCACGCGTCCGGAAGAAGCCGACCAGTCTCGGTCCGACGTCGCAGACGAGAATATCCCACGCCCACTCGGACCCCTCCTGGGCGGCGGCAAGCACACCGTCAAATCCCGAAATCGTCACCGGGTAGCTCACCTCCGCTTACCTGCCGATGATATCGGCGCAAGCAGCCGTCGACTTTACGCCCGATAGCCGTCGTCTGGTCCTCAGTTCTTCTCTCTCCCACAGCGTGGGAGAGATGGCTCGAGGTACGAGGGTCAGACGCGATTCACAATGCAACGGCCTCGGCGTGGACTCGTTCACGAAGTCGAGGTCTGACGTCAGTGCCGATCTCGACATGAAAACCGATCAGATCCTCGAGTTCGAGGTGGAGACCTGCCAGATCCATGAGGCTTCTCCCGTCACCCATGTCGACAAGCAGATCAATGTCGCTGTCAGGTCCGGCCTCACCGCGCGCCACCGACCCGTAAATCCGAACATTCGACGCACCGTGTCGAGCCACGACCGCGAGAATCTCGGAACGCATTTCGCGGAGCAACTCCAGGCTTGGTGCTGCATTGGTCTGTCGAGTTGTGGTCACGCCGATAATCCTACTTGACCGACACCGTTTTCCCACACCATGGTGGGGCCGCACGGCTATTCGGTACAGGTACGAGCGACGCTTTTCAGCTCTACTCTCTCCCACAGCGTGGGAGAGATGGCCCGAGGTACGGGGGTCAGAGAGGGTTTTCAGCTCTCAGCTCTTCGGCAACGGCTGCACCCATTGCTGCAGTACCGATGGCGGCGCCACCGGCCGCGATGTCCTGTGTGCGCAGACCGGCCGTGAGGACACGGTCGACCGCGCTCTCTACGGCCTCCGCCTCGGTGTCGAGGCCGAGCGAGTGGCGCAGCGCCAAAGCAGCGGAGAGGATCGCCCCGAGGGGGTTCGCAATACCCCTGCCTGCAATGTCGGGGGCCGAGCCGTGTATCGGCTCGTAGACACCCAGTGCTCCGTCACCGAGTGATGCGGAGGCCAGCAGACCGAGCGACCCCGGCAGCATCGAAGCCTCATCGGTGAGGATGTCCCCGAAGAGGTTGCCGGTCACAACGACGTCGAAGTCCCTCGGGCGGGACAACAGGTGCATCGCCATGGCATCCACGAGCACCGTCTCCAGCGCAACGTCGGGAAACTCTTCAGCCATCACCCGGAGAGTGACTCGCCGCCACAGACGCGACACCTCGAGGACGTTCGCCTTGTCGACTGACGTGAGCCTTCTCGATCGTTTACGGGCGGCCGAGGCGGCGAACCGCACGATCCGCTCAACTTCTGCCACCGTATAGCGCATGTGATCGACAACGGTGTCGCCGCCATCTGAGGTCGTCGATCCCCCGAAGTAGATGCCCCCTGTCAGCTCCCGCACGAACAGGATGTCTGTTCCATCGACTATGTCGCGGCGTAGCGGCGATGCGTCCACAAGAGCCTCGAACGTCTTGATCGGTCGCAGATTGGCATACAGGCCGAGCTCCTTGCGAATCGCCAGCAGGCCATCCTCCGGCCTGATCGGCGCCTCCGGATCGCTCCACTTCGGACCGCCGACAGCGCCGAGGATCACGGCGTCTGCACGCCTGCAAGCTTCAATGGTTGCAGCGGGGAGGGGATCGCCGGAGGCGTCGATCGAGCAACCGCCGATGGGGTGCTCCGAGTACGAGAAGTCGTGACCGTACCGATCAGCTACCGCATCGAGGGCGATGCGGGCCTCCTGAACGATCTCAGGGCCGATACCGTCGCCTGGAAGAAGAGCGAAGTGCGCGTTCACGCTTCTGAGTCTCGCGGGTTCTCTGTGACTCCGCGGTCAAATGCAGCCTTGTTCATCGCCGACACGATCGCACGCGCCGATCCTTCAACGACGTCTGTCGATACGCCGCGACCGGAAAAGCTCGATGAGCCGACCTGAATGATCACACTGACCTCGGCCATGGCGTCAGCGCCGGGCGTGATCGGTGAGACCCGGTAGTCGAGCAGTGTCGCGGGGATCCCGTACGCGTCCTGGATCGCCACAAACGCGGCGTTGACCATGCCGTCGCCCTCCGCTGTATTCGTGATGACATCGCCGTTGCGAGCCAGGGTCACCGTCGCGACCGGCACCTCATGAGACCCGCCGGACACGACGATGGCCTCGAATTGCATCTCCACGCTGTCTGTGGCTGTCTCTTCGGTGACGATGGCCCTGATGCCGTCTTCGGAGATCTCCCCCTTGCGGTCCGCAAGTTCCTTGAACCTGTCGAACGAGCGCTGAAAGTCGACGTCCTCGAGGACGATGCCCATCTTCTTTAGGGCATCTTGAAACGCGGCTCGACCGGAGTGCTTGCCCAACACGAGCACAGATTCGCGGCCGACAGACGCGGGGTCCATGATCTCGTACGTCTCTCGGTTCTGGAGCACGCCGTGCTGATGGATTCCTGACTCGTGAGCAAACGCGTTCCGTCCGACGACGGCCTTGTTGTACTGAATCGGGTATCCGGTGAGGCTCGAAACGAGGCGGGACGTCTCGAAAATCTGGGTCGTGTCCGCGCCGATTTCGACATTGAAGTAATCAGCGCGGGTGGAGAGCGCCATGATGACCTCCTCCGTGGAGGTGTTGCCTGCCCGCTCGCCGATCCCGTTGATGGCGCCCTCGATCTGGCGGGCGCCTGCGCTTATTGCAGATAGCGAGTTCGCAACGGCGAGTCCGAGGTCGTCGTGACAGTGCGTAGAGATAATCACGTCCTCGTTGCCGTCACGCACGTTGTCGTAGACGTTGGTGAGCAGCTCGACGAAGTCCTCCGGCATCGCGTAGCCGACCGTGTCTGGGATGTTGATCGTTGTGGCCCCGGCGGCGACCGCGGCGCGGCACACCTCGATGATGAACTCCGGGTCAGACCGCGTCGCGTCTTGAGGAGAAAATTCGACGTCGTCGACGTACCTCTTTGCACGGGCCACGCCCTCCTTGACGGACTTGAGCACCTCCGAAGGGGACATGTGCAGCATTTGCTCCATGTGGATGGGAGATGTGGAGATGAAAACGTGGATTCGTTTGTTGTCCGCGGCCTTTAGTGCGTCCGCGGCCTGATCGATGTCGTCGGCGTGGGTGCGTGCGAGGCACGCGATCGTCGGCCCGGGGACCTCCGCCGCGATCCTCGCCACAGATGTGAAGTCGCCGGCGCTCGCTGCGGCGAATCCGGCTTCGATGACGTCGACCTTCAGGAGCGCGAGCTGCTTCGCGATCGCGACCTTGTCATCCGGTGAGAGTGCAATCCCCGGCGCCTGCTCGCCATCACGCAGCGTCGTATCAAAAATTATCAGCCGATCATTCATGGGCTTCTTCCCTGTTACCTGTTACCTGTCGCCTGGCCCTCATACATCATCCTTCGGGGTCTTCGCGACCATGAAGGTCATCATCTCCCTGAGGGCTCGGCCGGTCGCCTCGACGGGGTGCTCTGCAATGGCTGCTCGGGCTGCCGTCAACTTCGGGGAACCGGCTTCGTATTCAGCCATCCACTCCCTGGCGAACTCACCCGACTGGATCTCCGCGAGGATCCTGCCCATCTCGGCCTTCGTCTCGGCCGTGACGATCCTCGGACCCCGGGTGATGTCCCCATACTCGGCAGTGTCAGACACGGAGTGGCGCATCCACTCGATGCCTCCCTCCCAGAGGAGGTCGACGATGAGCTTGAGCTCATGGAGCACTTCGAAGTAGGCCATCTCGGTGGTGTACCCGCCCTCGGTGAGCGTTTCAAACGCTGCCTGGATCAGGGAGTCGACTCCTCCGCACAGGATCACCTGCTCACCGAAGAGGTCGGTCTCCGTCTCATCCTTGAACGTCGTCTCGATGACGCCCGCCCTAGTGCCTCCGATGGCGTGGGCGTAGGAGAGCGCGAGCGCGAGCGTTCCACCTGAAGCGTCCTGGTTCACAGCAACGAGCGTCGGGACGCCTGAACCTTCGACGTACTGGCGCCGAACGAGATGCCCCGGGCCCTTCGGCGCCACCATTCCCACATCCACGTATCCCGGTGGGGAGATGAACTCGAAGTGAATGGAGAACCCGTGCGCGAAGAAGAGGGCGTCGCCCACAGACAGCCTCTGCGCGATGACATCGTGGTAGAAGCCTTTCTGAACCTGGTCAGGAACAAGCACCATGATCAGGTCCGCCCACTCGGCGGCCGTTTCGGGATTGACGACCTTGAGGCCTGCGTCCGACGCCGCTTGAACCCGCGGTGAACCGTCGCGCAGTCCAACGATCACGTCGACGCCGGAATCCTTCAGGTTGAGCGCGTGGGCGTGCCCCTGGCTGCCGAAGCCCATGACCGCGACTCTGCGACGAGCGATAAGGCTCGGGTCTGCGTCGGCTTCGTAATACATGGTCGTCATCGTGTCAGGCTCCCTTTGCTGTCTGCTTCTGTTTCGTGTTCTGCGACTTCGCGTCCTTGGCGAGCGCGATGCGACCGGACTTCGCAAGGCTCACGATGCCGTAGGTCTTCATGAACTCAAGAAAGTCAGAGAGCCTCATCGGCTCACCGACGACCTCGAATGTGATCGTGCTTGCCCCGACGTCGACGGCTGTCGCGTCGAAGATGTTGGCCGCATTGAGGATCTCGCTTCTCCGTTTCGGGTCTGCATGAACTCGAACGAGCATGATTTCGCGTTCGATCGCTTCTCCCTGAGGGTGCTCCGTGACTTTGATGACGTGGATGAGCTTGTAGAGCTGTTTGACGATCTGTTCCATCTCCGGGCCATCGACGACCATCGTGACCCGAGATCGGGTGGGATCCTCGGTCGGGCCGACCGCGAGGGAGTGAATGTTGAAGTCCCTTCTCGCGAACATCGACGTGATCCTCGCGAGGACGCCGGGCTGGTTCTCGACGGTGACGGTTATCAGGTGTTGCACGAAATGTCCTCCGGACCCATGAGAATCTCATCGTTGGAACCCCCGGCCACGATCATGGGGAACACCATCGCGTCAGGGTCGCAGACGAACTCCATGACGACAGGCCGATCGTTCACGGCGAGGCCCTTCTCGATCGTCGGAATGACCTCATCCGGCGTCTCGGCACGGAAGCCCGCGCAGCCCAGAGCCTCGGCGAGCATCGGGATGTTTGGATTCGTATACGACAACTCTGTCGCCGAGTAGCGGTCGTCGTAGAAGAGCTTCTGCCACTGGCGCACCATGCCGAGGTTCGCGTTGTTCATAACGGCGATTTTCACTGGGATGCCCTCCTCGGCGGCAGTGATGAGCTCCTGGAACGTCATTTGGAAACATCCGTCGCCGTCGATGGCGATGACAGTTGTATCCGGCATCCCGGCCTTAGCGCCTATCGCTGCAGGCACGGCATACCCCATTGTGCCGAGTCCGCCGGAGTTGATCCACGCGTTCGGCCGCTCGAACTTCCAGAACTGGGACGCCCACATCTGATGCTGGCCGACGCCGGCCACGACGATAGCGTCGCCGGCGTGCTTGCAGAGCTCGTCGATCACGTACTGCTGCTGAATCGGCCCGTCCGGATCCTGGACGTACGCGAGCGGGAAATCGCGGCGCCACCCTTCGAGGGTGTCCATCCACTCGGTTCGCGTGGGCGCCGGACCGTCCTTGAGTCGCCTCTCCCCCTCGTCGAGGAGCTGTCTGAGCACGGCTTTGGCGTCGCCGACGATTGGAACGTCCGCCTTGCGGATCTTGCTGATCTCCGCTGGATCGACGTCGATGTGGATGATCCTTGCTTCGGGTGCGAAGAGATCGGGATTGCCCGTCACCCTGTCGTCGAAGCGGGCGCCGATTGCGATCAGGAGATCTGAGCGCTGCATTGCGGTGGAGGCCGTGTAGTTGCCGTGCATCCCCGACATGCCGAGCGTCAAGGGATGGGAGTCGGGGATCGCACCCCTCGCCATGAGCGTGGTGACGACGGGAAGACCCTGTTGCTCCGCGAACGCTCTCAGCTCCTCGCTCGCTCTGGCCCGCAAAATTCCGCCACCGGCATAAAGAACCGGCCTCTCCGACGCCAGTATCTCGTCCATTGCGGCCTTCACCTGTCTGGGGTGGCCCTGGACGGAGGGTCGGTAGCCAGGGAGGTCGATCTCGACAGGGCCGTGCCAAGGCATGGCGTCAGCGAGAGCGTCTTTGGTGATGTCAACCAGTACCGGGCCGGGGCGGCCGGTCGATGCAACATGAAACGCTTCTCTGATCGTCGAGGGGATCTCGTTGATGTTGGTCACGAGGTAATTGTGTTTCGTCACCGGCATGGAGATACCCCACGTGTGGGTCTCCTGGAAGGCGTCCAGCCCTATCGAGGTCGTGCGTACCTGTCCCGTGATCGCAACGACGGGAATCGAGTCCATGTAGGCGTCTGCGAGCGGCGTGATGAGGTTCGTCGCTCCAGGCCCTGATGTCGCGAACGTGACTCCGACGCGACCGGTCGCATGGGCGTATCCCGACGCCATGTGGCCCCCACCCTGTTCATGTCTCGCGAGAATGTGGCGGATCGAGCTGGAGTAGAGCGCGTCGTACGCCTGGAGGATCGCCCCTCCGGGCACACCGAAGATCACATCGACACCCTCGTGCTCGAGGGCTCTGATGAGAATCGCTGCTCCGCTGAGTTGTTCTGGCATGTTCGTCTCCGGGAATGAAAGAACCCTCCGGGCACGGAGGGTTGGGCGCATCAGGTGTTCGATGCGCCTACTACAGAAGGAGTACGAGTCCGAGTCGTCCGGCCATTTTTTTGTTTCGCTTCGTTTGTACTGGTGGGGTGCGAGTATGGCACTGTGAGATCACATGTCAAGACGAGGCGCCGTCGGGTCCGGGGATTACCGCGATGAGCCTCGATAAGGCGATGCTTGAGGAGTTGCGACCAGTCATCGAATCGGCGCGCCGTGAGCTTGCTCAGATGGACCCCGACGATGTCCCGACGAGGTTGCGGAATATCGCGAAACGCTCAGATCGGACGCTGCCGCCGCCCTTTGCTCGCTCCATCGTGCACGAGTTGGAGGAGAACGAGCAGTTTCGTACGGCCGTCGCGGAGCGTTTCGAGCCCGACGATCCCCACGACGATATTCTTGTCGAGTACCTGGCAGACCCCGAGTCTGTGTGCGAGCAGCTCAGAGAGAGGGCGGCGGACGCGCGCGACGGCGACACGGGTGACCTGCTCGCTCAAGCCGGGCTGCGGATCGCGTCGCTCAGCGAGCAACTCATCGAGGGGAAGAAGAGGGTGACTGACCTGCGTAAGGGGCACGAGGTCGAGATACGTGACGCTCGGTTGCTTGCAGAGGACGCCAGAGCCCGCGCCGAGGCGCGCAACCGAGAGCTGACGATCACAGTTTCGCAGCGAGACGATCGCATCACTGAACTCGAAGCGAGGGTGCTGGCCTTGGAGCGCGTCGTCGTCGACGTCGAAGCCAAAGCCCAACGGATCTCCGAGCGGGTCCGTCGCCGCGAGATCACCAGAGATTCAATGTCACAGGGTGATATTCGACAGGACGCTTCTCCTTCGGATCCCCTTGCTCTCGCCGAGTGGCTCGACGCGGCCGAACGCAGGGCGAGGCCGTTCCGACGTCAAGCGGTTCACGATGTCGAGCCTGCAGTCCCTCGGCCTCTCAGCATTCCCCACGGCGTGGCCCCGGATTCAGGAGACGCCCTGGTCGTGCTTATCGAGCAATCTCTGCAGAGAATCATCATCGACGGCTACAACGTTGCAGGCGTCCTCCACGGCGACGAGTTCGCGACCCGGGATGCAAGAGATGATGTCATCCGTAGAGCGAGTCAGCTTGCGAGAAGAACACCGGCAGAGATTGTTGTCGTGTTCGACGGTTCCGATGACGAAGCGCGAGAGGGATTCCGGTCGCCCGATGGCGTTGTCGTGCTGTTCTCACGAGGGGAGACGGCAGACGACGCGATCGTGGATCTGGTGAGGCAGGGACCGGCTCGGACCGTCGTCGTGACGAACGATCGAGAGGTCAGAATCCGCTGCGCCTCGGACGACTGCGTAACAATCTGGTCCTCCGCGTTCATTGAATGGAATTGACCTGTCTCCTGTCAAAAGCTCAACGCTGGGTGGAAAAGGTCGATACAGGGGGGGAGCACCTACATGGAAACTACGTGACTGCGACGATTTCCAGAGCACATTCAGACATGAGCGCGCGCCCAAGGCCGAAGCG
>JASJXX010000069.1 GCA_030123765.1 Actinomycetota bacterium | reverse complement strand
TTAGCGCGGCTATCGCAGCGGCCACTACCTCCATCGAGATCGGGACAGGGCTCCTGCTGGCTCCCCTCCATGACCCGATTCGCCTTGCAGAGGATGCTGCGACAGTGCAGTTGCTCAGCGATGGTCGGCTCACCCTTGGACTTGGAATCGGGTGGAATCCCATCGAATTCGAGGGGCTGCGCAGTCGCCGAGGCCAACGGGGTCAGGCGATGGAAGAGATCCTCGAGATTCTCCCCCAGGCGTGGTCCGGCGAGCCGTTTCGACACATAGGAGAGGTCTACGAACTCCCCTTGATGGGAGTACGACCCACCCCCCACCGTCGTATCCCAATTGTGATTGGTGGGTCGGCGGAAGTAGCGGTCCGAAGAGCTGCACGGTCGGCGGACGGGTTCTTTGGAAACCGGCCCGCCGACATCTTCGTCGAACATGTGCGTTGGGCGATTGACGAGCTGGAGCACTGTGGGAGAGACCCCGCGACTTTTCGTTTCATTCACTACTCGGCCATCTTCCCTGCCGAGGCGGGGGAAGCCGGCTGGGGCGAGGCCGAAGAGCACATCAGGAATATGGAGTGGAAGTACGGGGATATGGAGGCGTCGGCGACACGATCGGGTCCGATCCGCTTCGCCCCTCCCATGGGTCGCGGAGAGCTGGAAGCGTTACGACACACCGACGCCCTCGTGGGACCGCCTGACCTCATCGTTGAGCGCCTGCTCGCTCTGCGCGACCGGGCAGGAGTTCCGGTTGAGTTCGTCGCTCGCTCTTACTTCCACACTCTGGAGCACGCGCGGCAGCGGGAGCTCATGCAGCGTCTCGCGGAGGAGATCGGACCACACCTCTAGTTGCGACCCGGGTCGGCTCGTCACGCGAGAATGGACGGGTTCCAGGCGAGGGCCGCTTCGTCGACGATCGTGTCGAAGTTGAGGCCCATCAGGATCGCTCCTGCGCAACCGGCGCGCTCAGCTTCGGCTGCGACCTGGCGAGATGCCTGCCAGGCGAAGGCCCTCTGCTCCTCACTCTCCCCCGCGGTCTCGAACTGGTCGCGGAGCTCGTCAGTTACCGGCACTGCGCCCATCGACTCCATACGATCGATCCAGATCAAGGAGAATGGGGGGATGACCATCAAGAAGACGGGTGGATCATCCGGCTGGAGGTCGAGCTTGCCGACCTGCTCGGCGACCGTTAAAGGATCAAGGATCGGGCCCGCGACCAGGAACTGGGCCCCTGCCTCGATGCGGCGTCTCTTGTGCCAGGCTATGAGGCGCGTCGGCATGCCTACTTCGAAGTTCGGCAGTTTGTCCTGGAGGTTTCTCAGGTGCCTGACGATCTCGTGATGGTCTGCAAGATGGTCGACCTGGGGCATCGTGTCACCCACAACGACGAGAAACGAGTCCACTCCGTTGCCGAGGGCACCTCTCACCTCGGATTCGATAGCGAGGATGTTGCGATCTCTCGTGGATATCACAACGGTCGGCGCAACCGACGGGACATCGTGCGTGATGCGCGCAGAGAACGCGTAGGGTGACACCCGGATCTTGCCGAACACGTTGTCGGTGACCAGCACGTTGGCCCACGTACCTTCGAGGAGGAGGTGCGCTGTGTTCGGAAGCTCAGGCGGGTTGATCTCACTCATGTGGATGAATGAGGATGCGTCAGCGAGCACTGCGCACCTCCTTCGCTTTGCGTGCGATGAAGTACTTCGCCTGTGGATGGTGGCAGATGATCGCCGAGGTGGTCTGCTCCGGCTGGTACTGATATCCCGTGTCGGCGCCGATCTCGATCCCGATCCGGTCGGCGCCAAGCAGCGTAGCAACGGTCAGGTTGTCCTCGAGATCCGGGCAGGCAGGGTATCCCCAGGAGTATCTCCCGCCCCGATATCGTTGCCGGAAGAGGCCTCGAATCGTCGGGTCGTCCTCCTGCGCAGTGCCGAGCTCCTCCCGGATTCTTGCGTGCCAGAACTCGGCTAGCGCCTCGGTCATCTCCACACCGAGTCCGTGAATCTTGAGGTACTCCTCGTAGCGGTCCTCGGCGAAGAGGTCGGCGGCCCACTCCGAGATCGCGGATCCCATCGTCACGATGTGAAAGGCGACAAGGTCGACCTCGTCGGACTCGGCCGGCCGGAAGTAGTCAGCAATGCAGAGCCACGGCGGCTCGGTCTGCCTCGGAAAGCGGAATCGCACCTGCTCCTGTGTGCGGCTGTTGTCCGTCCACACGACGACGTCGTTGCCATCGCTGTTGGCAGGGAAGTATCCGTAGACGACCTGAGGCTGGAGGAGGTTGTTGGCTCGTGCCGTCGCGAGGATCCGGCGCATCTCGGGGGCGAGGCGCTCCTTGAATCGCTGATCCGTCTCCCCCTTCTCCGGCCGGTACTGCCACTGGTTCCTCAAGAGCGCTGTCGTATTGAGGTATCGGGCGATCTCGTCGATCTCGATGCCTTTGACGATCCTGGATCCGGAGAAAGGCGCCTCAGGTATGGGGTTGTCTGCCACCACCTCAGGCGAACGCTCCGGGGCGGGACCGTGGTCGACGCGTCGACGATCGACCTTCGGAAGGTTCTGCCTGCGCGAAACAGGCTTGTCACCGTGACCCGTGATCCACTGCATCGCGTCGAGGCCTGTGAAGGCGTCTTTCCCGTACACCAACGGCCCTTCATGCCGGTGGGCGAGGTCATCCTCGACGTATCCGCGGGTGAGCGCGGCACCGCCGAGGAGCACAGGTATATGGCCGAGTCCTCTCCGGGCAAGTTCGTCGAGGTTCTCCCTCATGACCAGCGTGCTCTTGACGAGTAGGCCACTCATGCCGATCGCATCGGCGCCCTTCTCCTCGAAGGTCTTGATCATCTCTGCGATCGGGACTTTGATGCCGAGGTTGTATACCCGGAACCCGTTGTTGGTGAGGATGATGTCCACGAGGTTCTTCCCGATGTCGTGGACGTCACCCGAGACGGTGGCAAGCACGATGCTGCCGCGCTCGACAGCGTCGGCCGAGTCAAGATGCGGCTCGAGATACCGAACTGCCGCCTTCATTGTCTCGGCCGAGCGAAGGACGAAAGGGAGCTGCATCTCTCCGGCGCCGAAGAGATCCCCGACCGTCTTCATGCCAGAGAGGAGAACATCGTTGATGATTGCCAGGGCGCTGGTCTCCTGGAGGGCGGCGTCGAGGTCATCCTCGAGTCCAGCACCGGCTCCGAGGACGATCCGCCTCTCGATCCGCTCGTTCAGCGTCAGGCCTTCGAATGGGTCGGACGCGGTTCGCACATCCGAGACTGTCTCAAACGCGTGGAGAAGCTCCTCGAGAGGGTCGTAGCCCTCCCTCCCTCTGTCGTAGATCAGATCGAGGCAGATCTCGAGGTGCTCATCTTCGATCTCTGACAGCGGAGTGATCTTGCCTGAATGGATGATGGCCGCGTCGAGGCCCGCGTCGAGGCACTCGTGAAGGAACACGGAGTTGAGCACACGTCTCGTGGCGGGACGGAGACCGAACGACACGTTCGAGATTCCTAGCACGGTGCTCACTCCAGGCAGTTCCTCCTTGATCCGCTTGATGGCCTCGATCGTGGCCATGGCGTCACGGCGCAGGTCACCGTCACCCGTCGAGAGGGGGAAGGTGAGGGGGTCGAAGATCAGGTCGTGCGATGCCAGGCCGTAGCGTCCGGTCGCGATGTCGTGGAGGCGGTGGGCGACCTCCATCTTCCACTCCGTGTCCCTCGCCTGGCCCCGTTCGTCGATGAGCAGGCAGATGACGGCAGCGCCGTGTTCCTTTGCAAGGCTCAGGATCTCGTCGAGGCGGGAGCCCGGCGCGTCCCCTGATTCGAGGTTCGCCGAGTTGAGCACACTCCTGCCTCCGAGACGTTCGAGCGCCGCCTGCATCACGCGTGGCTCCGTCGAGTCGACAACGACCGGAGCGACAACGTCGGTCGCGAATCGCTGCGCGAGAGCGTCGATGTCGAGAGCACCGTCGCGTCCGACGTAGTCGACGCAGAGGTCGACGAGGTGGGCGCCTTCAGCAACCTGTCCCTGTCCGATCGAGACGCACGCGTCGATATCGCCTGCGAGCATCGCGTCCCGGAAGGCTTTGGAACCGTTGGCGTTCGTACGCTCCCCGATGATGAGGAACGAGGTGTCCTGGCGGAGAGGCACCGCCGAGTAGATAGACGTTACTGACGGTACGCGTGTCGGGTGCCGCGCGATGGGCGCGTGACGACCTACGGTCTTCAGGAGCGTGGCGATGTACTCGGGAGTCGTGCCACAGCACCCTCCAACGATGTTGACTCCGTACTCCTCAACGAACGTCGTGAGATGCTCGGTCATCTCCACAGCACCGAGGTCGTAATGCATTGCACCATCGACGACCGAGGGCAGTCCCGCGTTGGGGATCACCGAGATCGGGATCGAGGCATGCCGCGCGAGGTAACGGACAGCCTCGTACATCTCCACAGGGCCGGTTGCGCAGTTGATGCCGATGACGTCCGTTCCGAGCGCTTCGATAGCGCTCAGAGCGGCGCCGATCTCCGTTCCCGGAAGCATCCTGCCGGTCAGCTCGATCGTCACTTGTGTCTGGAGCGGCACCTCGCGCCCGCAGGATCGCATCGCTCGTCGCGATCCGTTGATGGCAGCCTTGACGGAGAGCAGGTCGAACTGGGTCTCGATGATGAGCAGATCGGCTCCTCCGTCGATCAGGCCGGCCGCCTCGATCTCGTACTGGTCGCGGAGATCTGCGTAGGTGATCTGTCCGAGGGTCGGGAATTTCGTCCCCGGCCCGATGGAGCCGGCCACGAAACGTTCCGTGTACTCGTCGACGACACGTCTCGCGATGGCGGCGCCCGCTGCCGCGATCTCGTACGCACGGTCATCCAGCCCGTACTCGGCGAGGGGCGCGCCGAATGCGCCGAACGTGTTCGTCTCGACGACGTCTGCGCCGACATCAAGGTACGCCCGATGGAGCGATTCGATGACGTCCGGCCTGGTGAGGTTGAGGATCTCGTTGCAGCCCTCGAGGTCTTCTCCCCCGAAGTCGTCAGCAGTGAGGTGTTGGGATTGAAGCCAGGTCCCGGTCGCGCCGTCGAAGACGACGATCTTCCTCCGGATCGTGTCGATGTAATCCGTCACTGTGGTCCTCCCTTCAGGGGGGACACACGAGGAGCGTGAGCGACGAGTGAGGGGGGTGCAGCGAGCCTGCGAACCGCGGCGCGACGGAATCGACGACTAGATCGACAGGAAGGATCGCTCTTCTGGACCATGACACGGCTCCTCTCGTCTCGAAACGCTCACGCGCCTCGAGCGGGTTACCGCTCGTTGACATCTCATCGATCAGGCATTGGCACCGAACACATCGGTTGCCGCGGTTTCACAGGGCCTGTCCCTCCACCGCTCTTGATGAGCGCTTCACTCCGAAAGCTTAGCCACCCTCCGATGAGATCCGGTCGGCGCGCCGCCTCCGGCGCCGACGCATGTATCCGACGAACCAGCCAAGCACTGCACCGAGGACCATCGAGATGATGATGACCAGATAGAGCGGCACAGTTCCGCTGAAGAACAGGAACTCCATCCGGGTGTCATCCTGATTCTGGAAGATGAAGATCGCCGCGCCGATCGCGACGATTCCAGCGATGACCGCTCGGATCGAGACGCGTCGGCTCTTCTCGTCGTTCTCAAGACCCATGTCGCGACGGTCGTCGTCTGGCATACCGATCCTCTCGGGTTGTCGGTCTGAGGAGATTACTAGGAGCCGACAGACGGCAGCTACCTATCGGTGCGGTACCACTCTTCGATGTTCCACGTGTGCGCTCTGAGTAGTGGGTTGTACTTGAATCCGCCGATCTCGTCACCCCACACAGCCGCCATCGTGATGCGACGATGGAGCGGAAGGATCACGGCCTGGTCGGCGAGGATCTCCTCGGCTGCACGGATCAAGCCGACGAGTTCGGTCTCATCCACGGTGGTGTTCATCTCTTTGACGATCTGCGCGAAGCGTCTCGTGTGCTCGTCACGGACAGAAGAGTCCGGTGTGCCCCAGCGGTAGAAGTTGCCGCCTTTCGGAGGTTGCCCCGCAGGGTCGAAGTTGTCGTGGAAGTCGATGAGCCGTGAGAGTCCGGGTGAGCCGACCCACGCCCACTGGCCGACATCCCATGTTCCGGCGTCGAGCATCTCACCGAAGAAGACCGAGGAGTCCCTGAGCTCGAGTTCGAACGGGATGCCAGCGTCCTCCATCATCTCTGCGTACAGTTTGGCGAGCTTGGGCCGCATCTCTGAATTCGACGTGGTGGAGAACACGGCGGTGCACTCCCTGCCGGTCTCCGCGACCGCTATCTGGTACAAGGCTTGTGCGATCTCGGGATCGTACTCGTACCGTTCCCATGCGCCCGTCGAGAGCGAGGGCGTGTAGGCCTCGACATAGGACTGCATTGTCACCCCCTCTCCGAGAAAGGCGGATTCGGCGACGGCGTCGCGGTCGATGGCGTGTATCACCGCCCTGCGAAACGCGAGGCTGTGATTGCACGAATTCGGAGAGATACTGAGGCGGTTGTCGCTGAATTGGAAGTTGATGTGCTCCCACACGGGTCCCTGCAGGACCTCGACGATGGCACCCTGCTCCTCGAGCTTCTTCAGCGGATCGATCGTGTACTTGGTCGAGGGCGGTGGTTGGATCACGTCCACCTCGCGTGCCTTGAACGCGTTGACGAGCTTGGTGATCCCGAGAACGGGATCGATGTCACGGAGGAAAACGAACTTCACCCGGTCGAGGTAGGGGAGCTGCATACCGGTCGCGGGGTCGGTCTTCCAGTAGTTCTCATTGCGCACGAAGGTGGCGGCTGTGTTCTCATCGAAGAGTTCGAGGACGAACGGCCCTCCTGAAGGCCATGTGGTCGTGTTCCAGTCCTCAGCGAGGTTCGTTCCCTCGACAGCGTGTCTGGGGATGAGCCAGCGAAACAGCAGCTGATGTTGCATCGTCGGTCGGCGCAACGTCATCGAGAACGTCTTGTCGCCGATCTCGGTCGCGATGATGCGCGCGTCGGTGTACGGCGATGCGAACTTGTTGTCTTGTGGAGTGCCGACAGCGGCTTCCATCGTGAACTGGAAGTCGTCCCCGGAGATCGGGACACCGTCGGACCACCTGGCCGCGTCGCGGATGTGATAAGTCACGGTCATCGTGCCGTCAGCGTTTACGACGACGCCACCGTTCGCGACGGTCGGGAGTTCGGTAAGGACATCGGGGATGCGTTCAAGGGTGTAGCCGTCGATGTCCCATGCACCTGTCATCCACGCCTGTCCGATGATCGCAACGATGAAGTGGTCACCGCCGGGAGCGAAGGGGTTGAGCGTTGAAGGGGACATGTCGTCTGCGATGATCACCGTGCCGCCGTACCCGGGACCCGAGGGGGCACGCGTCGTGGCCGTCGCTGCGACCGTCGTTGATGTCGATGTCGTTGGCGGTGGGAGGGTTGTTGAGGTGGTCGTCAGCGTCCGGGGCGTCGTGCCTGTGATCTCAGCTCCGCCACTACTGCACGCCGCCGCCACGAGAACGAGGGCCATGCCGCCAACAAGCAGCCGTCTCATACAGAGACGATAACGGGAGACGGAGCATTGAGTGAACCGATCCAGATTCGCGTTGGTCGACCTCTCTGACTCTGTGGACGACATTGCACGTATGTGTGGACTCGAACTCCGGGTACGCGGTTCTCGGTCTAAGTGTGAAGTTTCATCGAAATGGGAGTGAAAGTTTCACACTGGCATTCTGAGCCACCCATGAGAACAATGGCGATGCACAGGGCGCGTTCTCACCTACAGCCCGGCGCGGTCGTGTCTGGGACGTAGGTGACGACGACGTTGCTGGTTGCGGTCGTGACCTCGAGGGTGTCTTGGTCGATCAAAGTCACAAGAAGGTCAAGCAAGTCGTTCGCCTCTCCCCATTGCGGCGGTACCGCGTCAATCCCGATCGCACCGTAGTTCGCAAGGTCGACCGCATGCCAGCGCTGCCCGTTGATTGGACGGGCGAGCCACTCGACGCCGCAATGGGTGAGGACGTCATATGCGATCCTTGTCTCACCGACACCAAGATCACCGTCTGCACCGAGGGGATCGAACGGGGCGCCTGCCGGTGGGTTCAGCTCGCTGGCTGCAACGAATGTCAAGCCGTCGAGACAGCAGCCAGGCGGATCATCCTCGCTGATCCAAAGCGAAAACGCTCCATCTGGAAGATCTGCACGCTCGACAGCAACGAGCACTGCATGACGTCGCGCATCTGCGGTACAAGCAAGGACACCGGAGTCAGATTCTTGGGCAGTAGCAACGGGTGACATGAGTGGGTGGATGGACTGGTTGCCCTGGTTGTACACGATTGCCTCCACGGGACCGAGGGGGCAGCTTGAAGACTCGACGGCACCGAAGTAGAGAACCACTCGAGTGTTGAAATCGATCACGGGGGCAGCGCCAACCAACCCCAACTCCTGCCAGAGATCGGCAAAGGCTTCTGTGTCAGCGGCAAGACCCGTTGTGTAGATGTCTCCCACCTCTGCCCCCTCAACAAGCACGATCGATCGCAACACGGTTATCTCACCAGAAGGCAACTCGGCAGGGATCTCGGGGTTCTGGCCGTTGTAGAAGTGACAGGACGCTACAGAGTCGATGAACCACACGTCGCCGCCATCGGGTTGCCGAAGCTCGATCACTCCACGGGGATCATCCGAAGTTCCCGCAATCCACGTATCGGACTGGTCCTCGGCTCTCAACAGCGTCACATCGAGTCCCGCCAAATCGGCCGCAGCATCAAGGGCCGCATCGAGAGTGTCATAGCCCTCAGCATCGGCGGCATGGTCGGTACCGCCAGCAATACAGCGCCTGACACCCGATCCAGGTACAGGACCGTCGGGTGACTCCACGCTCGGCGTTTCGTCCGTACCAGATGCCCCGCTGCTCAGATCTTCGGCGCACGAAACAAGCATGACGGCAAAGGCCACAACGACAGCAACCAACCGCATGTCTCTCCCCCAACCTGTAGACGACAACACTATGACGCTCCCACACGCATCGCGGTTCCCAACATTCCGAGCCAGAAAAGGCATCGCTACCGGAATTGCCGTGCCACTGCCGG
>JASJXX010000029.1 GCA_030123765.1 Actinomycetota bacterium | reverse complement strand
ACTTCCTCGGCAACTTCCTCGGCAACTTCCTCGGTGGTCTCGACAACAACCACCTCGCTCACGGTATCGACTGCTTCTTCAGCAGCGTCCGAGGCAACGGTATGAATCTCGCCCTTGATGATCTTGAACTGCGTCCATGCGCCGGAGATCTCAAGGAGCTTCTGAGCCCGCTCTGTCGGCTGCGCGCCGATGCGGAGCCAGTGGAGTGCACGCTCGTTGTCGATCTTGATCAGAGATGGGTTCTGGCGAGGATCGTAGATACCGAGCTGCTCGATGTACTTGCCGTCGCGGGGTTTACGCGAATCCATCACAACAACGCGATACGTCGGCTGCTTCTTCTTGCCAAGCCGCGTCAGGCGGATCTTGGTTGCCATCTGGTTACCTCTTCTTGTAGGGGCGCTGCATGTCCGGTATCGAGATCCCGGGGAAGGGGTTCTTGCCGCCGGCCATGGCTTTCATCATCTTCTGTGCTTGTGAGAACTGTTTGAGGACTCCGTTGACATCCTGGGGACGGGTTCCCGAACCCGTGGCGATCCGACGCTTGCGGCTGCCGTTGATCGTCTTTGGGTTCCTACGCTCGGATGGAGTCATCGATCGAATGATCGCTTCCACGCGGGCAAGTTGCTTGTCGTCCACCTGAACGTTCTGCAGGGCACTCCCTGCGCCTGGGAGCATACCAACGAGCTGTTGCAATGGCCCCATCTTCTTCAGTTGCTGGAACTGCTCGAGGAAGTCCTCAAGGTTGAAGGTGGAGTCGAATATCTTCCTGGCTGCCCGTTCCGCCTCCTCCTGGTCATAGGTCTCCTCTACCTTCTCGATGAGAGACAACACGTCCCCCATCCCGAGAATCCGTGAAGCCATCCGATCCGGGTAGAACACATCGAGGTCGCCGATCGTCTCACCGGTACCCACGAACTTCACCGGAACCTGTGTGACTTCACGCGCTGAGATCGCTGCACCACCGCGCGCATCACCATCGATCTTGGTCAGGATCAGTCCGGTGACGTCCGTGTACTGCGCAAAGCCTTGAGCCACGTTGACAGCTTCTTGCCCCGTCATCGCGTCAAGAACGAGGAGGGTCTCGTGAGGATTCGCGACCTTCCTGATCGCTTCGAGCTCCTTCATGAGGTCGGTGTCGATCTGGAGGCGGCCGGCGGTATCGATGATGACCACATTGGCGTTCGCGTCGCGCGCTGCTCTGAGGCCCGCCCTGACAACCTTCGTCGGCTTGCTCTTGCGCTCGGCGTAGACCTGCACACCTATCTTGCCCCCCAGTGTCTCGAGCTGATCGATCGCCGCGGGGCGCTGCAGGTCGGCAGCGATGAGCAGAGGCCTCTTGCCCTTACCTTTGAGGTGTTTGGCGAGCTTCGCCGCGGTCGTCGTCTTCCCTGAGCCTTGAAGGCCCACCATGAGGATGATGAGCGGCGGAGCCGCGGGACGGAGAAGGGGGGCAGCCTCTTCTCCGAGGGTGACGATCAGTTCCTCGTGGACGATCTTTATGACCTGCTGCCCAGGGGTGAGGCTCTTGGTCACCTCCGTACCGACAGCGCGTTCCCCGACCCGAGCGATGAACGTCTTGACGACGGAGAGATTGACGTCTGCCTCGAGGAGCGCCATGCGCACCCCACGCAGTGCAACGTTCACATCGTCTTCGTTCAGGCGCCCTTTGCTACGCAGCTGATGAAACACGGTATCCAGGCGCGCTGAGAGGGATTCGAACATAGCGTGAAGTCTATGGCACGTCTGATCACAGAACGAATTCGCCGATACGATACCGACGTAGATACCTGATAGCCTGCCACCATGAATCTCACCGTCATCGACCACCCACTGACCCGCCACTACCTCACCGTGCTCCGTGATCGAAGGACCGACCCTCAGCAATTCAGGGCAGCAGCGAAGGGGCTCACCTACACACTCGTCTTCGAAGCGACGCGTCGACTACCCCTTGAGCAGTTCGACATCGACACCCCCATGGAGACAACGACGGGCTATCGCATCGACAACGTGGTGATCGTCCCTGTGCTGCGAGCCGGGCTCGGCATGCTCGATGCGGTGCTCGAGATGATTCCTGACGTCAAGGTCGGATTCGCCGGCGTCGCCCGCGACGAAGGAACGGCCCGACCTCAGGAGTACTACTCGAAATTGCCGGATCTCTCGGATACCTCTGTGCTGATTTGCGAGCCGATGCTCGCCACCGGAGGTTCGCTGTCATGGGCAGCCGACAAGGTCAAATCGTCGGGAGCCAACGACATCACGGCACTCTGCGTCGTGACAGCACCGGACGGAGTCAAGCGCATGTACGAAGATCATCCGGACGTGCGCATCATCACCGCCGCGCACGACCGAGAACTCAACGATGACTACTACATCGTCCCCGGTCTCGGCGACATGGGCGACCGGCTCTTCGGGACGCTGTGATGGGCCCTCCGTTCGAAGATGCCGTCGTCGATGTGATCGAGCAGATTCCCGCGGGCGAGACGGCGACGTACGGCGAAGTAGCCGAGGAAGCCGGGTTCCCGGGCGCGGCACGCGCTGTGGGTAATCTCCTGCGATCTGTGCCGGGGCTCCCCTGGTGGCGGGTCATCACGTCACATGGCCGCCTTGTGCCCGGCCTTGAGGCCGACCACGCGCAACACCTCCGCGGCGAGGGTGTCACCCTCCGTAACGGGCGAGTGCCCCTAGGCGGGGCACGATGACCTACTCGATCGTCGAGCTGATCAGGACGAAGCGTGATGGGGGATCCCTTCCACCCGACGCGGTGCGGTGGATCATCTCGGAGTACACCGCCGACCGTATCCCCGACTACCAGTTGTCAGCGCTTCTGATGGCGATCGTCTTCAACGGCATGACCCAGGACGAACTCGATCCGTGGACCGACGCGATGCTCCATTCAGGTGAAGTGCTTGAACTCTCCGATGTCGCGATGCCCCTGGTGGGCAAGCACTCGACCGGAGGAGTCGGAGACAAGATCTCGATTCCGCTCGTACCGATCGTCGCGTCGTGTGGCGTTGCGGTGCCGATGATTTCCGGCCGCGGTCTCGGCCACACGGGGGGCACGCTCGACAAGTTGGAGTCCATCAGAGGCTTCACCACGGCGATCCACCCGTCCGAGTTCGCGGCACAGCTCAACGACATCGGGGCCGTCATGGCGGGACAGACCGAGACGCTCGTTCCGGCCGATCGTCGCATCTACGCACTGCGCGACGCGACGGGCACCGTACCGTCCATCCCCCTCATCTCCTCCTCGATCATGTCCAAGAAGCTCGCAGAGGACCTCGATGGCCTTCTCCTCGACGTCAAGGTCGGGAGCGGAGCATTCATGAAGACCATTGAGGATGCAACGACGCTCGCCAAGACCATGGTCGCCATCGGAGCGAGCCATGGAACATCGGTGACGGCAATCCTCACTGACATGTCCCAGCCACTCGGGCGCGCGGTCGGAAACGCGAACGAGATCGCGGAGGCGGTCGAGATCCTCCGCGGCAGAGGCCCCGAGGATGTCCGAGAGCTCACCATCCGTTTCGCCGCGGAGATGCTCGTGCTTGCCGGTTTGTCAGACATGGACGCAGCGACGGCGCGAGCGGTGGACGCGGTCGAGTCCGGCGCCGCTCTCGAAGTTTTTCTCCGGCTCACGGAACGTCAGGGAGGAGATCCTGCCGTTGTCGAGGACACGTCGCTCCTACCCAAGGCAACTGAGGAACATGTGCTCGTCGCACCACGATCTGGTGTTGTGAGCCGCTGTGACGCCTATCAGATCGGCATCGCCAGCGTGAGGCTCGGCGCGGGACGAGCCAAGAAGGAGAACCACATCGACCCGGCCGTCGGATTCCTCATTGAGGCGAAGATCGGAGACGAAATCGAGAGAGGCGATCCGCTCGTGCGTATCGCTTACAACGACGAGCAGAAGTGCAGCGCCGCACTGGAGGCGCTCTCCCAGGCGTGGGAGATTGGAGAGGAACCGGCGCGCGTCGGTCCCCTGATACTAGGAGGGATCCAATGACAGACGACCTTCACGCGCTCCACGCTGCAGCGGTCGTAATCGCCGCAAGATCGGGCCTCGACAGCCACGACGCAGCACTGGTGCTCGGTTCTGGCCTGAGCAGATACGCGAGCACCCTCCCTGACTCCATCGAGATCCCGTACGCCGATATACCCGGATTCCCTTTGCCAAGAGTCGCCGGGCATCGGGCGAGCCTCTTCTCAGTACCCATCGAGGGTCGCAGGCTCCTCGTGCTCTCCGGCCGCGTCCACGCTTATGAAGGTTGGGAGATGAGCGAGGTCGTCTTCGCGATCAGAGCCGCAATCTCCACGGGAGCCAGACAGGTGATGCTCACGAACGCGGCCGGAGGCGTGAAAGATACGTTTGCACCCGGTGACCTTGTCATCATCTCGGACCATCTCAATCTCACAGGCAGAAGTCCGCTCACGGGTCAGAACGACGACAGGCTCGGACCGCGCTTCCCGGACATGTCCGAGGTGTACTCCCGCAATCTCAGGGAACGGTTCGCCCAGGTCTTCACCAATCTCGGCATAACACCGCACGAAGGGGTCTACGCGTGGTTCCCCGGACCCTCCTACGAGACTCCCGCCGAGGTGGAGATGGCGAAGCGACTCGGCGCAGATCTCGTCGGGATGTCAACCGTCCCAGAGGCGATCGCAGCGCGCCACATGGGAGCACAGGTAGTCGCCGTATCGCTCATCACGAATCTTGCCGCGGGGATCTCAGACACGCCTCTCTCTCATCACGAGGTGACCGACATGGCAGAACGGTCGATTTCCCGATTCACATCGGTCCTCGACCGAGTCCTCCCGATTCTTGTCGAGCACGACTGACCGCTCGAACTTTGAGCAAGCGCTCAAAGTCGCTGTAACATCCCCTGACGACTCACAAAGGAGCGGGAACGCTATGAACATCGCGGTCTGTGTGAAGCAGATCCCTGACCCGGCGACGCCGTACGAGCTCGACGATGAGAACCACTGGGTAATACGCCCGAATGATCAGGTTCTCGACGATACTGACCGAGTCGGTGTCGAAGTCGGGCTCCAGCTCGCCGAAGCGACCGACGGAACAGTGACGCTGTTCTCGATGTCACCGTCTGGATCACTCCAAGGCATCCGCCAGGCACTCGCCATGGGTGCGGACAAAGCCGTCATCATCGACGACGACACGCTCAAGGGATCTGACGCCCTCGCAACAGCGCAGATTCTCAGTGCCGCGATCGAGCGCGCTGGATTCGACCTCGTCATCGCGGGGACAGAGTCGACAGACGGCTATTCAGGCATCGTGCCGCAGATGATGTCAGAGATCCTCGACGTACCGTGCCTGTCGTTCGCCCGCAAGGTCGATGCCACAGACGATGGCGTCACGATCGAACGCCAGACGACATCGGGATACGAAGCCGTGTCCTCCCCCCTCCCCGCGCTACTCGCGGTGACGGCGGGTGCCGTCGAGCCCCGCTACCCAACCTTCAAGGGGATCATGCAGGCCAAGTCGAAACCGGTCGACATGCTCACGGCGAGCGACCTGGGCGTGGAGCTGCATGCAGGCCAGAAGGTCGTGTCCGTCACGGATATATCGGCGAGGGCAGCCGGCGAGATCGTCGAAGACGATGGTGAGGCCTACCTCAAGATCGTCGAACTTCTTGAACAGGCGAAGGTGATCTGAGATGACTGTATGGATATTCGCAGAAGAGTTCGACGGGTCACCGTCAGGCGGGAGTCTCGAACTCCTTGCAAAAGCAAGGTCACTCGGTGACGTCTCCGTGTTCTACGTCGGGTCGGGCTCAGACGACGCGTTCGGTACCTTCGGCGAGCATGGGGCGACACGGGTCTACCACCTCGATCCGGGCGACTCGCTCCCCTCCGCCGGGGCGGCTGCCGCTCTTGCAGATCTTCTTGGGTCAGAGGGTGGCGAAGCTATCCTCTTCGGACCAGGCAACACCGATCGCGACGTCGCGGGACGTCTCGGTGCCCGCCTCGTGAAGCCGGTTGTGGCCGGCGCCCTCGACATCGATACGTCGGACGGCGTGTTGGTGACCTCGGAGATTCTCGGTGGCACCAAATCAGTGAAGACCGTTGTGACGAACGGATCGCCCGCCATCGTCATCACGCGTCCGAAGGCATTCACCGCCGAAGGGGTCGGGGGCGGGACACCGGAAGTGATCACTGTGGCGATGCCCGATACTGGACGGTCCGCTGCCACCATCACGGAACGTCACGTCGAAGCCTCTGAGGGCCCTGACCTGGAATCTGCTTCGATCGTCGTATCTGGTGGACGCGGCCTTGGCTCAGCAGAGAAGTTCGAGATGGTCAAGGAGCTCGCAGGGTTGCTCGGAGGTGCCGTCGGCGGTACCCGTGCCGTCGTCGATGCTGGATGGGTGCCCTACTCGTACCAGATCGGCCAGACGGGTAGGACCGTGAAACCGAGCGTCTACATCGCATGCGCCATCTCGGGCGCCATGCAGCATGTGGTCGGGATGAAGGGTTCCTCAACGATCATCGCGATCAACAAGGATCCTGACGCTCCGATCTTCGCTATGGCGGATCTCGGCATCGTCGGTGACGTCCACAAGGTCGTCCCGCAGTTGATTGAGGCCCTCAAAGAGCGAAGCACGTAGCACACACGTCTCCGTACACGCATAAGCCCATTCCTGCCAGACGCGCCGGCCTGGAGAACACGGTCCGCTCAGACGAACATCTGGATGTCTGCGTCGGCGGCGAAATCAAGGAACCCGGCTGCTCCAGCTATCTCGACGCCGGGAATGAATTCCTCGATGTCAAACCCGAAAACGTCCATCGTCATCTGGCACCCGATCATCCGAACGCCGGACTCCACGCACATCTCGCGCAACTCGGCGATCGACGCCACGGCCTTCTTCTTGAAGGTTCGCTTCATGAGGACTGTCGCCAACCGGTTGAACCCGGGCACGTTGGTCATCACCGCGTTAGGGATCGGCCAGTCGATCTTCCGGAACGCCTCGGGGCCGAACGGCATCTTCATCGGCATTGCCGGGTTGGCGTAGGGCGCCACCTTCAGCTTCAGATCCTTTCTGAGCAGCGTCAGACCGTAAAAGGTGTGGAAGATCGCCACCTCCATGTCCATCGCTGCCGCCGTCGAAGCGAGAATGTAAGGCGGGTACGCCCAGTCGAGCGTGCCCTGGGACGCAATAAGTGCCATCCGTCGCTGTCCGTCTTCCATGTGGTCCTCCTATGGGTTCGCGGGATCGGCCGTGGTGACGAGAGCGTCGACAAGACGTTCGGTGACGCTCCGCACAGTCAAGCTGATTCCGTAGTGCTCGCCGAGGCCAGCATTCTGATGACGACAATTGTCGCACGAAGCGATCACCTCTGTGACGCCGAAGGAATCTTGGCCACTAGGACAGCGCGAGAGTCTTAGCCGAGTCAGCAGCGTGCTGATTGAGCTGCAGCGAACACGAGTCAAAGAGCGCGATGTGAGCACGAGGGAATACTTCAAGCCTGCTCTCCTGTGCTGGTAGAAATGTTCTGCCTGTCTTCTCCCCGTGCTACGAGGATTCTGGAAGAGACGTGGGCGGGAGGGAGTCGGGACCGAAGGAGTGTGGAAGGAGGTCGGTGAGCGTGCACTCCACGGGCGCCCCATCGCTGTCGCGAAGCAGGATGCGCTTCACACCGAACTCGCGCATCACCTGGCGGCAGTTGCCACACGGGGTGCACGACACGCCGTCGAGGCAGACGACCGCGATCGTATCGATCTGAGCGACGCCGTTCGCGACCGCTGTCGTGATGGCATTCACCTCAGCGCACACGGACGCCCCATACGCAGCATTCTCAACGTTGCACCCGGTGAAGAGGGAACCATCAGCCGACACTGCCACAGCACCGACGCGGAAACTCGAGTACGGAGCGTGCGCCGTCGCCGCGACACGTTCGGCATGGTCAAGGAGCGATGCGGGGTCATGTGTCATGGTGCAAGCAGAGCCTCCACAAAGTCGTCGGGAACGAAGGGTATGAGATCGTCCATGCCTTCGCCAACGCCAATGAACTTCACAGGAATGCCAAGCTCCTGTTCGACGGCGATCGCGAACCCGCCCCTGGACGTACCATCGAGCTTCGTCAGGACTATCCCGGTGACGCCAACCGCATCGGTGAACGCTCTCGCCTGGGCGATTCCGTTCTGCCCTGTCGTTCCGTCGAGCACGAGCAGGACCTCGCTCACACCCGAGGCTTCACGCTGCAGGACACGCACCACCTTGCCGAGCTCATCCATGAGGTTCTTCTGACTGTGGAGACGGCCCGCCGTGTCAACGATCAGCACATCAGCGTTCTCCGCGCGCGCGGTCGTGAACGCGTCGTGGGCGACCGAGGCCGGATCTGCACCCTCCGCACCAGAGACGACGGGAACGCCGACACGATCGCCCCACGCTCGGAGCTGTGCGTCCGCGGCTGCCCGGAATGTGTCCGCTGCGCCGAGAACGACCGTCCTGCCTTCGAGAACGAATCCTCTGGCGATCTTCGCTATCGAAGTTGTCTTCCCTGTGCCATTGACGCCGACCACGACCAACACCGCCGGCGATCCTTCGACTCTCAGCGACCGATCCACCTGTAACAGCGACGAGACCAGTTCCTCGGCGAGTACAGAACGGGCTTGCGAGCCGGTGGTCGGCCCGCGGTCGCGCACCCTCATCACGATCTCCGCCGAAACTCCTGGACCGACATCCGCAGAGATGAGCGCGTCTTCAAGCTCCTGCCATCTCTCCTCTGCCCCCGAGTCCGAAGAGAAGAAGCTGCCGAGGGATGCCGAGAAGGCGATGCGGCTCTTCGCCAGGCGATCTCTGAGCCTGTCTTCGGTCTCCGGGGCTCCAACGGCCCCGATAGCTCCCCTGCCGCGACGAAAGAGAAGCGCCGCGACGAGAAGAAGGAGAAGCGCCGCGACGGCAATCGCGATATAGGTGGGATTCATGGGAGGCGCAGACTACCGGTGACAGGTATCAGGCATGTATCGCCTGTCGCCCGGCCATTCGCTTCGAGAGTACCTTGGATGACTCCGCCGGCTCCATCGTGACGCCGTAGAGGACGTCAGCGGCCTCCATCGTCTGCTGCTGGTGAGTGATGATGACGAGCTGCACACTGGAGCGCAGCGTGTCGACGAGGCGTAGGAACCGATGCAAGTTCGCGTCGTCGAGCGACGCTTCAACCTCGTCAAGCACGTAGAACGGGCTGGGACGCGCGCGGAAAACTGCGAAGAGGAACGCGAGAGCGGCGAGCGACCTCTCCCCGCCTGAGAGAAGGGAGAGGCGTCCGACCTTCTTCCCCGCGGGCTGAGCCTCGACGACGACACCCGTCGTCAGCGGGTCGCCGGGGTCGGTGAGGGTCAATCGTCCCCTCCCACCGGGGAACACGAGAGAGAAGTTCTCTGCGTAGAACCGCGCGATCTCCTCAAACGCCTCCATGAACAGGCTGCCCAACTTCTCGTCGAGTGCCTCGACGACCTTCCGAATATCGCGACGCGACTGATCGAGATCCGCGAGCTGGCTCTCGAGTTCCTCGACCTCCGCCGCGATCTCCGCGTACTCCTGAGCGGCGAGCGGGTTGATCGGCCCCATGCGCTTCAGGTCGCCTTGAAGAGACTCAAGACGCTGGCGGGGCTCGAGGCCATCATCGAGAGGTGGCCTCTCGGCGCTCAGCGCCAGCTCCTGGGACACATCGACATCACGCCGAAGCCCCTCACACGCAGCCTCATGGCGCACCGCAAGTTCGGCCAGCTCGATGTCGAGAGCCGAGAGCCTGTCACCGAGAGATCTCGTAGCGCGCTCGAGCTCCTCGCGCCGCGTCTCAGCCTGGGAGAGTTCCTGGTTCGCGCTCCCGAGCCTCTCCCGCATCTCACGCTGGCGATCACGCAACGTCGCGACGTGCACGGAGACGACCTCGATCGCTACCTCGGCTCTCGCCCGGATGTCCCTCAGACGGGCGATGTCGCCGCCAGGCCCGGGGAGAAGCTCGAGCTGCGACGTCTCAGATACGACCACCGCGAGCCGGCGGCCCATCATCTTGCGACGTTCCCTGATGGATGCAAGATTCGAGGTAGCTTGCTCTCGAGTTCTTCTCGCCTCATCCCTGCGCGCGGCAACTTCCTCACGGCGACCGTTGAGCGCATCCAACGCCGCTTGTCTCGTCGCTTCCTCACCTTCGAATTCGCCGACTCGCCGACGAACTTCGACGATGCGTTCCCTACGGCTCGCATCCGCCTCGTCGAGAGCATCGAGACGCTGCGTGAGACGCGCACGTTCACCGAGGGATGCTGCTCGCGCCCGATCGACGAGTCCGAGCGCTTCAGTGGACCCGGCGAGCCGCGCTTCGCACGCTTCAAGCATCTCAAGAGACTCACGCTCGGCATCGGAAGCGACGTCGAATGTTCTCTTCCGAGCGGTCGCCAGGCTGTCTGCCCGCGCCAGGTTCCGCTCAGCGACCTCGAGGGAGACCCTCGCTGCTTCGATAGCTGCCGGACCTGCACCATCGGGCTGGGCGACGGAGATACCGATTCGGGTGATGACGTCCCCCTCGGGCGTCACCGCGCGGATCTGTGGCGACGCAGCGACGATCTGTGCGCCGGTCTTCCACCCCTGCACCAGGATCACGTCACCAAGCATCGTTGCGGCGAGGTCAAAGTCTGTTGACGGCCCGAGGAGGTTGATGAGGAGATCGACACCGTACGTTGCCGCTGTCTCGCCAGCCGTCGGCGCTGCGCTGCCCGGAGTGAGAACGAAAGCGACGCCTCCGCTCCCGCTCCCCTTTACCAGTTCGACGGCATCGGCGAGGGACGACACATCTGACACGACGAAGGCGTCGCGCCACTGGCCGAGGGCTCCATCTACCGCGGCAGCCAGCTCAAGGGGAACCTCCAGCCTCTGGACGATCGCTCCGATGACGCCGTCTGCCTGGGAAGCGATCTTCTGCGTCGCTTCGTCGACGAGGCCATCGAACGCAGCCTCGAGCGCGTCCACCCGGGCGAGCGCACCAGCAGTCGTGAGGCGGTGCTCCGTTGCGTCGCCGTCTGCGTCGCGCCATGCGCCCTCCGCTTCGACCCGGACATCCTTCTTCCGTGTGTACACATCGTGGAGGGACGTCACCTCTGCGTCCGTGGCCTTCATGGATTCGTCGAGTCGTCGGATCTCCGCGGTCTCCTCCGCCGTTCGCTCGTCGACGACTTGAATCCGGGCTGACGTCTGTCCCCTCTCGGCTCGGTCTCGACGTTCGGCCGTCTCGAGGGCGAGCAGGTCACCCCGAAGGTTCGCAGCAACGCTCTCGGCCGGGAGCTGGATCTGCTCCGTCAGCGACCGCTCCTCCGCTTCGAGGTCGGCGAGTATCGTTGCACGATGTTCAGCCTCGTCGGTTGCGCTCTCTTCGTCGTGTGCAGCAGTCTCAATGTCATGCTCGAGCTGGCGCTGCTCGATCTCGAGGTCCTCACGGCGTTCCTCGGCTCCCTCGAGCCTTGCCATGATCGATTGGGATCGTTCTTTGGCCACGATTGAGATGCGCCTCAGACGCTCCCTCGTCGTCTCGAGCCTCGCCGCCGCTGCGGTGTCGCGTTCGAGCGCCGCTCCTACCGTCCCGGCGCCTGCTCGCAACGAAACAAGCCTCCCCCGCAACCCTTCGAGCTCTTCGTCTGCCTGGTCGCGAGTCGTGGCAACTTCTCCCCGTTCGATCGATGCCGAATCGCTACGCGAGGAGATACCGCGCAGCTCCTCCCCTCCGAGCCAGATACGTAACGCCCGCGCTTCGTCGCGCACCGAGTCATGGCGCCCGGCAGCGTTCGCCTGACGCTTCAGGGGGCGCATCGACCGCTTCTGCTGGGCGAGGATGTCGTTGAGGCGCTCAACGTCGTGGTCGGTGCGCTCCAAGCGTCTCGTCGCGCGATCCCGCCGGCTCCGATACTTCGTGACCCCCGCTGCTTCCTCGATCACCGCCCTGTGACCCTCGGGACTCGCGTTGAGCACGTCACCTACCTCGCCCTGGCTCACGAGGACGTGCTGGTGCTTGCCGATACCGCCGTCCGAGAGCAGTTCCTGAATGTCGAGGAGGCGGCACGGCACGCCATTCATCTCGTACTCCGATGTGCCGTCGCGGAAGAGTCTGCGAGTGATCGTGATCTCAGCGAGGTTCAGGGGCATGATCTGATCGTCGTTCGCGAAGGTCAGCGATACCTCGGCGCGCGGGAGCGGTGGACGTGTCGCTGTGCCTGCGAAGATGACATCATCCATCTTCTCCGTGCGAAGAGACTTCGTTCCCTGTGTTCCCATCACCCAGGCGATCGCGTCGAGGATGTTGGACTTGCCGGATCCGTTCGGGCCAACGACGACGTTGACACCCGTCGAGAAATCGAGACGCGTGCGGTCGGCGAACGACTTGAAGCCCCGCAACGTGAGATGTTTGAGTTTCACGGTGCTAAAGGTTACCAGAGTAAATTACACGTATGTAAGCCATCTGAGCAGTACGCGTATTTTCAGGAGATCCCCATGTCAAGCGCGTGCTGTGCCGCAGCGATCGCGGCAGCCTTCTTCGAGCTGCCTGACCCCGTGCCGATCACTCCGCCATCGACGTACGCGGTAGCGCGGAAGACGACCGCGTGATCGGGGCCGGAGCGTTCGTACTCGAAGGACACGACCCTCCCCGTGCGCGCCAGGTCTTCCTGGAGGCTGGATCTGCTATCGGCGACCCGACGTGCGGCCACACGATCATCGATGGCTTCGCCGAAGAGGCGATACACGACTTCAAACGCTGCCTCTGCTCCGCCATCTATGTACACGGCGCCGATGATCGCCTCGATCACGTCAGAGAGGATGGAGGGCCTGTCGCGTCCACCGGATCGGTCCTCGCCTACACCCAGACGAATCGCTCGTGCGAGGCCGACGTCACGGGCAACATCAGAGAGAGTTTTCTCGTCCACGATGGCCGCTCGGATCCGGGTCATCCTCCCTTCGGGGGCGTCAGAGAGAAGCTCGTAGAGTCTCGCCGTCATCGCGAGTTCCAGGACGGCGTCACCCAAGAACTCGAGCCTCTCATAGGACTCGGCCTCGTTCTCTGCAGCATACGAAGAGTGCGTCAACGCGGTCTCGAGAAGCTCCACGAGCGCGAAGCGGTAACCGACAACGTCCTGCACTTCGTCAAGATGGTTGCTGCTCTGTGACATGTCAGTGCACGGCAGCTTCGATGCCCGACCTGACCTTCTCGACCAGTCCGTTCGAAACTCCCGTTGCGGCGATCGCGATGGCGTTGTCAATGGCGATGCGCGACGAGGATCCGTGGGCAATGACGACGACACCGTTGGTCCCGATGAGATGGGCCCCCCCGACCGACTCCGGGCTGAGGCGCTCCCGGATCTCCATGAACGCGGGCATGAGGTCCTGGACCGCGTCGACGTACTCGGGCTTGCTGAGCGTTTCGAGGATCATCGCCTGGATGAGCTTCCCCGTGCCTTCGCCCGTCTTGAGCAGAACGTTCCCGGTGAACCCGTCGGTTACCATGACGTCGACGACATCAGTCGCGAGGTCTCTGCCGTCGACATTGCCGACGAAACGCACGGAGGCACTGCGTGACAGGAGGCGGAAGGCCTCCTTCTCGAGCTCTCTCCCTTTCGATTCCTCCTCCCCGATGTTGAGAAGGCCGACGCGAGGGTGTTCCACTCCCTGATACACGGTGGAGATCGCGCTACCCATCACGGCGAACTGGAGAAGATGTCCAGGCTTGCACTCGAGGTTCGCCCCGACGTCCATGATGACGTGGCCCGTTGGAAAGATCGAGGCGATGCCTGGTCTCGAGACACCAGGGAGTCTCCCGATGAGGAAGGTCGCCGCTGCCATTGCCGCACCAGTCGAGCCGGCAGAGACCATCGCGTCCGCCTCCCCCGCCGCAACCATGCGCGCGGCCACCACGACCGATGCGTCCTTCTTCTTCCGAATAGCTCGTGCGGGGACGTCATGCATCCCGATCACCTCAGAGGCGTGGCGCACGGAGATCTCGACACCCCCGTCCTCGATGAGGGGGGCAACCTGGGACTCATCACCGACGAGGACGATGCCTATCCCCTTCTTCGCCGCGAGGATCGCGCCTTCGACGATCTCACCGGGGGCAGAGTCGCCACCCATGGCGTCAACGGCTATGAGCGGCATGGAAGTTATGGCGCTTGGATGACTTCGCGGCCCCTGTACGTGCCGCACTCCTTGCACGCACGGTGTGGAGCGTTCGGAGCGTTGCACTGCGGGCAGCGGGTGATGGTGGGACGGGCGACCTTCCACTGCGCCTTGCGGCGGCGGGTGCGGGACCGCGACATCTTCTTTTTGGGGACAGCCATTTGAGGATCCTGTTCTGTTCATTCCTCAGGTTCGAGGAGGTCCTTGAGGACGGCGAAGGGCGAGCGAGCCTCACCTTCGTCACCCGAGGGGTCTGTATTCAAGTCAGTTCTTGTGGTACTCACAACTCCGGGGCACTCCTGGCCACAGTCTGCCACGACCGGCAGCGAGAGCAACACCTCGTCGCGAAGCACCTGAGACACGTCGATCTCTCGACCGTCGAGAGGATAGGTCTCATCGTCGTCGTTACTATCGTCGAACAGTGCGCCGATGGAAGTTTCTCGGTCGGTGGTGGTCTCGCGCAGGCACCGGTAGCAGGTGTCGCGGGTTGTGAAACGAACTCTCCCGGTGACAGCGACGCCTCCGGATACGGGATGCAGTATGAGATCTGCGACGAGTGGCGGCTCCTCGCTGACACGAATCAGCTCGATCTTCCAATCGACCGACGCTGTGACCGTCACAGGACGCGACGACGCATCCTTCCCGATGAGGTCGGCAACATTGAGTTGGAAGGGGCTGTGACGCATACGGGGAAGATATCAGGACGCAGGTGACAGTGACCGACGGTTGCCCGCCTCAACGACGCCAGGCCGGGGGAAGATCGGGATCGATGCCGTGCCGCTCGATGGCTCTCTGGACGACGCGTGGCTCGATGGACCCGTCTCTGGCAAGTTCCGAGAGCACAGCTACAACGACGCTGCCCGCATCGACCTCGAAGAAGGAGCGCAGCGCCTCCCTCGTGTCGCTCCGGCCGTAGCCGTCTGTGCCGAGAGACAGAAAGGGGCGCCGGAGATGTGGCGCTACCTGATCAGGAACGGCTCGCATGTAATCGGTAACCGCAACGATCGGGCCGGGCGAGTCCGCGAGCCGTGTAGCTACGAGGGGGATACGCGGTTCGGCTTCGGGGTGCAACCGATTCCACCTCTCGACCGCGAGCCCTTCTTCGCGCAATCTCTTGTACGACGTCACACTCCACAGTTCTGCACCTACGCCATACTCCTCTGCCAACTCCGCCCGAGCCTCTGACGCGGCGCGATGCGCCGGGCCTGAGAACAAGATCGTTGCCGCGTGCGCTTGGTCGCTTGGAGCGCCGACGAATCGGTACATGCCTTCGATGATGCCATCACTGACGCCCTCTGGCTTCGGCGGCTGCACGTAGGCTTCGTTGTAGAGCGTCAAGTAGTAGAAGACGTCCTCATCCTCCGCTCCATACATGCGCCTCATACCGTCTTCGATGATCGCTGCGGTCTCGTACGCGAAGGCGGGATCGTAAGCCTCACAAGACGGGATAACCGACGCGAGGATGTGCGAGTGCCCGTCCTGGTGCTGCAAGCCCTCACCTGCCAACGTCGTCCGACCCGCCGTAGCGCCGAGGAGGAAGCCTCTCGCGCCGGCATCCGCTGCGCCCCACAACGCGTCTCCGACCCGCTGGAACCCGAACATCGAGTAGAACGAGTAGAACGGGATCATGGGCACACCCCTCGTGACGTAGGATGTCGCCGCGGCGATCCACGAAGCCGTTGCACCGGCCTCGGTGATGCCCTGCTCGAGAATCTGGCCGTCTCGAGCCTCCTTGTAGGACAGGATCAGGGCGTGATCGACCGGCTCGTACAGCTGCCCCTGAGATGCATAGATCTTGATCTCTTTGAAGAGCGCGTCCATGCCAAATGTCCGGCCCTCGTCAGGGATGATGGGCACGATCCGTTCCCCGATGTTCGGGTCACGGGTGAGTGACCGGAGGAGGCGCATGAACGCGCCGGTCGTCGAGACCTCGACCGTTCCGGATCCCGCATCAAACTCGTCGAAGAGTGCATGATCGGGCAGATCGATCGACGACCGCGTGACGAGCCCGCGCGTCGGCATCACACCGTTGAGGGCTGCACGCCGCTCATGGAGATAGAGGTATTCGGGCGAGTCCTTGGAGAAACGGAGATACGGCGGATCTTCTCCGTCGATGAGGACACCGTCAGGGATCTCATCCTGGAGATGGAGCCGATCGCGCAGCCCGCGGAGCTGACTCGATGTCAGTTGCTTAATGGAGTGGGTCGCGTTCTTGCCCGCGATATCCGGGCCGAGCATCCACCCTTTGATTGTCTTTGCGAGAATCACCGTCGGAGCGCCCTGAAGCTTCGTCGCCGCGTCGTACGCCGAGTAGATCTTCCTGTGATCGAGGCCTCCGCGACGAAGATCCCCGATCTCGTCGTCTGTCATCTCCCGAACTAACGCGGCAAGCTCCGGCTCAGGGCCGAAGAAGTGCTCGCGCACGTACGCCCCGGACTCGGCCTTCAAACGTTGATACTCCCCGTCGACGGTCGTGTTCATCTTCTTGACAAGAGCCCCGGACGTGTCCCGTGCAAGCAAGTCGTCCCAGTCAGAGCCCCAGATCACCTTGATGACGTGCCACCCGGCGCCTCGAAACATCGCTTCGAGCTCCTGGATGATTTTGCCGTTCCCTCTGACAGGCCCGTCGAGACGCTGCAAGTTGCAGTTGACGACCCACGTGAGGTTGTCGAGCCTCTCACGTCCAGCGAGCGAGATCGACCCGAGGGTCTCCGGCTCGTCTGTCTCACCGTCGCCGAGGAAAGACCAGATCCGCGTACCGCTCGTATCATCGATTCCGCGGTTGTGGAGATACCTGAGAAATTGCGCGTGGTAGATCGAATTGATCGGTCCGAGTCCCATCGAGACCGTCGGGTACTCCCAGAACTCGGGCATCAGCTTCGGGTGTGGATAGCTCGAGAGTCCCTCTCCCCCGATCTCGCGACGGAACTTGTCGAGAGTTGCTTCGTCGAGCCTCCCCTCGAGGAAGGCTCGCGCGTACACCCCCGGCGTCGCGTGACCCTGGAAGTACACGTGATCGCCCGCGCTTCCGTCCGCCTGGCCGCGGAAGAAGTGGTTGAAGCCCACTTCGTACAGCGTCGCGGACGACGCGAATGTCGAGAGATGGCCGCCGATGCCCTTCGACGCCCTATTGGCCCTGATGACCATCGCTGCTGCATTCCATCGGATGAAGCGCCTGATCCGCTTCTCGAGATATTCGTCGCCGGGGAAAGCAGCGTCCTCCTCAGGGGGGATCGTGTTCACGTACGACGTCGAGATCGAGCCCGGGACCGCAACAGAGGCCTGACGCGCCCGTTCGAGTAGCCGCGCCATGAGATAACTCGCCCGCTGCGCGCCGTCGATCGTGACCACTGAGTCGAAGGCATCAAGCCACTCGCTGGTCTCCTCGGGGTCTGCATCAGGAATCCGGTGCGTGGAACCGTCGAGGTATATCGGGTCGTGGGCCATCAGAGAACTCCGGTGCGAGATCACCGGAAGGGTAACGCGCGCGCGCCGCGGTCGAGCCCATATTCTCGTGCAGGACGGGGTGCCCCGCCGGGTGCCGTTGACGCAGCAGGGGGCGACGCCCCTGTGCTACTCAAGTACGGGCGGCTCGGGGGCAGGTGGCAGAGACTGGTGCAGTTCGGCCCTCGCCTCCGTGACGTAACGGTACAGCTCACCGAGAACGGTCTCTGCCTCTGAGAGGTGCCTCTCAGCGTAATCCTCGGATTCGAGCCTTATTCTGCGTGCCTCGTTCTCTGCGTTCCGGACGAGGGTGTTCGCCTCCTCGACCGCTTCCTGCACAATGTAATTCTCCGAGACAAGGCGCTGGGACTCTGCCTTCGCCTTGTTCACAAGCTCCTGGGCCCGCTCGTTCGTCCGCGCGATGTACGACTCACGTTCGCGCACCATCCAACGCGCAGACCGCAACTCTTCGGGCAACTCGTCCATCACCTCGTGGAGCCGGTCGAGTATCTCCTCCTGGCTCACCATTACGTTGCTCGAGAGAGGCACAGCCCTTGCGTTCTCGATCTCGGTGATGAGATCTTCGAGCAGTTCTGCGAGTCTGCCCGGCGTCGGGGACGACGGGGCGGAGTGGTCGGGTTGATCGATCATGAGAGACGCTCCTTCAGCGCCGCAGCTACCGGCGCCGGAACAAGTCCGTCCACCGACCCGCCGAGACGCGCCACTTCTTTCACCAGGGACGAGGACAGGTACCCGTACTCTGGCTTCGTCGCCACGAAGAGCGAGACTATGTCGCCCGAGAGGTACCGGTTCATCTGGGACATCTGTATCTCGAACTCGAAGTCCGTCACCGCGCGAAGCCCCTTCACGACGGTGGTCGCTCCAACCTCCTTCGCGAAGTCGACGAGCAGACCCTGAAAGGAGGCGACGCTGACGTTCGGCCACTGGCTCACGCACTGCTCGAGGAGGTCGATACGTTCTTCTGCGCTGAAGAGCGGGTTCTTGGAAGGGTTGTGCACCACAGCCACAATCACTTCGTCAAACAACGCCGCGCATCGTTCGACCACGTCGAGATGCCCTTTCGTGGGGGGATCAAAACTCCCCGGAACGAGTGCTCTTATCACTCCACAGCCCTCTCCATCATGGTTACAACAGCATCACCGTACCGTCGCTCGTCCACTGTGTGGAGGAAATCAGGAGTCGTCACCTCACTGCGCAGCTGTCGGTGCATGACCACGATCCCGCCGCGGGCCAGTACAGGATCGATCAGTTCGAGCACGCCGCGGACCTTCGCGTCGTCATCAGCGTAAGGGGGGTCGACGAAGATGAGGTCGAAGCGGCCGGGCACATCTCGAAGCACGAGAGCCACATCAGCGGTTCGTACCCGTCCACCGAGGCTTACCCGCTCCACGTTCTTGCGAAGAACCGCGCAGGCCGCTCGGTCCCGTTCGACGAAGAGGGCATCTGACGCTCCCCTGCTCAGCGCCTCAAGCCCGAGCGAGCCGGAGCCTGCGTAGAGATCAAGCACGACGGCGCCCTCACATCGTCCCGCCAGGATCGAGAAGATGGATTCGCGGGCACGACCCGTCATCGGACGTGTCCCCGACTTGGGTGCGTTGAGCACTCTGCCCTTCGCTCTTCCAGCGATGATTCTCATGTCAACTCCTTGTGAGCCACTCTGCCTGCTCTCCGAAAAGAGCTGCCACTTCACGCATGACGCCGGCCACGAACGGGCTCTGTGGATCGGAAGACACCGCGTCGAGGGCCACGGAGCTCGCGGCGTCGAGCAGCTCATGATCACGCAGAATGTCACCGAGGCGGAGATCTGCCGCGCCCGACTGCACCCCGCCGAACACGGTGCCCTGGCCTCTGATCTCGAGGTCGATCTCGGAGAGTGCGAAGCCGTCGGTCGACCCGAGCATCGCCTCTATCCGGCGTTCACCGTCCGGCGTCGTCGGATCGCTCGCCAGGAGGCAGTAGCCAGGGTGCGCCCCCCTACCGACACGCCCGCGGAGCTGGTGGAGCTGGCTGAGACCGAAGCGGTCGGCGTTGCGAATTACCATCAGAGTCGCGTTCGGCACGTCGATGCCGACCTCGATCACGGTCGTCGACACGAGAACGTCCACGTCGCCGGAGCGGAACCGATGCATCACCGCAGCCTTGTCCTCGGAGCGCATCTGGCCGTGGAGGAGCTCCGAGCGAAGATCGGGCAGGCTCGCTCGGATCCTCGCGATCTCGGATGTTGCAGACCTCCCCTCGATTTTCTCCGAGTCCTCGACGAGCGGGCACACGACGAAGACCTGGCACCCTGCCTGTACAGCTTCTGTGATGCGGCGATCGATCAGGTCGTCTGCCGCCTCGGCGACGGCCTCAGTCACGATCTCGCTCCGACCTGGCGGCAGCTCGTCGATGACGGAGACCGTGAGGTCCCCGTACAACGTCATCGCGAGCGTCCGCGGAATGGGCGTAGCGGTCATGAGGAGCAGGTCGGGGACACCCTCGCCCTGGTTCCTGTCTCGCATCACGACGCGTTGTTCGACACCGAAACGGTGCTGTTCGTCGATGACCACGATGCCGAGCGAGGAGAATTCCACGTCGGGTTGGATCAAGGCATGCGTGCCAAACGCTATGTCAATCGTTCCGTCCCTGAGCCATTCGAGACCGCGGGCTCGCGAGACGTCCCCCGATACGAAGTTGACGGTCACCCTGCTGCCTGTGAAGAGCCCGATCCGGACAGGACGGGTCGCGAGGGACTCCTCGCCGAAGAGCGACCGTGTCCCTGAAGCTCCGACATCTCGAAGCGGAGGGCCCATCCCGGCCTCCCGAAATGCCAGCTCGGTCCCGAGATAGTGTTGCACGGCGAGTACTTCGGTCGGGGCCATCAGGGCGCCCTGGTGACCACTCTCGACCGATGTGAGGAACGCGGAGATCACCACAACGGTCTTCCCCGAGCCGACCTCGCCCTGGAGGAGGCGGTGCATCGGCGTCGCAGCCTCCATGTCACCCAGGATGTCGTCGAGAACCCGGATCTGAGCGTCGGTGAACGTGTAGGGGAGAGCGTCGACGAACCGGGTGAACATCTCCCCCTTCACCGAGTTCGGAACGCCAACCTGGGACTCGAACTCGTCGTAGGCGCGCACCTTCAATGCCATCTGGATGCGCAGGAACTCGTCGAATATCAACCGACGCTTCGCTGGCGCGACGTCGTCCATCGATTCAGGAAAGTGCACCCGCGAGAAGGCGAAGGTGCGGTCGACGAGGCCGAACCGCTCCAGGATGTTGGCGGGGACCGTGTCAGAGATGGGAACCGACCTGCGTACGGCGTTGGCGACCGCGGAGCGAACCTTCCCTGGTTTCAGGCCGCCGAGGCCGCCATACATGGGCACGACACGCCCCGTATCAAGGGCCTCAGGGCCGCTCAATCGGTCAATGTCCGGCCCGTTCATCTGAAGACTTCCCCGGAACGTCTCCATCTTCCCTGAGAGGACGACCTCCTCCCCCTTGGTGAGCCTGATATACGGGTTGAACCAGACGACCCGCAGGCGGCTCGTGCCGTCCGACACAATGGCCTCGATCATCGTCCTACCCCTTGAGATTCTGCGTTTCGAGAACGACTCGACGACGCCACCGATCGTCACCTCCTCCCCGAGAGGGGCGGCGGCGATATCGAAGAGTCGGCTTCGATCCAGGTATCTTCTCGGCACGGTGAGAAGCAGGTCGGCGACGGACCGGATCCCCTGACCATCGAGCTTCTTCATCGATATCGGCCCGATACCCTTGACCCGGTCTGGCGCAATGCCGGCCAGGTACGCGAGCGTTCGTCCTTCGGGGGCTGCGTCGGTCATGTGACGATCTTGGTCGACCTTGGATCGCATTGCCACAATGGTCCCCGCCGGGTCGGATACATGTGGTGGGCTGCTATCGTTCCCGCGCACCTCAGGAGGTTCTTCCACATGGCATATAGATGTGAGCTCTGCGGCAAGGAGCCGTGGACAGGCAAGCAGGTCAGCTTCTCGCACAAGCGGTCATCCAAGACCTGGCGCCCGAACATCCAGAAGATCCGCGTCAAGCACGGGACGAACTCCCGGCGCGCGAGAGTCTGCACTTCATGCATCAAGGCAGGCAAGGTCGAGAAGGCCTGATGCAGGGTGTCGTCAAGGTATTCGATCCGAAGACCGGAATCGGTATCATCGTCTGCGAGAGCGACCGCAGGGAAGTTCTTCTCAAACCCGGGAGCCTTGACGGTTCCATGTTCCGGTTTCTTCGACAGGGACAGCGTGTCCGGTTCGATCTGAACGGCACAGGTAAGGACGCGTACGCTTCGCACCTCCGCTTCGGGTCAGACGGGTACTGACCAGCAGATCCTCTCCTGCGGGTATGCAGCTGCCCCGCCTCGGGAGTGAGCGCAACGAGCAGCCTGGCATCTGGTATCTTGACCACATGGTTCAAGCGTTTATTCTCATCCAGACCGACAGCGGTCGTGCCTCAGACGTCGCACGTGCAATCGTCGAATTCGACGGCGTGGCGTCCGCTGAGGCCGTCACAGGGCCCTACGATGTCATCGTCTCCGCCGAGGCGACCGATGTCGATGCCCTCGGACACCTTGTCGTAACACAGATACAACCCGTCGTCGGCATCGTCCGAACGCTCACCTGCCCGGTAATCCACATCTAACGGATTGCCAATCGGTTGCGTTCTTCGTAGTGTCTGAACGCCGCGTCCACGAGGTGGGAGCACAGCTCCGCGTACGTCATCCCCGACGCGACCCACATCTTCGGAAATCCTGATATCGAGGTGAATCCCGGGAGCGTGTTCGCCTCGTTGAAGAGAAACGTCTCTGTCGATGTCTCGTAGAAGAAGTCGATCCGCGCGAGTCCTGACAGGCCCAACTCTCTGAACACGTCCTCGGCTAACTCGCGTACCTCGATGGTGGCCGCCTCCGAGATCTGTGCGGGAACCTCGAATCGTGAGCCCGTATCCGCGTACTTGGCGTCATATGTGTAAAACTCGGCGGCGGTGATCACTTCACCGGGGAGCGACGCCTGCGGACCGTCGAGCACGGCAACCTCAATCTCACGCCCCTCCACCGCTTCCTCGACGACGACCTTCAGGTCATAACGCAGAGCGTCATCGATCGCAGCCCTCACCTCGTCCTCGCTCTCGACACGTCGGACACCGATCGACGAACCCTGCGCCGAGGGCTTGACGAAGACCGGATAGCCGAGCTTCTTCGCAATTTCGGCCATGACAACGTCACTCCCCCCGGCCCACTCGCTTCTCTGGACAGGGAGCCAGGGCGTCGTCGCGATCCCTGCGCTCGCGATGACTCGCTTGGCAAGATCCTTGTCCATCGCAAGCGCGCTGGGGAGCACACCGCAACCAACGTACGGCAGATCACAGGTCTCGAACAGCCCTTGAAGAGTCCCGTCTTCTCCCTGAGGACCGTGCAACACGGGGAAGACGATGTCGAACTCCACATCGTAGTCGGCGACCCGCAACGCTCCTGACGGCACGGTCATCACAACCGACCTGCCATCAGCCACGAAGGGCCTAAAGGTGGGATCAGCGAGATGCCAATCACCTTCACGGGAGATCCCGACGGGGATGACACGGTACCCGCCTTCGACAAGTGCATCATGCACCGAGACAGCCGAAGCGCACGAAACCTCGTGTTCAGATGAACGTCCGCCGAAAAGAAGGAGTACTCGAGCCATAGCGAGAGGTTACCCTCGAAGGTGGCCTCGACAGAGAATCGGTGGCGTGTCGTGCGAACCGACGCTTGGTGGTGGGGCCACCTTCACCGCAGCGATCCCGACGAGCCGTTCTACAGTCCTTCCGTGACGCCGGCGGCGACGGCGTGGAACCCTCCGTCGACGTGAACGATCTCCCCTGAGGTCGCGCACGCGAAGTCCGACATCAGAACGCACGCCATCTTCGCCACGGGATCCGGGTTCGATGTGTCCCACCCGAGCGGGGCCCGCACCTCCCATAGACCGTCGAATTGGACGAACCCGGGAATCGACTTCGCTGCAATCGTTTCGATGGGGCCGGCTGCTACCAGGTTCGCACGGATGTTCTCGCCGCCGAGGTACTTCGCGAGGTATCGGTTCACCGACTGCAGCGCCGACTTCGATACGCCCATCCAGTCATACGAGGGCCACGCGCGGGAGTTGTCGAAATCGAGACCAACGATGGCCCCTCCCCCGGCAGCGTTGAAGAGCGGCCGCAGGCCGACGGCGAGCGTCTTGTACGAGAAGGCTGACGTGACGAACGTCACGGCAGCTGACTCGGCTGGCGTCTCAAGGAATGCGCCACCGAGAGCGTCAGCGGGAGCGTACGCGATCGCGTGCAGGGCGCCATCGAGGCTGCCCCAACGGGCATCGATCGCAGCCACGACGGCATCCATCTGAGCGGAGTCGTTGATGTCGAGCTCGACGACATCGGCCTCGCGCGGCAGGCGCCGCGCTGAGCGCTTCGTGAGGGAGAGCCCACGTCCGAAGCCGGTGAGCAGCACCTCGGCGCCCTCTTCCTGGGCGACTCGCGCTGTGTGCCAGGCGATCGAGTCGTCGGTGAGAACCCCGGTTATCAGCAGACGTTTACCTTCGAGTATCAAATCTCTCTCCTTCTTCGGAGCTAGAGATTAGACGGTGCGTCTACAGCACGGTCGTCCACGCGCGGAAACCTAGACCCATGATGAAGAGGAGGAGGGTTCCGTACATGAGAGCCGGTTTACGGGCCATCGTGGACCGATACAGGTAGGCGAGGGTCAGTACCACAGTGATGACAACGCCGTAGAAGATGTGGAAGGCGTTATCGGTGCGCAGGCCGTTGCTGTACAGGTACACGCCGAAGCCGACCTGGAGGAGCATCGTTCCAATGGCAGCGCCCCTCGCCCAGAGGAACACGCGTGGCGGTGTACGTTTCATCAGGGCCAGGGTGAGTCCCCACAACCCGACCAGGCCGGTCGTTCCTACAGCGACGTAGAACCAATTCTGATGAAGGGAGAGTACGGCATCCATTGTTGGGGGGATCCTTTGTCGAGGAGGGGCCACTGCAATCCCATCCAGCATGGCGACTGCGTTCCGGTGAAACGGTAGGTTAGCCGTATGGTCCAGCTTCATCCGCACGCCATCGCCCACGGCGGTGAGGCCGTTGCGCGAAAGGACGGCAAGGCGCACTTCGTGCTCGGCGCGATGCCCGGTGAGGTCATCGAGGCCACGATCGTCGAAGACCGCGGCTCGTGGGCGCGAGCGGTGCTCGTCGAAGTCATCGAGCCTGCGCCGCAGCGCCGCACACCGCCCTGCGAGTATGCGGCCGAGTGCGGGGGCTGCCAGTGGCAGTTCACCGACGGCGACACCCAGCGGGGATGGAAGCGCGAGACCGTTATCGGCCAACTCGAGCACATAGGGCGGATCACCAGTCCCGACGTTCGTGCGACGGTGCAGGTCGGCCCCGACCTGGGGTACCGCAACCGCATGGACTTCCACGTTGTCGATGGACGCGCCGGCCTGTACCGCCCACGCTCGAACGACCTCGTCCATCTCGATCACTGCCCCCTGCTCGTACCCGAGCTTCAGGAGGTCTACGCTCGTCTCGGAGATCTCGACGGTGTTGACCGCATCACCCTGCGCGCCGGCACCAGGACCGGTGACCTCGTCGCTGTCATTACAGGCGACGTGCCACAGAGCGCAGCCGATTGGGGGATCCCCGTGGCAGTACGCGACGGAGATCGGATCACTCCTGCGATCGGGTCGCCACAGCTCACCGAGATCGTCGACGGAGTCACGTTCTCCATCCCTATCGGCGGATTCTTCCAGAACAACACCCCGGGGGCCGACACACTCGTCGACCTCGTCAGGGCGACGCTCGAGGTGACACAGGATGAGACCCTGCTCGACGGATACTGCGGAGTCGGGCTATTCGGCGCGACCGTGGGCCAGTCGGCCGGTCGAGTGGTCGGCATCGAGTCAACCCCGGGCGCAACCGCCGCCGCCCGACGCAACCTCGATGCAGCCGGAGTCGAACACAATCTGGTCACCGGATCCTTCACCAGAGACATCGAGTCCCTCGACGAGTACTGGGACGTGGCCGTCGTAGATCCGCCAAGGAGAGGCCTCGGTCAGCGAGGCATCGAGGCTGTCACGTCAGCGATGCCTCGAAGGATCGCGTACGTCGCGTGCGATCCGGCGAGTCTCGCGAGGGATGCCAAGGCGTTCGCCCAGTGTGGATACGAATTTGTGGGAGCGACACCTGTCGATCTCTTCCCCCAAACCTATCACGTCGAGATCGTCGCACAATTCGACAGGCGTGCATCGACGGAGAGCTGACGCGGATCACATGTCTTCGAGCAGTTCCTTGCGCTTCTGCTCGTACTCCTCTAGCGAGATGTGACCCTCCTCGAGCAGTTCAGCCAGTTTCTGTATCGCTTCTGCGTTGGCAGCACCGCCTCGTGAGGGGGCGCTCACGGCTCCCGCAAGCGCGATCGAACGTGCCTCCCTCGTCCGGTACAGAGTCGTCTGGAACCTGTCGGGACGCGGGATGTTGCGAAACGCGGACTGACCCGACTCCCCCGCAGACTCGATGAGCAGGTCTCCTGCACCGATCAATCTCTCAATGACCGTCTGTGCAAAGTTCACGTTCGTGATGCGTTCAAGCGGGATCTCGATGCCGCTCTTGGAGATCAAGCCGCGACGTGTGACGAGCCTCTCGGTCGTGAGCACGTAACGCGTCGTCCACCAGACAACAAAGGGGCTCGCCACCAGCCAGAGAACGAGGGCCGCATAGACGACGAAGCCGTACCAGCTCACGTCGAGCCATCGGATCACACCGAACCAACCGAGCGAGAGCAGGAGGAACCAGACCGCGGGGATAACGAGCAACCTCCAGTGGGGGCGGAACGACGTGACGATCGCTTCGTCTGTGGTGAGCGTGTTCTCGGGCCAGGCCATGATGCCATCCTACGCGTGGCACCAGCCGTTCCACAACATCTACGCATGAACGTCCAAGAGTCCCGAGACGTGAGAAACCCCAAGGAAGCCGGAGCCCCCTTGGGGTGTTCTCTGCTTCGCCGCCGGTCTTGCGACCTTTGGCTCCGCTGCTCCGCAAGCGGAGCGTTGGCGGTGGGCCGAAGCCCACTACCTCCCTCAGATCCGTCGGCCGAGGCCGGTGCGGCAGGGCTTTCACCCCGACCACCTTGCGGTGGCTCCTTCGGGTGGACCTGTTGCCAGATCCTTGCCGGATTTTACTCCGACTCGCCTCCGGTCTCCCTTTGGCGCCCGCTTCGGGTCTCCCCTCTGCGGTAGAAAGCACAATGGCACGCTGTGCACTGGCGCGCAAGCCATAATGCTGGTTCGTTTTCGCGAACTGCCAGTAAGTTTCGCGAGCGTCCTGTCGGCCCATCGGGCAGCCCCTCGCGCGCAGAACCCCGAGGAAGCTCGACCGTGGTCTCGCCCTCTCGGGGTTTGCGGCGAAGTGACGAATCGCCACTCCTGTCCGGGGGTCCGCGGTTGCCCGCATCCTCCCGGTCGTCCCGTCTCTCCTGAGACCGAAGCCTCGATCGATCGGAGACACCCATCTTCGAGCCGAGGCTCTGAGATGCGTTCCTGTCCGGGACCGAGGTCCCAATCCAGGTCGGAGATCCACCGTCCACCCGAGGGTCTCTGGTCTCTCTCCTGTGACCTCGCAGAGGCTGGGCTCCTCCTTGAAGTCGAGCCTCCCGCCGAAGCGGCCGGCTCTGCGATCCGGGTTGCCCCTTCTCGACGACGACCACCGGTTCCCCGGTCTGCCCACCGAATCGGTGAGCTTGCCGCCGCGCCCTCAAGGCTTTCGCCCTTCGAGCTAGGGAGAACATACGGATGCCGACACCTGTTTGCAAACGAGACCGAGCATTGATTTTCGCGCTGTATGCATCATTTTCGCG
>JASJXX010000003.1 GCA_030123765.1 Actinomycetota bacterium | reverse complement strand
CGGGGGAGACTGGCGCGGGCGCCGACCGCTTCAAAGCAGGTGAGGGTCGCCACGGCGCGTTCTGAGTACGGCGACAGACCACGACCGACGAGCGTACGTCCGTGCTTCGCGGCTCGGACACGCCGCCAGGAGATCTATGGCGGACCAGTGCGACGCATCACACGGTGATGACGGTCTTGCCACGGGTGTGTCCCTCTCCCTGATGTCGGAGGGCTTGAGGGACCTCACTCAACGTATAACGTCTATCGATCACGGGTGTCACTTCTCCGGCTTCGAGGAGCCGCTGCAGGAAGATCAGGTCGTCCTTGTTCTGGTGCGCGAGCATCGGGACCAACTTCTGGCTCACGACCAGGGAGACGAGAAGTGCCTTGAACACACGGACCAGAGGTCCGAGCCAGCGAGCCTTCGGGCCTCCGACGACGATGAGAATCCCCTTCGCGTTCAAGGCGCGCCTGCACTCAGACAGCGAACGGTTCCCGACCATGTCGAGCAGTATGTCGTAGCGTTGCCCGTCCTGGGTGAAGTCTTCCTGGCTGTAGTCGATGACTCTGTCCGCGCCGATCGATCGGACCATCTCCACGTTCTTCGTGCTGCATACGCCGGTCACTTCTGCCCCGAACGATTTCGCGATCTGTACGGCAAACGTGCCCACACCCCCCGACGCACCGTTGATCAAGACTTTGTGCCCTCTCCGAATTCCTCCCTTGTCTCGCAGACCTTGTAGGGCGGTGAACGCCGCTATGGGTACGGCCGCCGCTTCTTCGAACGTCAGGTTGGGCGGCTTCTGCACGATGGCGCTCTCGGAGACGCACACGTACTCGGCGAAGGATCCGTTACTCCCGCCGAAGACCTCATCACCCGGTTGGAATTGCGTTACGTTGCTGCCGACTGCTTCGACCTGCCCTGCCACGTCAACTCCGAGGATGCCGTGTCGTGGCCTGAGCAGCCCCGTCTGTAGGCGGGCGATGTACGGCGTTCCCGTCAGGAAGTGCCAGTCAAGGGGATTCACGGAAGCCGCGCGAACCCGCACCAGCACTTCGTGGTCCTTCATGGCCGGGGTGTCGACCTCTTCGAGTTCGAGAACGTCGGGTGAGCCGTACTCGTGGTACACGATCGCTTGCATTGGATCTCTCTGAGGGGTCGCGAGCTTGGCGAAGCGTAGCTGCGTGATTTAGTTCAACGTACGAACCTGCCTGTGACCGGTACGCGGACTACTCCCAGCCGCCAGAACCGTGAGATAACGCGCGATTCGTGGCGGTGTGTCGCGAAATACGGTCGTGTCTCGCGAAATGGGGTGGCGTGTCGCGAAACAAGTCGCAGTACACCCCTTGTATCGCGTGGTTGGGTCGAGTTCGCTCTTAATGGGTGAAGATATTTTCGATAAATGTGGGAGTGAGATGGATCCGTTCAGCCATCCTGACCTCGAGCAGCTCGGCCGTGTCCTTCGCGACCGTCTCGATGAGACCCTTGTCGCAGAGCAGTCTGCAGCGAGGTCCGCTGCCCTGCGCCGGCGAACGCTGCGCGACCGCCTGATCGAGTCAGAGGATCGTGGTGAGGATGTGCTTCTTGCCGGGTCGGACGGTCACATGTATCGCGGAACCGTTGCCGCGGTGGGCGCCGACCATGTTGTTCTCCACGAGTCGGGGCGTGATCGATTCGTTGCTCTCACCCACGTCGTTTCAATGGAGGTCAGGTGATGGCACTCGTCGCCCGCGTACGTGACGTCGCGCTCCCCTCCGTTGACCGCCGTATGATCGTCGGCGGAATCCTCGCAGCGATAGCTGCACTGGGAGTGCTCCAGATCACCCAGCCGCCACAGCGAGTGCCTGTGCTCGTCGCCGGTGCCGAGCTCCCTGCGGGACGTCCGCTCGGTGCCCTCGATATAGAAATTCGATACGTCGAATCGGCTGCGGGACTCGTCAGCGGGGACTCGGTCGGCGATCTGGCGGAGTGGTCTCTCCGTGTTCCGCTCGCGGAGGGCGAGCCACTCATCGGATCGCTACTTCAACCACCGGAGCTCGTCGAGTTCCCGAACGTGATCGCTCTCTCCCTCGATGGGGCTCACGCCGTGCTTGGCAGGCTTGCCGCGGGGGACCGTGTCGATGTATATGTCACGATGGACGGTGGCTTTGACACCGACTCGAGAACTGAACTGCTGGCCACAGATGTCTACGTCGTGGACGTGGTCGCGTCGGAGTCTTCTGTCGATAGGGGGCGTGTGAATCTTCTCCTCGCCGTTGACGACGATCTGGCTGGCTTGATCGTCTCAGCGACGAGGACCGGTGGCATCGACCTCGTGAGGGTTGCACCGTGACGATCCGTGTCGCAACGGTGCTGTCGGCCCGGGAATGGGAGCCGGGACTCGTCGCCTACGCGAGGGAGACCGCTTCGCTCCGAATCGTGCTGAGGGCGTACCAGCCCTCAGAGATCGAGACCAGGTCGAGCGAGATCGACGTTGTCGTGGCAGGTGGCGAGATTGCCTGGGTGACGCCGAGGCAGATCATGACATGGCGTCGGCTGGGCTTCGGCGTGATCGGAGTTCATCCGGTCGGGGATGCACCCGCAGCACAGCTCCTCGAACAGGGAGGAGCGAACGAAGTCGTCCCGGACTCCATCGACGTCGCTGCACTCGTCCAAGCCGTCCGCTTCGTCGCACCGAGCGTCCGTGAAGTCGTAGTCGAGAGTCGAGGCGTCGTCACTGTCGTCGTCGGAGCACGGGGAGCGCCGGGATGCACGGAGATTGCTCTCGCCTACGCGATGGATCGCTCGAGGAGATCGTCCGTCGTGCTTGTCGACGCCGATCTCGCAGCGCCTGCGCTCGCCGTGAGACTCGGACTGCCCGCTCGCCCGGACCTCACCGATGCAGCCGACGCCGTACGGTCTTCAGGATCGATCGACGAACGGTGTATCCACGAGGTTGGGTCACTCTCGGTGATCACGGGTTCGCACCGACCGGGAGAAACCCCGCTTCGTGCTTCCATGATCGCGGGCGTCATCGACGCAGCAGCCGCAGAGTTCGGTGAAGTGGTGCTCGATATCGGCTCAGTGCCCGATGGCAGGCAGATCATCGAGGCGTCGGATAACGCGTTACTCGTCGTCGACGCGTCGGCCGTCGGTGTGGTGAGGGCTGCGCAAGTGGTTTCGGACTGGATCGGCCCGCAGCCGAGACTCGTGTTGAACAGGGTGTCGGTGAGGGATCGCGGCCAGATGATCGAAGCAGCCCGGCGTTGGACCGGACTTGAGCCTGTGGCGGTCGTCCTCGACCGACGGCAGGTTCGACGAGCGACCATTGCAGCAAGGCTGCCGGGCCGGCGATTCACTCGCTCGGTTGCTGCAGCGGGTGGAGCGAGATGAGTCCCTTGGAGCACGGCGCGCGCTACGGCTACCTCGCGGAACTTCTTGAAGATCCCATGATTGAGGAGATCATCGTCATCGGTGGTGCCCGCACGTTCATCGTCCGCAATGGTGTGAAGGAACTCATCAACACGGTTGTCGATCCTGCAACGATCCGCCGGATTGCAGATCAGTTGCTCTCGGGTACCGGTCGACGGGTCGATCAGGCGAATCCGATCGTGTCGGCCCAACTCCCTGGCGGGAGCCGGGTACACATCACCGGGCCTCCCGTGACGCACCCCGAGCGCATGAACATCCAGATCCGCAAGTTCGTCGTCACCGCCTCTGACCTGGACGACCTTGTCGACAGGGAAGCGATGACGACAGAGGCGGCACTATTCCTGCGACAGGCAGTCGTCGGGGACGCAACGATTCTCATCGCCGGTGCTCCCGGCGCGGGGAAGACCACGCTTGTCAACTGTCTCCTCCGCGAGGTGCCTCCTGATCGCAGGGTCGTGACTTGCGAGGAAGTCTTCGAGATTGATGTGGACCTACCTGACTTGACACAGATGCAGACAAGGGAGTCCGGCCTCGACGGTGGCGCAGCGATCACTCTGCGGGACCTCGTGCGAGAGGCACTCAGGCAGCGGCCCGATCGCATCGTCGTTGGGGAGGTGCGAGGTCCTGAAGCTCTGGACATGTTGATGGCGCTCAACGCGGGTTGCTCCGGGATGGCGACGATCCACGCGAACTCGGGACTCGACGCACTCGAGAAGCTTGTCTCGTACGGGGTGCTCGCCGGGGAGAATATCTCTATCCCATTTCTCAGGCGCACCATCGCGTCGGTCATCGACCTTGTCGTGTTCGTCAAACGGAGTCCCGATGGCCGTCATGTCCACGAGATACTCGGAGTCCCTGAGCAGATGGACCCATCCGTGTTCATCGTCGAACCGATCTTCGTCTGCTCGCGCTCACGCCTGGCGAGGGTTGGCGGTGCAACGGATGCAGAGCAGTATTTTGGTGATCCCTCATGAGGGGCGTCGCTGCCCTGGCGGCCGCCTGCGCCGTGTGGGTGCTCGTTGTCGGAGGGATTCCGTCGATTGCTTGGCGAGTTCCCAAGATCCGTCTCCGCGTAGTAGCGGGCGCCCTGTTCGCCGGTGCCCTGGCCGCGATCATCGCGTACGGCCTCCTTGGCACCAGGGCGCCTGCTCTCGCCATCGGAGTGCTGTGCTCGGCGATACCCGCTCGATTCGAGTTCTCCCGCCTGGAGCGGCGCGAGCGTGAACGCACCGATCAGTGGCCGGATTTTCTCGCCCATCTTCGGTCCTCCGTCGCTGCAGGTGCGACACTTCCGGACTCCTTCGTGGATGCAGCGGATCGCATCGGAGGCGATTTCAAGCGATACGCCATTCATGTCCGGGAGGAGGTCATGTACGGCGCGGGATTCGACGCCGCGCTTTTCGAAGTACGCAGCGAACTGCAAGATCCGATCGCAGACCGCGTGCTGGCTACCCTGATGATCGCCCACGGCAGCGGTGGTCGCCGGGTGGGCGACGTGCTCGCAGCACTCGGCGCCTCAGTAGCTGACGAGATCCGACTCCGCAAGGCGCACGATGCTGCGCTCACGGAGCAGCGCTGGACCGCAACTGTGGCACTCATCGCCCCGTGGGCCCTGTTGGCACTCTCCATCGCAACGAACCCACAGGCCGCAGAGACCTTCGACACGCCGGAGGGCATGGTCGTGGTGGCGGGAGGGTTCGTGGCCACGAGCCTTGGATGGATTCTCGCACGACGAGCAGCGAGGCTGAGCGCCGCGCCGAGGCTCTTCACATGACGTGGCTGACCGCATGTCTCGCAGGTCTCAGTGTGTACTTCGTCGTCGTTCCGGCGAGGCGAGCCTCGATCGCAGTCTCCCTGGAGTCGTATCTCTCTCCCCGACGCGACGAGGAAGAGCGCTCTCGATGGTCGCTCGCGGTCCCCGCCGCCGGAGTCTTTGCTGCCATCGGTGGGGCATTCGTGGGCCTGCTCGTGGCTCAAGGAGACCTCTTTCTCTCCGGTGGCACCCGTTCGGGTCCAGCGATGGCAGGACTCGGCGCAGGCGCGGGATGGGTGCTGTGGTCGATGCGTCGCACCACCCTCAGAGAACGCAGGGCGCGTCGTCTGAGATTTGAACTCCCCGTGGTAGCGGACGCGATGTCACTTCACGTGATCGCGGGTGAGTCGATCATCGTGTCGATCCGGTCCGTGGTAGAGGAATTCCAGGGCATCGCCTCACAAGAGCTTCGTACGGTGACGTGTGCACACGACGCCGGAGAGGGTTTGCCAGCGGCGCTCGCTGAGGCGTCACGCGCCACGGCGCATCCCGACGCCAGACGACTCTACGACACCCTGAGCCATGCCCATGCGACGGGCGGCAGGGTCGCGGACGCCCTCGGCGATCTCGCGGTCGACTACAGGGCCGCTCTCTCCAGAGACCTCACGGCCGAAGGGGGCAGGAGGGCGATCATCACGTACGGACCCGTGCTCGCCCTTATGGTTCCAACCGCTCTCGTGTTCCTGATCTATCCGACGCTGCTGGGCTTACGCACCCTCGCTGGTGCGCCGTGAACTATCGATCCCAAGGAGGGATGAACAATGTTGAAGAACGAACGAGGAGCAACCACCGTCGAGTGGCTCGGGCTGGCAACCATCGCGGTTCTGGTGATTGCACTTTTGCTGCCCCAGGTGCGAGGCACTGCCGAGGACATCTGGTCGAACGTGGCGGTCCAATTCAGCGGCTTCTTCGGCTGAACAGGGGCTCTTACACGATTGAGGGCATCGTCGCGATCGGCGTGTTTTTCATCCTGTTGACGTTGATCGTCCAGATCGGTTTCCTGATCCTGGCCCGGAGCGCGGCAGCTACGTCCCTTGAAGCAGCTCTTCGGCGGGCAGTGGTCGCGGAGACGGAAGTTGCCGTCGTGCAGTCGGCGCTCTCGCGTGACGTCCTGGCCGTCGTACCCGGAGCTGAAGACCTGACCGTCGCTGTAACTGGTGACGAGACATCCCTTCGCGGCGTCGTTACGTTCCGGTGGGTGCCTCCGGGACCGGACTTCATACCGGTAACGGTCTCCATCGAGCGCTCCGTCGTGCGGGTGGTGCCCCCTTGACCGGACAACGAGGCCTCGCCCTCCTCGAGATCATCGTGGTGGGGTTCGCTGTCGTGCTCATGGTGCTCCCGGTCGTGTCGATGGCTGCCCGGCTCACCGAGGCGAATGCGATTGTGCACACGACGGCACGCGATACAGCGGTGTGGGTGGCCAGGCACGGGAGGGAGCCCCCGAGGCACGACGGTGTGGCGGTGCGGATCGTTGATCGTGACGGAGTCATCGAGGTCATCGCGACGCGCGAGGTCGAACTCATCGCGGTGGGCGGTGCTCGTGTCACTCGAACCGTTCACTCACGTGTTGAAGTCCCTGTCAGCCCGTATCGGAGTCGACCGTGAGAGGCGAACGAGGGTCGATGCTCCCGATGGCCGCAGGTCTGATCTTCGTCGCGTTCAGCGTGGCTGCGCTCGTGGTCGAGATATCGTTGCTCGGAGCGGCGTATCGCGATGTTGCCACCGTGGCAGACCTGGCGGCCGAGTCCGCCGCAGCGAAGCTCTCGAACGCTGGCGCGTACGAGGCCGTGATCTCTCTCGATGTGGAGGCCGCGGTTGCTGAAGCTGAGAGGGTTGGCGGCATGTGGGGGAGCGGGGACGAGAGAGTCACCGTCCAGGCCGATCATGCCAGAGTGTGCGTCACCATCACCGATGTGTACCGTCCCCGAACCCTCGCCTTCATCGGCGTGCGCACCGTTGTTGTCAAGGCAACAGGATGCGCAATCCCGATCGCCGGTTAGACCCAGACCTGTCTCCCATCTCTCGCCTGTCGTTTAGGATCGACGGGTGACCGAAGACAGCATCAGCCCGCTCATCGAGGCGAGCGACATTACCTCCCTGATCCGTCGAATCGACGCGATCTGTGGCCGTCGGGAGTGGGACGAGCTCATCGACCTGCGCGACCGCTGTGAAGAGGCGGTAACGCGCGGCAAACAGCTGTGGGCGGTCTCGCAGTTCGCCGAGTACCGGCTCGCCCTCGAAGCTCCCGGAGAGGTTGCCGCGTCTGTGATGACTGACGGCAGAGGCCGGTTCGCTCTCGGGCCGTTGTGGGAGGTTGCTGCATCATCACACGAGTGGGGAGAACTTGAGGCGTACGTGAAGGTGCCGACGATCCGCGCCCTGGTCGCGAGTGAGCGGTCGATACGTGGCGACGTCGTGGATGAGAGCTCCGTTGACGGAGGGATCCTCGAGGTTCCGGTGACGCTCCAGCCATGGGAGCCGAAGTATCCCACCGCTCGTTACACCTCTGATCGGGCCACGTTCCCAGACGACATTTTCGGTCTCGAGATGAACTGGACGGAGCTCGGAGAGCCGGTTGACCGTGAACGTAACGATGCGGTGTGTGACACGATGATGGACCTCGTGAAGCCGTGGTGGGAGGACTCTCTCGGCAAGGCCGAGGTGATCACAGTCGACGGGACTGTGGAGGATGCGATTCGTACTCTCGGGCCACACCGCGTGCGCCTCGTTGACATCTCGCTTCAGACAGCGTTCGAGGCAATGGCCTGGGCTGGAGCTAGCGGGGGAGGTCACGGCCGCCGGCGGGGAACGCCTAGCGGTCGTGTCGGGGCATGGTGGGTGCTTCTCGAACTCCTCGGCTACGACGACGTGCCCGAGGACTCATCCACCCTCGGTGACGAGGCGTCAGACCTGCGTTGGGTGCTGTGGGATCCCGGGGATAGGGTCGGTGGATGGAATCTCCACATCGGTGTAGAAGATCCAACCGACGGCCTTGCATGGGTGTTGAGCGCTGTTGACGCCCTCTAGCTCCGACTGATCACGGGCGTCGGTGGCGGTTGAGCATCGCCTACAGAATCGGTGTGCGTTGGGTTGAGGTGCAGCCTTGGCTGAGTTCCCCGCCGGGGCGCGTGGAGAAGCCGAGTTGGCTGAGGGAAGGGTTCTCTACGCGGAACTGACAGCCTGATAGAAGTTGGCAACGTTGCCAACGGACGCGATGTCTCGCGTGTCATTGATGAGGCAATCGGTCGTAGGCGGACAGCACCTGCAGGTGCCTGGCGATGATGATCCCGATCCACTCCTGCCTCGCGTGCTCCCATGCCTCGGGATACTGCTCTGACCACGACCAAGTCGGCGACCAGACCCCATCCTCGCTGACCGTTGCAACGAGGTAGTCGCAGTACATGCCTGCCACCTCCCCAAACTCTGAGCTCAGGAGCCCACCCGGTCGAGGCGCGACATCAATAGGCCGCAGGCCGTAGCCCTCCCATGCTGCTCGCTCCGTACCGACACACGCCTCGGCTGCCGGCACGAGCTGACCCGCCAACTCAGGCATCCACTCGGTCGAAAGGCGTGGCGTCTCGGCCAAGCGGAGAACGCAGAGCACCTCATGCATCTCCAACTCCGCAGTTCGCGCGAGGCAGTCTCGCACAGCGTCTTCAACGGAATCGACCCAGTCGCCGAAACGGGCATCTCGATACTCGAGCAGGACACCGAGCAGCTCGGCTCGGGGGTTGAGATTGTCGATCGAAGGTGTGGCCGCGGCCTCTACCCACCAGGGGGCGTGTGGATGACGCTCCACATCAGCCGGGGTGACCGGCCAACTCCGAGTCGAGACGTCGTAGGTGTCTTGGAGATAGGCCAGTCCACGTGACACCATCGGATGACTGGCGGGTGTACCGAGCTCCCTGAAGATCTGAAACGCAACCGAAGTCTGGAACGGACTTGATGAAGGGCTCTTCAGATCCGGCTCGAGCCCATGTCCGAAACCTCCGTCGTCGTTCTGGAAGCCCGTGAGTGTCTCAAGCACATCCGCGACAGATCCACGGTCCAATCGGTACGCCACCAGAGCCCGTTCCATCGGCCGACCGGATTGATCAAGGCGAGCCCGTACTGCGGCGAGGTCGGCGGGAGAGAGGGCGTCCATGCGTCGATCGTAGCGGAGCGGATCTCAAGCTACGCGGGCATCACCCCACGGATCGAGGCTGCCCCTATCACGGTGGCCGGCAGCGATCTTGCCGAGAATTCCCGGGGATGGATCTTCGTCTCGGGTCTGCGTCTCTGGTGTGGCTACCTTTCTCGGTGCGACTGAAGACGACACCTTTCACGCTCCGAGAGTCCAAACGCCTGCGTGTTCGGGTCCCGTCTCGCTACCGTCTCACGCGGGAGACCACCGACCATGTATCTAGAACACATCGACGGGCCGGCCGATGTCCGGCGCCTCGACTACAGCGAACTGAGAGTGCTCGCCGAAGAGCTCCGCACGTTCATCGTCGATGCCGTCGATCGGCACGGTGGGCATCTCGGTTCAAACCTCGGTGTCGTGGAGTTGACCCTCGCTCTTCATCGAGTTTTCGATTCGCCTCGGGACATCATCCTGTGGGACACGGGACATCAGGCGTATGTGCACAAGATCGTGACCGGTCGTAGGGAGGGCTTCAAGGAGCTGCGCCAGGAGGGTGGCCTCAGCGGGTATCCGAGCCGAAGCGAGTCCGAACACGACGTGATTGAGAACAGCCATGCAAGCACGGTTCTGAGTTACGCATACGGGATCGCGACAGCACGTGAGCTTGAGGGCGAAGGGAGTGATCCGGGACACGTCATTGCAGTCATCGGCGACGGTTCCATGACGGGTGGCATGGCCTTCGAAGGGCTCAACAACCTGGGTCACAGCGGACGCGACGTCACGATCGTGCTCAACGACAACGGCCGTAGCTACGCGCCGACAGTCTCCAAGCTCTCCGAGAGTCTTATGCGGATTCGAGCGAATCCTGTCTACATGCGCAGGCAGCGCAAACTCGAAGAGATAGCTGAGAAGATTCCCGGCATGGGGGGTGTGCTCGGCCGTGGAATTAGCGCCACGAAGGCAGCGATCCGAGACATGTGGGAGCCCTCCGCATTCTTTGAGGATCTCGGTGTCAGGTATCTTGGACCGTATGACGGGCACGACGTCAGCGTCGTCGAAGGTGCGCTGAGGAGCGCCCAGCAGTTCGATGGGCCGGTCGTCGTACACATCGTGACACAGAAGGGGCGTGGATACGCACCAGCTGAGAACGACACCATCAAGTTCATGCACGATACGGGATCGATCAAGCCAGGAAGCTACACGGCTGCCTTCGCCGAGACGCTGTGCAAGCTCGGCGAGCTCTACCCGAAGCTCGTCGCCATCACGGCTGCGATGCCTGACTCGACGGGAATCCTGGCGTTCCAGGAGCGGTTTCCCGACAGATGTTTCGACGTAGGCATCGCCGAACAGCACGCCGTCGGCGCCGCGGCCGGCATGGCGATGGGCGGATTGATCCCCGTCGTGGCGATCTACTCGACCTTCCTCACTCGTGCGATCGATCAGGTGAATCTCGATGTCGGGCTCCACGGCCAGCACGTCGTGTTCTGTCTCGACCGCGCCGGCGTCACAGGAGACGACGGACCCTCCCATCATGGAGTCCTCGACATGGTGTTGTGCATGAAAGTGCCCGGGATGACCGTCATGGCGCCCTCGTCGTATCAGGAGTTGGAGGTGATGCTCGTCGATGCCATCGAACTCTGTGACGGGCCTGTCTCGATTCGGTGGCCGAAGACGGAGGCGCCCATGGTCGATGAGAGCGACGTCGGATCCGGCCTCACCGCGCGTAAGGTACGTCAGGGATCGGGCAGCAGGCTCTGCTTCATCGGTGCGGGCAAGATGCTCAAGGTGTGTGTCGATGCCGCCGAACTGCTCGCAGAGGACGGAATCGACGCCACCGTGTGGGATCCCAGGATCGTGAAACCTCTCGACCCGCTGATGCTTGAAGACGCCGCTTCACACGATGTGGTGATATCCGTTGAGGACGGCTTCCGCGAGGGTGGTGTTGGCACGGCTATCCAGCTCGCTCTCGATGACATGGACGCGTCGGCGAGGGTGGCGGTGCTCGGTGTGCCTATCGAGTACATCCCGCATGCGAAGCCAGATGTGATTCTTGAGCGGATCGGACTCAGTGCTCCCGGTGTAGCGGCTTCAGCACGACACACACTCTCGAACGTCTGAACTCACACAGCGAGCGCCTGGGCCGCTCGATCAGTGTCAGAGACGGTGATGGCAAGGTGGAAGCCCTCGGCATTGGTGTGGAGGAGGTACATCGATTCGACGTTGACGTCTGACCGGGCGAGGTTCTCCGTGATTGTGGCGAGGCCGCCTGATCCTCTGGGTACGAAGGTGTGAAGGATGTCGCGTTCATCGAAGACGATGTCAGCGCTCATGAGCAGGCGACGCGCCCTGGCTGCATGCTCAACGACGATGCGAATGTGGAAGAGGCCTTCGTCCGAAACGGCGGCGAGAGCCTCGATGTCGACTCCCGCGTCGGCGAACAGCCTGGCCAGCGTAGCTAGCTGACCGGGCCGATTTGCAAGCCTTACCGAGAACTCGGTCATAGCCCCACTCTAGGCTATATCGCGGAGAGATGTTCAGTCGAGAGGCTCTGCACCACGGTCGGAGAGGATGGCTCTCAGTCGCGCGATGCGCCCCTTTATCCCCGTAGGAGCGTCGTCGGCGACGACGGGGGACGGTTCGAGGGAGGTGGCATCGCGTGTCTCCGCCGCCGCTGTCTCGAGCTCGCGCAACTTGATGTAGATCTCCTCCGTAGGAGGATCGGCGTCGTCGCTGAATATTGGTGTATCGGAGTTCATCCCTGTCCCTTAAGTATGCCTCAGACGGTAGCACTCTGCTCTGTGGAGTGGCCGGGCATAGTCGAACACATGTTCGATTATACTGGACTGGTGAGTAGATACGCTGAGTTGCATTGTCACACCAATTACTCGTTTCTCGACGGCGCGTCGTGGGCTGGGGAGCTTGTGCGACGCGCGGCGGAGCTCGGGTACGAGGCCCTTGGCATCACCGATCACGACGGGTTCCGCGGCGCTGTCCAGGTACACGCGCACGCATTGGAGGTTGGTCTGCCGATCGTTTACGGAACCGAGGTCGGGATGCCGAGGGATCAGACCGATCGCACGGAGAGGCCCGTTGAAGATCTTATGGCGCCCCGAGATCAGAAGGAACCCGGACCAGGTACGACCGATCTCACCCGGCGGGGTCGCACCCGCAGGATGCACGGGACCAAGCCCGTCGAACGTGAGCCGACTGACCATCTCATACTCCTTGCACCCGACCCTGCTGGCTATGCAGCGATCGGACAGTTCGTCACGAGGGGGCAGTTCCGGGGGGAGAAGGATGCTCCGAGATACTCATATCGTGACCTTGCCGAAGCAGTCACCGATGGGAACCTCGTCGCATTGGCAGGTTGCTGGCAGGGGTCCGTTCCGAGCGCTGCATCGCGGGGTGACTTTCTTGGCGCTCTCAGCGAGGCAGCGAAGCTCAAGGAGGTCTTCGGTGACCGGTTCTACATCGAGCTGACCCATCACGGATTGCCCGGTGATGACAAGCGCAATGACATGCTCGCCGAGGTCGGGATGCGTCTCGGGATTGCAACCGTCGCAACCAACAACGTGCACTACGCCTACAGCCGTGATGCTGATCTCTCCGAAGTGCTCGCAGCGATCGGGGGACGCAGAGACCTCGGAGAGGCTGACGGATTCCGACCAGCGACCGATCTCAGACATCTCCGCACACCCGATGAGATGGCGCGACGTTTCGCTCGATATCCAGGTGCAGTCGAACGTGCCGCAGACCTTGGAGGGTCGCTCGCGTTCGATCTCAACCTACTTGCCCCTGAACTGCCGGACTTCCCGATCCCAGGCTCCTTCACCACCGAGGACGAGTACCTCTCCTTCCTCGTATACGAGGGAGCAGCAGGGGTGTACCCGGGGAGTGAGGACGGCATTGACCCGGTGGCCCGCCGACGTCTTGAACACGAGCTCGGGGTCATCAGAGACCTCGGATTCGCGGGTTACTTCCTCGTCGTATGGGACATCGTGCAGTTCGCGCGGTCCCGGGACATCTACTGCCAGATCCGTGGCTCGGGGGCTGACTCTGCGGTGTGCCGCTGCATCAACCTCACCCGTGTTGACCCCATCCGTCTCGGGCTGCCATTCGAGCGGTTCCTCTCCCATGATCGGGGGAGGCCGCCCGACATCGACATCGACTTCGAAGCAGAGAGGCGCGAAGAGATCATTCAATACTGCTACCGACGATACGGTCGCGAGCGCGCAGCGATGGTCGCCAACGTGGTCACCTACCGCGCGAGGTCGCTCCTCCAGGATGTCGGGAAGGCTTTCGGGCTGAGCCAGGCTCAGGTGAACGGGCTCACCAGGTACGTCGACACTCGCAACCCGAAGGAACTCAGGGACGTTGTCGACCTGCCGGGTGGGCTGACCGCCGAACACATCTATGACGTGTGCAACAGGCTTGACGGCTTCCCAAGGCATCTCAGCATCCACTCGGGTGGCATGGTCGTGGCCCGGCGTCCCCTGTGGGAGATCGTTCCCATGGAGTGGGGGAGAATGCAGGACCGCTCGGTCATCCAGTGGGATAAGACCGATGCTGCTGCGATGGGGATCGTCAAGCTCGACCTCCTTGCGCTCGGTGCCCTCAACGCGCTTCATCTCTCTGTTGACATCATCTCGGATGTCCACGGCATCGATGTTGATCTCGCCACGATTCCCCAGGAGCCGGTCGTGTACGAGATGCTCACCCGTGCAGACACCGTGGGGGTGTTCCAGGTCGAATCCAGGGCACAGATGGCGACGCTCCCCCGGATGAAGCCGCGTACGTTCTACGACCTCGCCATCGAGGTTGCCCTGATCCGCCCGGGCCCTATCCAGGGCCAGTCCGTACATCCGTATCTGCGGAGACGAAGCGGTGATGAGCCCGTGCGGTATGTCCATCCGGAAGCCGAACCGATCCTTGCCAGAACGCTCGGTGTCCCGATCTTTCAGGAGCAGCTCATGGAGATTGCACGGGTGTGCGCGGGGTTTACCCCGGGACAGTCGGAGCGGCTTCGTCAGGCGATGACCCACAAGCGATCCACAGAGGAGATGGCCAAGCTCCAGAGTGAGGTGTACGAGGGGATGGCTGGTAGAGGCATCGAAGGACCACCCGCTGACGAACTATGGGAGAAGCTGCGAGGGTTCGCCTCCTTCGGCTTCCCCGAGTCACACGCTGTCTCCTTTGCCTACATTGTGTATGCAGCGTCGTGGCTCAAGTATCACTGGCCCTGTGAGTTTTTCGCCGGCCTGCTCAATGCTCAACCGATGGGGTTCTACACTCCCAACTCTCTCGTTGCCGATGCGCTTCACCATGGAGTCACCACGCTCCCGCCCGATGTGAACCACTCGATCCATGACTGCACCGTCGAACCACACGATGCGGGCACTGACGGATTAGCCGAATATCTCGGTTTGGCGTGGAGACGAGGCATGGGAGCTGTAGACGACCCGGTGCGTCAACCCGTTGCTCTCCGCCTCGGTCTGCGCTACGTGCGCAACCTCGGAGAGGGGGAGATCATCCGCATCGAAGCTGCCCGCCTCGCTGCGGGGACGTTCACCTCACCGGAGGATTTTGCTCAACGGACGGGGCTCTCCATTGATGCATATGAGGGTCTCGCCGGGGCGGGTGCGTTGGGATCTCTGGGACTGGGGAGACGTGATGGCATGTGGGTAGCCGGTTCACTTGCCTGGCTCGGGCCGGGCCGTCTTGCCTTACAGGACCACTCAACGCCGCCCCCGCTCCCCGAGATGGATGGAGACACTCAGATGCGGGTCGACCTGTGGTCGACAGGGATCTCGACGCTGCACCCGGTCTCGTTCATCCGGAGTCGTCTCGCCGATAGCGGGGTAATCGCTGTTGCTGACGCACTCCGCCTCAGGAGGCACAACACCCGGATCACAGTTGCAGGAGTCGTTACGCACAGGCAACGGCCTGAGACGGCGAATGGTGTGCGGTTCATCAACCTCGAGGACGAGACGGGGATCATGAACGTAGTGATTATGCCTGGAGTGTGGGAGGCGAACTATGAGATCGCACGCAAGGCGGTCGGGATCGTGGTAGACGGAGTGCTCGAGTACCGCAATGGGGTCACGAATCTTGTCGCACGTCGGCTCAATGAGTGGCCGGCCCCCTCGATGGCATCACGTGATTTTCGATGAGTGGTGCCTAGTCACGGGTCGAGCGCATCATTCCGGACCGATCGCTTCACCGCACCGCCTCAACAGCCGATAAGAGAGAGAGTGACAAGAGCGGAGGTAAGGATGAGCCCAAGATTCGCCGGTGAGGTGCTGTTGCCCGGAGAGACAGGCGACGGACATCACGCATTATTCGAGATAGACGAAGACTTCGTTCGCCTCGTCATCGGTGAGAGCGAGATCGGATCTTGGGGCCGGGACCAGTGCGGTGCGTCTCCGACGGGGAGGGGCTCTTTCCTCATGAATCTCGGTGGTGAGGAGCTGCTGTTCACCCCGTCGTCACCTGCTACGTTCGCTGAGGCTCTTGATGTTCCGTATGTAGCTGAACCGCGTCCCGAACCTGAGGACGAGGTCGAGAAGCCGAAGTATGACTTCGACGCCGCGCTCGACGAGATCGCCGTGCACACACAGCCGGAACACGAGATGGGCGACGGTGACATCCTCTCCAAAGGCGTGTATATCAGCATCGTAGGTCTCTCCACTGTGGTCATCGGAGCGCTGGCCGCAGTCCTAACGATGGTGTGACACAGGTACCAGAGGCGCCGGGAGGGGAGAGTTCAGGCGGACGCGAACCTCTGCACATGCTCTGCTGCTCTCCGGGCCTCCCCGGCTGACACGTCGAGGTGGAAGACTGCTCTGACGGTCGTCGGACCGAGCGCGAGCATCGCGACACCGGCTTCGTGGCACGCGTCGACGAGAGCCCCCGCGTGAGGGGTAGCGAAGTAGACGATGTTTGTCTGTACCGAATCGAGATCGACGGTCACTCCCCGGGAGTCGGCGATCGCTACCGCGAACTGATAGGCGTTGGCGTGGTCCTGAGCGAGTCTCTCGAAGTGGTGTTCGAGTCCATACAGTGCCCCCGCGGCGAGAAGGCCCGCCTGGCGGAATCCGCCGCCGAAGATCTGCTTGAACCTTCGTGCCCTCGCAATGTCTTCTCTCGATCCGGCGAGCGCAGAACCGACGGGAGCACCAAGACCCTTCGAGAAACAGACGTTCACGGTGTCGAATCCCGACGCGTACACGTCCGGAGCGATGCCGGTCGCTGCCGTAGCATTCCACAGGCGGGCGCCGTCGAGATGCTTTTTGAGTCCCAGGGAGGACGCGGCGTCGAGCACTCTTTGCATCTCCCCGATGTCCCAGATAGTGCCACCGGCGTCGTTGTGGGTGTTCTCGAGGCAGACGAGGGTCACCGGGTCGAAGAGGTGGCTCGGAAGGGCAGGATGAGGTTCTGGGATCGCTTCGGTCAGTTGCTCTGCAGTGAACGCTCCGTATGGCCCGTCGATCGGCTCCAGAGTCACGCCGGAGTTGTGCGCTGCACCACCGAGCTCGTGGCGTCGGATGTGGGCGGCAGCGTGCACGATGACGGTGTCACCAGGTTCGGTGTGGACGCGCAGCGCGATCTGGTTCGACATGGTGCCCGTCGCAACGAATACGGCGTCTTCCTTACCGAGCAGGTCGGCGACCGTTCGTTCGAGCTCGTTCACCGTCGGATCGTCGTGGTAGACATCGTCGCCGACGGCAGCTTCAGCAATGGCTTTCCGCATTGCCTGGCTTGGCCGGGTGACGGTGTCGCTACGGAGGTCGATCATGGGAGCCTTTCGATCGGTGCAGGATCGATTCCAGCAGGTCTGTGCACCGTGGGCTACGGCTGGTCCACGATGCGACGTGGTTGGAGGAGCGCAACCAGCGTTCCGGACTCGCGTGCGATCTGGCTCCAGTCATCGATCTGGAGTTCGATGTCGGCGATGGCCGCTGTTCGCATGGCGACGTGCTCTCCGGTGATGAATTCCACCGTCATCGACCAGGTCGGTTGGTGTCCCACGAGCATGATCCGTTCACGATCGCCGGAGTGGTGGACCGCGCACGCGATCGTCTCAGCCACAGACCCGCCGTAGAGCGCATCGTCGAGCACGAGCCTGCAGCTCCAGCCACCTGTGATCCTCGCAACCTCTGCCGTGGACCGAGCACGATTCGCGGTTGAGGACACGACGAGGTCGGGGACGATGCCGAGTTCGCTGACGGCCTCGCCCATCTGCTGCGCGGCGCGGATACCCCGCGGGGCGAGGGGCCGACTGTGGTCATCAGATGCTCCCGCATCCCAGTCAGACTTTGCGTGGCGCATGAGCATGAGGATCGGCATGGAGGAAGCGTAGCTGTCCGGAGTCGCGACACTTCGTCAGGATCAGGGGGTCGACGGCGGAGCGCGCGGGATCACAGCCGTTGGACGACGTAGTCGATGCTCGCCGTGAGAGCTTCGACATCCTCAAGATCGATGTTCGGGAACGTAGCGATGCGCAACTGGTTCCTTCCTAGTTTCCTGTAGGGCTCGGTATCGACGATGCCGTTGGAGCGCAGCACACTGGATACGCGGTCGGCCGGGGTCCCCGACACAAAGTCGATCGTTGCGACTGTCGGCGATCTCAGAGCGGCGTTCACGACGAACGGTTGAGCGAAAGTGCTCGACTCCGCCCACCGATAGAGGTGAGCCGAGGACCTGCGCGTAGTTCCGTCCGCCCACTCGATGCCGCCCATCGTGTTGACGAACCGGATCTGTCGGGCAAGGAGGTAGAGCGTTGTCAGGGCGGGAGTGTTGTAGGTCTGGTGCAGCCTGGCGTTGTCGAGGGCAGTCTTGAGTGACAGGGAGGGCGGAATCCAGCGATCGGAAGCCGCGATCGACTCGATTCGATCGACAGCGAGAGGAGAGAGCATCACGATCCAGAGTCCGCCCTCAGAACCGAGAGCCTTCTGCGGTGAGAAGTAGTAAGCGTCTGCGGCTTCGACATCGTAGGCGATAGCGCCCGCAGCTGACGTTCCGTCGATCGCGACGAGAGCGCTGCCGAGACGGGCGAAGGGTGCGAGCACCCCCGTAGACGTCTCATTGTGTATGAAGGAAGCGGTGTCGACGCCCGGTACCTCTTCTGGTTCGGGAGCGCCTCCGTACTCCGCCGCCACAACAATGGGGTCATCGAGGTGTGGCGTCTTCGCCGCCGCATCGGCGAACTTTCGGGAGAACTCGCCGCAGACGAAGTGGGCGGAGCGGCGCGCGATCAATCCGAAGGTCGCGGCATCCCAGAATGCGGTTGCGCCACCGACTCCGAGGACGATCTCGTATCCGTCGGGGAGGTCGTACATCTCCACGAGTCCCGATTGGATCTCCGCAACGACATCTCTCACCGCAGGCCTGCGATGGCTCGTACCCATGTAGCTTGTGCCTGTGGCAGCGAGATCGTCGACGAAGGTGGTCTGCACGCGGCCAGGTCCGGAGCCGAAGCGCCCGTCCGCAGGGAGAAGGCTCGAAGGTATCGTGATCTCGGGTATCTCAGTCATGTCTATTGTCTGCCCATTGACGACGGCTACGGAGACTACCCCTGATGACGAATACCCGATCCATCTCGAAGCGGGCGCTCGCGGTCAGTCCATCTGCCACCCTGGCGATAACGGCGAGAGCGAATCAGCTTCGCGCCGAGGGGCGTCCCGTGATCGGATTCGGTGCAGGAGAACCCGACTTTCCGACGCCTTCACCCATTGTCGAAGCCGCCGTGCAAGCAGCGCGGGATCCGAAACTTCATCGTTACACCCCCGCCGCGGGTCTCCCGCTGCTGCGGGAAGCCATTGCCGCAAAGACGAAGCGTGACTCCGGGTACGACGTTGACACTGCCCAGGTTGTGGTAACCAACGGCGGCAAGCATGCGGTTTACCAGACCTGCCAGGTTCTGCTCGACCCTGGCGACGAAGTCGTCCTGCCTGCGCCGTACTGGGTCACCTACCCGGAGGCCATCGCTCTTGCGGGCGGCGTTCCTGTGATCATCCCGACGGACGAGTCTTCCCGCTTCACCGTCACCATCGAACAGCTCGACGAGGTGGTGACGGAACGGACGAAGATGCTCATCTTCGTGAGTCCGTCGAACCCGACAGGTGCTGTATATACCGAGGACCAGATCCGAGCCGTCGGTGAGTGGGCAGCCTCCAGGGGGATCTGGGTCATGACCGATGAGATCTACGAACATCTCGTGTACGGAGCTGCTGAATTTCACTCGATGCCGGTCGTGGTTCCCGAGATGGCTGACAGATGCGTCGTCGTGAACGGTGTGGCGAAGACGTACGCGATGACGGGATGGCGGCTCGGCTGGATGATCGCACCGCAACATGTTGCCGAAGGTGCCACCCGCATCCAGTCGCATCTGTCGTCGAACGTCAGCAACGTATCCCAGGCGGCCGGTCTCGAAGCGGTTACCGGCTCCCTCGAAGCTACCGAGATGATGCGAGCAGCCTTCGACGTCCGCCGTCGAAGAATGGTGGAGATGCTTCGGGCGATCGACGGAGTGACGTGCGCTGAACCTCAGGGAGCGTTCTACGCATTCCCGAATCTGAGGGGACTCTTGGATCGACCGCTCGGCGGGAGGAGTGCCTCGTCGACGATGGAGCTCGCGACGCTGCTCCTCGACGAAGTGAACGTGGCGATCGTTCCCGGTGAGGCGTTCGGAGCGCCAGGTTACGCGCGCCTGTCGTTCGCCCTCTCCGACGCGGATCTCGAAGAAGGGTTGGCAAGGATCGCCGACCTCGTCGCTAGGAGCTGAGGCCTTCAAGGGCTGTGGTGACGGACCGCCAGGCAGTCGCGTGGGGATCGATGAGATCCATGTGTCCACACGCGTCGACCATCGTGATCGATGCGTCGGCGCGAACGCGACGCACATAAGTCTCGGATTGCGCAGGATCGACAGTGTCGTCCTGCAGACCGTGGAGGAGGTGGAGTGGCACGGTCGGTTCTCCCGCGAGCCTTGCCTGATCCCAGAGACGGGGCGCGTCGCGTTGCGTCACCCCGAGGAACACCGCAACGGGATCGTCATCGGGGCGCTTCCGTGACATGGCGACGAGGTCCGAGACCGCGGCGAGGGGGAGGGCACCTGAGATCCCGGAACCTGCGTGTGCGAGGCGGAGTGCCAGATACCCCCCCGCCGAGTGTCCGATCGCGACGACACGGTCCTGGTCGAGTCCGTGGGCGTGCGCGTTCGCCTGGATCCATCGGAGTGCAGACTCGATGTCGCCGACCGCTTCCGCGTACGAGCCAGCGCCCCGAGCGTACTCAACGTTCGCGGTCGCCCAGCCTCGCCCGATGAGGTCGATGGCCATCGGATCCATGAGGTCTCGTTTCCAGATTGCACGCCAGAAACCGCCGTGGATGAGTAGGGCCACGGGGTGCGGGCCGGGCCCCGGAGGAGTGCGCAGGTCAAGTGTCGAGTGATCCTGCGCTCCGTACGAGGCGACGAGCGGTGGTGACGTGATACTTGCGTGGAGGTGGTGTAACGCGTGGAGGTAGCCATCGGTTCCACGACCGACGATCGTGAGCTGGCACACTTCCGAGAGGACTGAGTGACGTCGCCACGTCTCTCGTTCATAAATGTTGGAGATGTGCACTTCAACGCTCGGAACTCCAAGGGTGGCGACGGCGTCTCGGATGGCATACGAGTAATGGGTGAGGGCACCCGCGTTGAGGATCAAGGCGTCGAAGCGGTTAGCGGCCGCGCCGATGACATCAATGATCGCGCCTTCGTGGTTCGACTGGAACGTCTCGATCGCGATATCGAGCAGCGTGCCTCGCTCCCGCCAATGGCTCTCGAGATCAGCTAAGGAGAGTGTCCCGTATATCGCCGGCTCGCGCGTGCCGAGCAGGTGCAGATTCGGGCCGTTGACGATGAGTATGCGCATCGGATCAGTCTTGATGGTTTCGGCTGGTCAAGCAAATGCTGACGGGTCATGTTCAGATCGATGCTGCCATGCGATCGCCAGCGTGGGGGCATCGAGATCGGTCGTTACCGATCCGCGATCACCGGTAACCTGCTCGGCGAAGCGCGACGCAACTTCGGAAGGGTCGATGTCGGCAATGTCGGCGATGGAGCCGGTCACGGCGGGATCCATATGAAGGTCGAGAGCGCCGTACACAGGTTCGAGGACGGCGTTGATCGTGTCGCGGCCCTTCACAACGATCATCCCTCCGACCTGAGCGGCGCGACGTGCCAGGCGTTGTCCTGTGCCCATGACCTTGCGCGACTGGAGAACGTGCACGCTGTACTCGCCGGGGCAGTACTCCCCCTCAAGTCGGCCAACGGACGCGACCACCCCGAATGATTCCAGTGCCACGACGACGTGGTCGGCGATCGTGGCGAAACGTGTATGCATCTCCTGAATGGGATCGTTGGCAGGGACGGTCCACTGGAACCGCACCGTTCCGGGGTGGAAGACGACAGCCCTCCCCCCTGCGTTACGGATCGTGGCTTCGAAGCCGAGGTCGACGGCTATCGCGACCGCCTCGTGGAATCCGGCGGTCAACGCATCGCGTCTGGAGAATGCGACTACCTTGTGCGGCAGCCCGACCTGGAGCGTCTCGGGAAGCGTCCCGCTTGAGACCTGCTCGAGAATCGCTCGTGACACGGCTGTGTCGAGTGGCGCGTCACCGGTGAGGTGGCCTGAAATGAGGTTCATGGGGGAGTCGGCCATAGGAGCTGAGGCTAGGGGTGGTGTCGGTTGTCGAGAATCCGTGCCATCCTTGGGAGCGTGAAACGATCTGTGATCCTCATCCTGGCGCTCGCGGCGATGCTTGCCAGCTGTGGCGAAGCCGGCCTCCTTGACGGGGTGGGGGACCGTACACGTGCCTATGTGCAGGGTGACGCTACGACGACGACGGCCATCGTTGCGGTGCTCGCCGGAAGAGGAGACGAAGGACTCGTTCGAGCTGTCGAAGTGCAGTGGTTCAATGACGGCATCCCCGGCGAGGTCGTCGGGACATCGGACGAGGTCATCCGTGGCGTGTGGGAGCGCCAGCTCAGCAGCAGATTCGTGCAGGCTTCAAGAGCGGAGATCGCTCAGGCGCTGCCCGCGATCAAGTTCCCCGATCTCGTGCCTGAGACGGTGGAGTGGGTGACGAGTCAGCTCGTCTTCGACCTCTCCACGGGGACTCTGGACCCCGACATCAGCGCGGCTTTCGGCTTCTGGACCGCGGAGCCGTATCAGTCGGAGAGGGCACGCCTCGCTGTGCTCCGCGTCGGGAGGGTCGCGACAGATCTTGTTCAGTCGAGGTCGCAGGTCGTTCCGATCATCGTCCCCGATGGCATCAGCCTCGGCTGGACCGAAGCGGGACACAGGTACGAGTTGTTCTGCCGGTCGGACATCTCTGAGGAGCTCTGCGCCGACGTCGCGGACTCGGCGATCACTCTCGCCGGCCTACTCCCATGATGCACGACAGCTCCTGGGGCGCGTTCATGCGCCACGACGATGAGCAGACTCCGCCTGAGATCGATCGGACACTCCTGAAGCGCGTCCTGTCCTACGCGAGGCCGTATAAGAGCCACGTCGTGGTCGTGTTCGCCACCATCGTCGTCATCTCGCTCCTCACCCTTGTGCCGCCGCTCCTGATGCGCTCGCTCATCGACACGGCCATCCCGGACGCGGATATGGGTTTCGTCACTCTCCTCGGCTTCGGCATGGTGGTCGTTCCACTCGTCAACGGTGTCGTTGGAGTCGTTCAGCGCAGGGCGACGGCGAAGATGGGGGAGGGGATCATCTATGACCTCAGGCGGGAGTTGTTCGATCACCTCCAACAGATGTCACTCGGCTTCTTCACGAACACGAAGACGGGCGAACTCATGTCTCGTCTCAACTCTGACGTGATCGGCGCTCAGCAGGCTGTCACCTCCACGTTCGTGTCGCTGGTCGCCAACACCGTCACCGTCGCAGCAACGCTCTTCATCATGATCCGGCTCGAGTGGCGCCTTACTCTGCTCGCTGTATCGATCCTCCCCCTCTTCATCATTGCATCGCGTCAGGTCGGCAAGAGGCTCCGCGTGATACGTCGAGAGCAGATGGCAGCGAACGCCGAGATGAACTCGGTGATGCAGGAGACGCTCTCGGTCTCGGGCGCCCTGCTCGTGAAGCTCTTCGGCCGCTCTGACTTTGAGCACGACAGGTTCGCTGAGCACGCCGTCCAGGTTCGCGACCTCGGTGTCCGTCAGGCCACGGTCGGGCGCTGGTTCTTCATGGCACTCGGACTCGTGTCAGCGCTCGGCACCGCAGCGACGTTCTGGTTAGGTGCCGTTTTCGTGATCAGGGGCGCTCTCTCGATCGGGACCATCGTCGCGTTGAGCGCCTACCTCGCCTTTCTGTACGGTCCATTGTCGTCACTTGCGAACGCGCGAGTCGAGTTCACCACCTCCATGGTCTCCTTCGAGCGAGTATTCGAGCTGTTGGACATGCCAGTGGACGTACAGGAGGCTGTGAACCCGGTGAAGATCGGAGAGGCGAAGGGGCACATCGAGTTCGACGATGTGTGGTTCAACTATGAGTCTGATACGCCCACAGGGCTGGAATCTGTCCGCCGCTTCGGCTGGAGAGACACCGGGCAGGTAGACGACAGTGCGCTTCGGCAACGAACGGACGATTGGGCACTGCGAGGTGTGTCGTTCACCGTCGCCCCCGGCGAGATGGTCGCTCTGGTCGGTCCGTCGGGAGCGGGAAAGACCACATCTACGTATCTGGTCCCGAGGCTGTATGACGTGACACGCGGCCGCGTTCTGATAGACGGGATCGATGTACGCCAGATTGCATCGTCGGACCTCGCGCACATCGTGGGTGTGGTAACACAGGAGACGTATCTCTTCCACGACACGATCGAGGCGAACTTGCGATATGCAAAGCCGCACGCCACAGAGGAGGAGCTGCGATCTGCTGCCGAAGTAGCCAATATCATCGACTTCATAGACGGGCTTCCCGAGGGGATGCGGACACGGGTCGGTGAACGAGGCTATCGCCTCTCTGGGGGGGAGAAACAACGTATCGCGATTGCCAGGGTGGTTCTCAAGAACCCATCGATCCTGATCCTCGATGAGGCGACTTCACACCTGGACGCGAGATCTGAGGCGCTGGTTCAGAGTGCCCTGGAACGAATCATGGAGAGCCGCACGTCACTCATCATCGCTCACCGCTTGTCGACCGTGCTCAAAGCGGACAAGATCGTCGTCATCGACGATGGCCAGGTTCTCGAGGTAGGAACGCACGAGAGCCTGCTCTCGCAGGGCGGGCTGTACGCCCGTCTTTTCGAGACGCAATTCAAGGATGCGTCAGCAGGCCCACGACGGGCTGGCCGCTAGGTTCTCCCTCTATTGCCCGACTTGGCGACGGACCTGCTGGGGGTGGAGAGAGATAGGTTGCGCCGCGGCTCCCTCTCGGTGTGAGATCGAACGGTTGTATGCCTACGCCGACCTTGTTGACTCGTCGGTTGATTGAAAGGGCATCTGGTCAGCATCATCGTCGACTGTTTTGCGGGTTTGCGGAACGACGAGCACAGGTCGTCCCGACTCGATCATGACACGCGCCGAGACGCTCTCCCACGCATCGCGGTCGAAGATCTGCCTCGTCGCGCCCAGGATCACGACGTCAGCGCCGAATTCATCGGCAGCCTTCGAGATCGCTTTCGCGGGATCTGCGCCCTCGAGCACACGAACCTCACAAGGGATTCTTGCCGCCTCAAGTGCCTGGCGGAGGGGGTCGGTGATGCGGAGAGCTCGTTCCTGGAGATACTTCTCGACGAGGCCGTCAACGGACTTGGGGGGCGTCCGGTCATGAAGAGGGTGCCAGTCGTCAGCTTCGAGACCTTCGAGGAAAGAACGCGGGACTTCAACGACGGTGGTGACGGTGACAGAGCCAGTGCCCCCGATGAGGTGCCTGGCGAATTCGACGACCGGAGCTGGTGAGAGGGCTCCAGCAGTAGCAACGAGTACGTGCATCTCGTCCAGCATAGGGGGAAGTGGCCGTACGTGTCGTGGCATGGAAGAGCGTGGAATGGAGCGGAGTCCTCAAGTGAGTTAAACGACTTCTCTGAGGCCGGGGAAATTCGCATCTCGCCACGCGGCGAAGGCCTCGTCGTTACGGATGTCCGCGTCTCGATCGATCGCCATGGCGAGCCGAAATCCGAGGTAGTCACAGTACGCCTGATAGGGGTCACGTCCAGGGAGGAGATCGACGATCTGGGCAACCAGCGGCTCGAAGACAGTGGATCGCCACTTCATCGCAGCAACATTCTTTCCTGTAGCTGTGGTACCGCCGAACTTCGGATCGTGGTATGCGAGGTCCGAGAGGATGACGCGTGCCTGATTCTCCGAGATGTCCATGCCTGTGATCTCGCGCAGTCGTTCCGAGTGATACTGGCGCCCTCCAACCTTGACGCGGATCTTGACGTTCGTGCCGCCGTCGACCGGTATCAGGTCGATGTCGTCAACAGCGAATCCGAGTCCATGCAAGCGGGCGATTCGCTGCCTGATTCGGAAGTGGTCTCCGGCGGTGACCACGAGGGAGGTCGTCAACTCCTTCCACAGGCTCCGGTATCTGCCAGCGATCTCCTCGCCGAGGGCGAGGTCTGCTTCGTCCAGGCTCGCACCCTGCTCTGCGGCGATGTCACCCATCTCACCTGCCACGTTGAGCTGCATGATCTCGAGATCATTCCAGCGCTGCCCGCCGGAGATACGATCGTAGATCTCGGAGGTCTCGGCATCGATCATGATGGCTTCGATCGAGGATGCGTCCCATCGATACAGTACGTTGGAGAGCGAGCAGTCTCCCCAGAAGAACCCGTTGAGGTGGAGCTCGACGAGCAGGCCAGCGAAGGCATCAAGGAGAGCGTCACGCCGCTCCCCGAATCCGATGCCGCTGATGAGGTGCCGGTAGGGGAATGCGTGACTGACGTACTTCGTGATGACCGCGCCCGCCCAATCGAGGTCGTCGTCGACCCAGGGGCGCTCGACGTGTCCCACCGCGGTCGCGGTGTGGCGTGTGCGCCCCTCCATGGTGCGAAGCATGGTGTACTCGTGTCGTGCGAGGCGGGGAAGGATCTCCTTGATGGCGTAGACGCCCTCGTCGTAGGCGACGAATACGATCTCATGTCGATGAAGGCCTTCTGGCATCTCGACGAGTCGGTCAGACGTCCATTCTCGGATCGGACTCGTCCAGTCGAGGTCGACGAAGTCGGGGTGGCCCTCGCGGGTGTGGATGCGAGGTGTCCGCTTGGTCACCCTTCGTCCCCACCAGAAGCATGCTCTCTGAGTGTGACGAGCCGCTCGCGTATTCGTTGGATCTCGTCGGTGTGGTTCTCGAGCAGCTTGCGGTTGATTGTCGCGCTGTACGCTCCGGGATCTGCGAACCCTCTCTTGTGGTACTTCTCCGCGTTGCCCTTGCCGATGAACGTGGACTCGATCTCGTCGAGACGTTTTTCGAGCATTTCGATCTCTGTTGCGATGGAGAGAGGGTGCCTCATGGCGTCTCCCAGGGTGCGTGCCCAGCTCCGAAGCCGGGCACGTTCGGCGAGGAGCCCGGGCCTCTCCGGGTTGCTCCCCTCCATCGCGTCGAGGCGAGAGGAGATGTCCTGCAGACGTTGCACGAGGTCATCGATCTCTGTTGGCACGTGCGCAGGCTACAGCCTGGCGGGGACACGTCTCTCGGCGCGTCTCCCTCGACCATTGGTCGAGGGAGACGGAATCTCTTTCGTGGCACGGGTTACGAGGGCAACCCTCTACTGTAGATCGAGGGTGAGTTGAATGACAAAATCGACTTACACAGCGATTCATGGGTAAGACACGGGTCACCGCGGCGACGGAGGAGGAGCGACACATGTCGCCAGGTGGCCTTGGGGCTGCGCGAGTGATCGACGGGTCGAACGATCCCGTCGTTTCTCTCCGACCGGGCCTGACTGTCTGCTCTCTGTCTTGGGGGAGACCTATGGGCTACAGGGCCGCTTGGATGAAAGCTGTCGCAGCGGCGAGGTCGACAGGGCCCGTCGACACACCGCCGACCTTGATCGCCGTGCCGACGATCGCCCCGTCGGCGATTCCAAGCATCGCGTTGACGTTCGCTCTCGTGACGCCTGACCCCACAAACACAGGGAGATGGCTGAGTGCTGCAACAGACGCGAGCTGTTCGAGGTCAGCGGGAGATCCCGTTCCTACGCCGGAGACGACCACCGCGTCAGCGCCGGCACGCTCGATGAGGTCATTTGTCGCATCCGTGAGTGTGAGGCCTGGTGGTGGCGTTGCATGCTTCACGAAGACATCTGCCAGGATCGCGACGTTCGGACATATCTGAGAACGTAACCGCGCGATCTCAGCAGCCTCTCCAACGATCGGCCCCTGATCCGTGTACATGGTTCCCGAGAGGACGTTGACCCGGATGAACGAGGCTGGTGTCGCGGCTGCCACCGAGAGGGCGCCGATCCCGTCGTTTCTCAGGACGTTGACTCCTACGGGTAGGCGTGAAGCGTCGTACACCGCGTTGACTGCGGTAGTGAGAGACGCGATGGTGACTTTTGGAGCGTCCGAAGCGTGGAAGGGGGCGTCACCAAAGTTCTCGACCATGATTCCCTGGAAGCCAGCTTCAGCGAGAAGTTCGGCGTCAGTGGTCGCTGCGGCGATGACGGAGTCGAAGTCGCCGTCGAAGTTCGGGGATCCGGGGAGGGGACGGAGGTGTACCATCCCCACAAGGCGAGGGATGGTCACGTCAGTATGTCCGGGCGATTTTGAGTGCCATCTCGGCGTAGTCGCCAACCGCTCTGAGACCCGTGTCTGAAGCGTCCTGGCGCTGCACGACGACGCGGCACCAGTCGCCCGCCATCCCCTTGACCACCTGATCCGTGTCCTCAGGGCCGAATCTCCACGCGGCGTAGAGAGGTCCCATGACTTCGACCCGAATCCCTCGCTCCGGGAACTCCTCGCCAGCCTGTTCGAACGCGAACGGCAGCGAGCGTTGGCCGAGCGACGCGATGTGGCGAAGCCTCGTCGTGTCCGCGAGAGGATCGATCCACACCTCGTCTTCACCGAGGCCTTCCGGCGGCTCGTCAAGCGGGGCATTACGGCCCAGGATGGCGGCCTTGACGTCAAGACCGTGCGCCCAAGTCTCCATCAGGCGAATCGTCGCGAAACTGCGGGCGCTCATGTCTCCGACGAGCCAGGGGATCCGATCAGAGGGCAGGATCCTTGAGAGCGCCTCGACAACATCTGCCCTGCCGAACCTCCACCACTCGATGATTTCCTGATGGCGACGCCCTCTACCTTGACGGACTCCGATTGCGGTCCACGCGTCGAGGTCCGTGATATTCTCAGCGTCGATCCGCTCCTGCCCTTCGGCGAGGACCTCTGCGGCGAAAGACTCAACGTATGCGAGGTGACTCACGGTGTCCTGAATCGTCCAGCCTGCTGCGGGTGTCGGCGTCGGCCACTGCCGGTCTCGCAGAGTCTGCAAGAACTGGTCAAGGTGCTGTTGTTCCGCTACCAGGTCGGAGAGAATCTCGCGCATCCCCCAATTCTACCGTAAATCGGGTTGCTCCCGGATTCTGACCGGTTACTTCGCGGAGTCGTTCAGACGGTTGATCAGGACTCTGAGCCTGCCGTAGCTGCGGAGATCGAAGTCAAAGGAGATTCTCGGTAGGTCGACGTAGTCATCGGTGTCAACCTCGTCCTGGGTGGCGGGGATCTTGTCGATGCTCCCCGTTCGGATAATGTCGGAGAACTCGGTCGACAGATCCGCGAGCAGTTGCTCGGAGACTTCCCTGTGGAGGCGCAGTATGAGGATGCCGTCGACGAAGCGTTGTGAGTGGTACACGCGGTAGAAGTGCATGATCTCCTCGATCGCCTCGTCGAGATCGGTTGTGACCATGTACAGATTCCGGTCGGAGGCCGAGATCATCCCCTGGGTGACGAGAGCGTCACACAGAGCCTCCCACGCGCCCCAGTATCCCGTTCCCTCATTCTCGATCATCACGATCGGGTGCAGGTCAGATTTGCCGGTCTGAATGAGAGTGAGCAGTTCGAAGGCTTCGTCGAGCGTGCCGAAGCCACCGGGGAAGAGGGCGAACGCGCTGGACTCCTTGACGAACTGCACCTTGCGAGTGAAGAAGTATTTGAAGTTGATCACCTTGCCGGGAGAGAGGTACTCGTTCGCACCGTTCTCGAATGGCAGGCGGATGTTGAACCCGAAACTCGCGTCTGCGCCAGCCCCCTTGTTCGCTGCTTCCATAATGCCGGGGCCCGCCCCGGTTATCACCATCCAGCCGTGATCAAGGGCCATCCTGCGCGAGAACAGCTCGGCCATCGTGTAGTTCGGGTCCTTCGGGTCGGTGCGCGCCGATCCGTAGACCGCGACACGGCTGCTGTCCTGGAAAGGGCTGACGACCAGAGAGGAGTACCTGAGTTCCTTGAGGGCCGTATTCATCATCTTGACGTCAGCGCGGGTGGTCTTGTCCTTGATGAGCTTGAGCGCGGTAACGATGATCTCGCGCACGAGATCCGTGTCGTCCACGTACCCGTCGGCCGTTGCGACGACTCCGGCCACGAGACGGTCTATCTGTTGATCGATCTCGGCGTTGTTGATGCGGTAGGCCATAGGACTCAGTCGCGGAAGTTGATGTACTGGAGAGGGAGGCGGAAATTGAACTCGCGTACCCTGGCGATCACGTTCTGGAGGTCATCCCGTTTCTTGCCTGACACGCGGAGCTGGTCTCCCTGGATCGCCACCTGGACTTTGAGCTTCATGTCCTTGATGTCCTTCACGAGTTCTTTGGCAGCGTCCTGTGCGATGCCCTCGTTGAGTGTGAAGATTGCCTTGTAGCGTCCGCCACCAATCTGCTTCGGCTCTCCCCCAGCTATCGACTTGAGGCTGACGTTCCGCCGGATGAGCTTGCCCTTGAGCACGTCAACCGCGGCGTCGAGTCGACCCTCGGATTCTGACTCAACCGTGATGCCGTCGTCGGAGAGCCGGACGCTTGAATCCGTTCCCTTGAAGTCGTAGCGAGTTGTGACCTCGCGCATGGACTGGTCGACCGCGTTGCGAACCTCTTGCATGTCGACCTGGGAGACGATATCGAATGATGGCATGAGCACATCCTACCGATGGGCGGAGCGTCTACTCCCCTACCCTTCCGTTCTCGTTCGCCTCCCGGTGGCCGAGGTCCTCAGTCTTTGAGAGGTTCGGGCATGATGCCATCGGCTTTCATCTCGCGGACCTCGCGGACAAGCTCACGACGTAGGGCGTCGACCTCTTCGGAAGGAGGGACTTTCGACTTGCTCCTCGGCGTGCCCATGACAACCTCGGTGAGTAGCTGGTCTCTCTCATCCCATGTGATGCTCATGTCGCCCTCTTCGTTTGAGATGTACGGGGTTATACGGTTCCATCTATCCTCCGGTTGCTGCCCTGTCACTGACGATAAGCACCCCGAGGTTCACCAATGCGACCGTCCACTCTTCACCATAACTCAGAAGTCGCGACGGCTCACGATCTCGCGAGACGCCTGGTCGACCGCGTTGCGAACCTTTTGCATATCTACCGGGGAGACGATATCGAATGAAGCCATGGCGTCATTGGTTCAGTCGGAGAACGGACGACGTGCCGGTCCTGTCCTGACGACGGCTGACCACACTGTTTCGTAGTGGTCAACGTCGTACGGATCGATGTGGGGGAGTACGAATTCCTGCCACGCAGAACGCATCGGGTCCTCTGCATCGGCGAACATGCGCAAGCCGGCGGGGTAGCGGTCGAGCACGGCCCGCAGCGACATGGGTGTCTCGACGCGTGTCCCTGCATCCCTGGTGGTGAAGGAGATGTTGATCTCGATGGCGAGCTTCGCGAGCAGGTCCCGCATCTCCGCGTCAAGTCCCGGGTGTCTCCGTTCGAGCATGGTCTGGAGCTCATCCGAACCAGGGAATGTCTTCTCCCAGAAGATCCAACGATCGGCGAACGCTTTGTTGAGTGTCTGTGTGCCGGCGTAGTCTCGAAGGTCTGTCGGGTTGAACGTTCCGAAGATGCGGACGTCACTGCGGAGGCGGACCATCTCACCGGTCGGCAGCTCAAGGGCTTGGTGACGGTCCAGGAGGCCGTGCAGGGCGAAGAGCGTCTCGGCGCCTGCGGCGTTGAGCTCCGACAGATTGATGAGCGACGGACCGCGGAGTGCTCGTGTGATGTCGCCATCCTCCCACTTGCTCTCCGTGCCCCCCTTGCCGTCACCGTGCAGTTTCACCGACCCGATGAGCGTGATGTCGCGAACCTCGCCCGTGAGGGGAATGCGGTAGTAAGGGGTCCGCAACTTGGCCGCAAACTGCTCGAGATCGTGGTCCTTCCCTGTCCCCATGTGACCGCGCAGAGCGAGGTGCAGGGGGGATTCAGCGAAGTACGACCTCCGCACTTCTTCGAGCCTCGCGAGTTTGTACTGCATGCCGAGGTCGACGTAGTACGGATCCGGCGTGGGGATGTGCTCCACGCGGCTGTCATGGTCGGGAAGGTCCACCGGGACATGGGTGAGCGGGAGCGTGACGTCAGCTCCCGGTCCGGTGGGGTCCTTGAAGGTGGCGGTTGCAGCCATGGGCTCTCCTAGTTGGTGACGTTGTGTAGAAGGTGTTCGCCGGCGCTGACCCACCATGAGTCGGCTCGCGATGCGGTGATTGATCGGACCAGTGTCGAACGTACGCCCTCGACCATCGCCGCAGCGAGGTCGGACGGTTGTTCGACGACCTGTGCTCGTGAGTACGCCGCACGGACCGTGTCGTCCCCGATCCCGATTCCGAGGACCGTTGCGCCGGAGCGTTCGATGTTGGACACGGTCTCTGCGAGGGTCTGAACAGAGCCTCGTGTCATGCCGTCCGCGAGTACGACGAGGATGCGATGGGTTGCGTGCTGGGCGGCGAGACGCTCCGCGGCGTAGGCGAGGTTGAATTCATCCACATTCGCAGCCTTCTCGAACATCGAGACGGGGGGTGAGTCACGGGGTGAGCGCCTTGCCTCGAGGTTGGCTTCTCGAGGGGCTGCTACGGCGTAGAACAGGCCCGCGAGCACCTCATGGGATGCTCGCCACCTGTCGTCGAACCCTTTGATGAGATAGTGGTTCACGGTGCGGGTGAGCCGTTCGGCGTTCCCCCCTTGTGCCTGACGGAGGCCAGCGGTCGCTTTCGCCTGCTTGTCACGATACGAGAATTCGCTGTCATCGCTGTCAGTGGCGAACGAGCGGTTGAATATCGCGAGTTCAAAGTCAATCTGCAGTTCGTCCGCGAGTTGTGCAAGAGTCCATGCTCCGAGGAGTGCGGCGGCCATCGCCCACGGCGACTTACGCGAACCGGTTGCTCTGGGCTGGAGCATTGACGCGGAGCCGTCGACGAGCAGACTCAGGGCGTAGGAGCGACGGTTGGGAAGGTCGCGCCTCTCGAACATGCGCTCGTAGAGGCCCGCGCCGAGCAGGAGCGGCGTGTACGGGGAGAGGTCGCCGGCGTCGAACCCGGAACGGAGCCCTCTCCGCTGGTTCGCGAGGAAGAGCGGGTAGAGCTCGCCAGACACCCGGTGCTGAGCAACACCCCACTCGCCGGATGCCTTGTTCAGCAACTCCCTGCCCTGGGAGGCCCAATCGGCAAACCTTGTGGGGAATCGCGTGACGATGAGCTTGCCTCCCTGACCGGTTGGCAGGTACACAGTCGGTGCCATCGAGACCTTCATGAGTTGGTCGGCCGCGGGGTCGCCTGCCGTCTCGACGTCCCCCATCCTGCCTTCCTGCGCCGCCACGGATTGGGCTGCGCTCCGCGTCTGTTCATAGGACTCGCGGTTGGCCAGCACAGGAGTGACGAGGCGTACGGCGTCGATCGTGTCGACGATCGAGGCCTCGTCCGCTTCTCTCTCGGCCTTGTAGCCCCGCTGGGTAGACGACGCAGCACCCTCGAGCACGAGGTTGTGCATCTTCGCGACCGACAGGAGTTGGAGGGCGACCGTTCCGACCGACCAGGGATCATCGAAGTCGAGAACCGGTTCGAGGAACGCCATGGCGTCATCGATGGCGAGAGCCACGTGAGGAGTGAGCCTTCTCTGGATCTGGTTTCGTGCTTCGTGCCCTCCAACGATCATGAAACAGGCGAGTGCGAACTGGCCAAGGGGCCTCGCGCGCGACATAGCGTGGCCGACGGAGGCGCGGTAGAGGTCTCGGAGTACCGAGCCCGCTCCAGGGTAAGCGCCGAAGTTGATGCGTTCCTGGCGGGCATCCTCGATCGATAGGAAGAGCGCCTCGGCAGCGGGGCCACCGATCGCGTTGAGCGCCGAGAGAAGCGACACAGCATCAGCGTCGACATCCTGCTCGCCCTCGAAGTTGATGTCGTCCTCTGTCAGATCTGATCGCACGAGGTCCGGCTCCATCTCGCCAAGGTGGAAGAGGCCGACGGGAACCATGTCGCCTTCGGCGTCGTCGTCATCCTCGTCAGTGGTCATGAATGCACGCCACTCGTCGGGGATGGGCCGCTCCTCATCGAGATCTGTTGAGAGGAGGTGGATCACTTCATGCAGCGCCGAGGTGAGAGCGACCTCAGAGGGAGTCACGGGCGCAGAACGGGCGTACGCGGTCTGGAACACGCCAGGATCAAGGATGATCGTGTTTGGGGTGGATGCTGCCCGTGTGCCGAGGCGCACCTGAAGATCATCGTTGCCAGAGAGTGAGCGGGCGAACCGTGTCACCGCCGGGGCGACTCGCTGATAACGCGCCACGACAGCCTCGATCGCCCGCTCCTCCGGCGGAAGGATCTCATTGAGGACAGATTGGTCACGGGCGCGCATAACGGCGAATTGTAAGATGATTCCGTTCCCTCAGAATCGGCTCACCATGCGTTTCGACATTCCGGAGAACGAATTGCGATGGCGCTTCGACCCGTCGGGAGGTCCCGGTGGACAGCACGCCAATCGGAGTTCGACTCGCGCCGAACTCAGGTTGGACATCCAGCGCTCTCGTGCGTTCAGCAAGCTAACGAAGGCGCGGCTCATCGCGAAGCTCGGAAGCGAGGTACGTGTCAGCGAGGACAGATCGCGTTCGCAGGCGACGAATCGCAAACGAGCGGTTCGCAGGCTCCACGCGATACTCGAGGAGGCAGCCCGGCCCGACCCTCCCGCGAGGCGTCCTACGAGACCGTCAGGGGCAGCACGAAAGAGGAGACTCGACGCCAAGCGAGAGCGCGGTGAGAAGAAGATGCGGCGCAAGGCTCCGACGGCCGACGAGTGAGCCGCCTCGTGGGACGTCACAGCGATACGCGAAGTGGCTCGGTTGTCTCGCTGTGAAGGGTTCCTATCATCGGTCGACGATGGAACACAAACTCACCACTCTCCCCAACGGCCTCAGGCTGATCACGCACCACATGCCCCTCACCCGCTCGGTAGCGATCGGTTGCTGGGTCGACACAGGTAGCCGGGACGAGACCCCCGAGGAGGCCGGCGCCTCACACTTCCTTGAGCATCTCCTGTTCAAGGGGTCCGACCGATGGTCGGCTCGGAGCATCTCGGATACTTTCGACAGGCTCGGCGCGAGGCACAACGCCTTCACATCTAAGGAGTACACCTGCTTCTGGACCCGGATGCGAGACGAGGATCTCCCCGTCGGGATCGAGATCCTGGCTGAGATGCTTCTGCGCCCGGCGTTCCGTCAGCACGAAATTGATTCGGAGCGCAACGTCGTGCTCGAAGAGATCAACATGAATGATGACGATCCGACGGATGTCGCGCACGAAGAATTCATCCACGCCATCTGGGGTGGCCATGCCCTTGCTCCGGCCGTGCTCGGAACTCGGACATCGATCTCGCAGATGAGCCGACAGACGATCCACGACTACTGGGCGAGGCGTTACACGCCACACTCGGTCGTCGTCGCCGTCGCGGGCAACCTGCCGGACAACTTGGTGGAACTCGTCGAGGAAGCCTTCGGCGCCTGGAACGGGGAGCCCGTCGAGAGAACGCTGCGCACGCCGCACATCACATCGAACGTCCGGGTCACAAGGCGCGACACCGAACAGGCGCATCTCGTGATCGGATCGCCGTCGATCACGCGGAACGACGAGCGGCGATTCGCCCTCTCTCTCGTCGATCACATCCTCGGCGGCGGCATGTCGTCCCGGCTCTTCCAGGAGATCCGGGAGACCCGCGGCCTTGCATACGCCGTACACACCTTCCGGATGCCGTTCGAAGACGCCGGTGCCTCGGTCACCTACGTCGGCACCACACCACGCCAGGCAGATGAGGTGCTGAAAATAGTGAGAGACCAGCTCGGGCTCATCACTGAGCAGGGAGTGACCGAGGAAGAACTTGACCGGGCAAAAGGCCACGTCAAGGGGTCGCTCGCCATAAGTCTTGAAGACGCCAACAGCAGGATGAACCTCATCGGACGAACGGAGATCGTCGGACAAGAGCATCGCACGGTCGACGAGATTGTGGCAGCGATCACCGCGGTCACCCACGAAGAGATAATCAGTGTCGCAGGTGCGGCTTACGATGGTCCTCACGTGATCGGCGCGGTTGGGCCGTTCGACAGCGAAGACCTCGAGGAGTACATCCGATGAAGGTAGGCGTATCCGGGGCGTCGGGCAGGATGGGGAGCCTTGCTGCTGTGACGATTGACGCGGCCGAGGGACTTCACCTCATTGCGCTGTACGACCCTTTCACGATCGGCAGCATCGCGGGACTGACGATCGATGCGGATCGCGACGTGCTCGATGGCTGTGACATCATCGTCGAGTTCTCGAGGCCAGATGTCATCATGGAGAATCTGGCTGTCTGGCGCTCCTTCGGAGCGAACGTCGTCGTCGGCACCTCAGGCTTCGATGCCCAGCGTGTATCTGAACTTGAGGAACTGTGGGCGAACGGCCCGGGGAATTGCATCGTCGTCCCGAACTTCTCCATCGGCGCAGTCCTCATGATGAAGATGGCCGAGATCGCCGCTCCCCACTTCGCCGTTGCAGAAGTGATCGAGATGCACCACGACGAGAAGGCCGACGCGCCGTCAGGGACAGCAATCGCGACCGCGCAGCGCATCGGAGCGCTCGCTCCGCGCCAAGGTCGCAGAGTGGACACGGAGGAGCTGCACGCCGGGGCGCTCGGGGCTGAGATCAGCAATGTACGAGTACATGCAATCAGGATCCCCGGAGCTGTGGCACATCAAACCGTGATTTTTGGAGGGGAAGGAGAGCGGCTCTCCATCACGCACGACACCTCTGACCGTTCAGCATTCATGCCCGGAGTGCTCCTCGCCATCAGGTCGATCCCCTCCCAGAAGGCGACTCTGGCGGTCGGGCTGGAGACATTTCTGGGAGTGTGATCCTAGAAGAGCGCCGCGGCGAGGAGCCGACGGTAAGTGAGTGTCAACGGGTGGTCGTTGCCGAGCACCTCGAAGATGTCGACGATCGCGAGGCGAGCATCCTCTCTCCCCGTGCTCTTTCTCGCAACGACAGCGAGGAGCTTGTCAAGCGCGGGTTCATACTCGGCCCGTGCTGCGAGCGCTCGAGCGAGTTCGAGCTGGGCATCGTCGTCGGTCGGATCCGCTGACGCTGCTCTCTCGAGCGATGGGATGTCGTTGCCCGCGGATTGGCGGAGGCGTGCCGCAGCCTGGAGGCGGTCGACTTCGCCGTCGGAGACGAGTTTTCCGAGCACGATGAGCGCTTCGTCGATCTCGCCGCGGTCGATGAGGAGAGCGGCGAGGCTCGTCCCGGCGTCGTGATGGTCAGATCGCTGGTCGAGTACCTGTCTCAAGATGTGCTCGGCGCCTGGCGAGTCGTCAGATGTCAGCGCAGTTCGCGCCTCCTCCACCATGATGTCGAGCTCGTTCGGGAGAACGCCCTTAAGGAACGCCATGATGGAGGCTTCGGGCAGGGCACCGGAGAAGCGGTCCACCTCCTTCCCGTTTCTGATCGCAATGACCGTTGGGATCGACTGGATCATGAACTGTGTGGAGAGCTCCTGGTTCGCATCCACATCGACCTTGGCGAGTTCGAAGGCGCCGTCGGCTTCGTCCGTGATGCGTTCAAGCAGAGGTGAGAGCGTTTTGCACGGGCCACACCATTCGGCCCAGAAGTCGACGAGTACGGGAACCTCGCGCGACCGTGCCAGAACCTCTCGCTGGAAGTCCGCTGTGGTGATGTCCTTGACGTGTTGGCTTGCGTTCGTCATGGGAGGAAGGTTAATTCAAGGTCTCGTGGTAACTTCCGATATATGAAACATCGACCAGAGGCGCCGTTCGGCCGGGTCGCGACGGCGATCATCACCCCCTTCACGTCGGAGGGTCCGATAGACTACGCCGCGTTCTGGCGGCTCGTCCGCCATGTGGCGGAGAACGGCACCGAATCGATCGTCGTGTGCGGCACGACAGGTGAGTCACCCACGCTCTCCAAGCCGGAGAAGATGGCGCTCTTCGCTGCAGCCGTCGACGCCGCCCCGGACACGGTGAAGGTGGTGGCCGGTGGCACGAACAACGACACGGCCGAGTCCATAGAGTTCGCCATCTCGGCGGCAGAATCCGGAGTGGATGGTGTGATGGCGGTTACCCCGTACTACTCGAAACCTCCTCAGCACGGGATCATCGCCCACATGCACGCCATCGCGGACGCAACCGACCTGCCTGTCATGATCTACAACATTCCCGGTCGTACGGGGACACTCATCGAGATCGACACCCTCGTCGAGATCTGTGAGCATCCCAACGTCGTTGCGGTGAAGGACGCCGTCGATGATCTTGACTGGTCCCGTCGTGCGATCGAGGCGCTGCCCGAGGGCATCGCCGTGTACTCAGGATCGGATGAACTCACCAGAGACCTCGTCGCGATGGGTGCTGTCGGTGTCGTGTCTGTGGCATCGCATCTCGCCGGCCGGGAGATAGCAGAGATGGTCGACGCCGTCATCGAAGGCGACGAAGAGAAGGCTGACGCGTTGCATCGCCTCTTGATGCCCCTCAACGAGGCGCTCTTCGCCGAGCCGAATCCGATGCCCCTCAAAGGCGCGCTGACGGAGTACTGGGATGCTGTGGGAGTGCCCCGTCTCCCGTTGATGTCTGCGAAACCCGATTCGGTCGAGGCGGTAGGCAGAGCCCTCAAGGCGATCACCGAAGACCGGTCATCGTGACGGTCAGGATCGGATTTCTCGGGGGACTCGGGGAGGTAGGCAGGAACTGTGCGTCGATCGAGATCGACGGAGAGATAGCTCTGATCGACTGCGGCCTCATGTTCCCCGAGGAAGACATGCTTGGCGTCGACCTCGTTCTTCCTGACTTCGCTTCGATACTCGCCCGTCCCGATGACCTGAAGTGCATCATCCTCACGCACGGGCACGAAGACCACATTGGAGCGCTCGCGTATCTGCTGAAGGAGATCAACGTCCCGATATACGGGACATCGCTCACGATCGAGTTCGCCCGTGCCCGCATCGAGGAACACGGCATCGTGCCCGATCTGCGCTCTGTCGAGGTCTACGAGTGGATCGATCACGGGACGTTCCGATTCACGTTTATCCCGGTGTCGCACTCGATCCCTGACGCTGCCGGCATAGCGTTCGACACATCCGAAGGGATCGTGCTGCACACAGGCGACTTCAAGCTTGACCCGACGCCGATTGATGGCGTCCCAACCGATCTGCGCTCTTTCGCTACGATCGGTAAGCGGGGTGTACGGCTCCTGCTTGCCGACTCGACAAATGCCGAGTTGCCGGGATTCGTACCGTCTGAAGTGACGGTCGGTGAACGGCTCGACGAGATCGTCTCCCACGCGGAGGGCCGCGTTCTGCTTGCATGTTTCGCTAGCCACGTGCATCGAGTGCAACAGGCGATCGACGCGATGGTGCGCGATGGCCGCAAGTTCGCCTTCATCGGTCGCTCGATGTTACGCAATTCTGAGATCGCGGCGGATCTCGGCGTTCTCAGCATCCCGGACGGATCACTGGTCGAGCTGAAAGATCTCATCGAGATGCCGGATGCCGACACGGCGATCATCTCGACAGGGAGCCAGGGAGAACCGTTCGCCGCGCTCTCGCTCATGGCCGCCGGTGAACATCGCTCTATCTCCCTGAGCGAAGGCGACACCGTCATCATCTCCGCTACTCCCATTCCAGGGAACGAAACCAGGGTGTCGAGAGTCATCAACAATCTGTACCGGGCGGGAGTGACGGTGTTTCACGGGCGCAACACGCATGTGCACGTGTCCGGGCACGCCGCAGCCGAGGAACTCAAGACCTTTTACAACACAGTCAGGCCGGACGCTCTCGTGCCGGTGCATGGCGAGTACCGGCACCTCGTCGCGAACGCGGCGCTCGGCACGCTCATGAACATCCCCGAGGTCGAAATCTGTGTCAACGGCGACGTCGTTGTGCTCGAGGATGGCGATCTGCGCGTCGAGCGTGGCGCCATACCGGGCGGGTACGTGTATGTCGACGGCGTTGAGGTCGGGGGGGCGGACAGCATCATCCGTGACCGGAGGCATCTGGCAGACGACGGCGTGCTCATCGTGACGATCGGAGTCAACTTTGCCAGTGGCGAGATTCTGATAGGGCCGGACGTGCACTCTCACGGTGTCACGACCGATGACGACGACTTGCACACCCTGATCGAGGAGCGGGTGCGACAGTCGGTCGCGACGCTCGAGGCACCCATCGACCCTGACGTGTTACGGACCCGCATACGCAACTCCGCAACGCGAGCTGTCAAGAAGAGTGTGAAACGCCGCCCCGTCGTGCTCCCCGTCGTCATCGAAGTCTGACCCCCGCTCTGGCGCCGATTCTCACCTCATACGGGGAGAATCGACGCCGGACGCGTTTGGTGGTTTGTTCGCGGCGGTAGCTGGGGTACAGTTGTAGTCCCATGGCGACACGCACAACGGCGGGTCGGGCCACGGGGCGGAGTACCGCGAAGAGAAAACAGAAAAAGGCGTCACTTGTCACGAGGATCATCTCCGCGCTGGGGGTAGTTCCGCGGAAGATCGGCGAACAGCTCGGCGATCACAAGGCAGACGTGTGGGGCATCGTCCTCGCAGCGCTCGGCGTCCTCATCTTCCTCTCCTTCTTTGAACTCGCAGGGCCGTTCGGAACCACCGCGTCGAACATCGCCCGACTGCTGTTCGGTGTCTGGGCATTCGTCGTGCCTCTCGCATTCATCATTGGTGGCCTCTCCCTCACCGGTGTCATCAGTCGAGAAGAGAACCCGAAGATGATCGTCGGGGTCGCCGTGCTGTTCCTCGGATCCCTGGCTCTCTTCCATCTCCTCACCGGCAACCTCCCCATTGCGGGCACCGGCGATTCCGTCGGAAACTCGGGTGGCGTCGTCGGTTCGCTCATTGCGTACCCCCTTGAACGGATCGTCGGACACTGGGGCGCCTTCGTCGTGCTCGTCGCCGTAGTAGGTATCGGCGCCCTTCTCATAACGCGCGCTTCTCTTGGCGATGTCCTTCGTTCGATCGGCACCTCGCTCTCTAGTCTGTGGAGCTGGATCGGCATGGCTCGCGACACCCGTACAGCGGCCATGGCTGTCGATGCACCGCCAACGATGCAGGGCGCCTCGGTCGCTCCCGTTGCACGGGCGCCGAGGAAGTCGAAGGTCAGCCAGGATGCAGAACCGGAACCGCCTGTGTCTCCGCCCCTCCAGCCGAAGGTACCTGAGCCAGCGAAGAGCGAAGGGTACGAACTCCCGCCCCTTGAGATCCTCAAGCTCTCGAACCACGACAGCTACGACGTGCGCGGTTTCGAAGCGACGGGCGAAGACCTCGAGGAGACGCTCCGCCAGCATGGAGTCGACGCGAAACTCGTGCGGATCGTGCCGGGGCCGACCGTGACCCGCTATGAGATCGAACTTGCTCCGGGTGTGAAGGTCAACAAGGTCACCAGCCTCACCCATGACATCGCGTATGCGCTCGCCGCAGCTGACGTTCGCATCCTTGCTCCCATTCCGGGGAAGTCGGCGATCGGTGTGGAGGTCCCGAACCGGAAACGTCACCTCGTGACGATCGGTGACATTCTCACATCCGAAGTTGCGCGGAGCGATCGCGATCCGATGCTCGTGAGCCTCGGCATGGATGTCTCGGGAACACCGCGCATGCTGCGTCTCTCGGAGCTCCCCCACCTGCTCATCGCAGGCGCGACCGGTGCGGGGAAGTCGTCGTGCATCAACTCACTGCTCACCTCGATCCTGCTGCGCGCGACCCCGGATGAAGTCCGCCTCATTCTCGTTGATCCCAAACGTGTGGAACTTGGCCAGTACAACGGCGCACCGCATCTGTTGACCCGGGTGATTGTCAATCCGAAGAAGGCGGCTGACGCGCTTCAGTGGGCAGTTGCCGAGATGGATCGCAGATATGACCTTCTCGCGGACGCGGGTGTGCGTGACATCGACTCGTACCGCGAGACGTACGATGCGGGCGGCCTTGATGAAGAGATGTTTGACCGCTTCCCGTACATCGTGATCGTCGTCGACGAGCTGAACGATCTGATGATGATCGCCGGACGTAGTGTCGAAGATTCGATCGTGCGCATCGCGCAGATGGCGCGTGCTGTAGGTATCCACCTCGTGCTTGCCACGCAGCGACCGTCGGTGAACGTCATTACAGGGGTCATCAAGGCGAACATTCCTTCACGTCTCGCTTTCTCTGTCGCTTCCCAGACGGATAGCAGGGTGATCATCGACCAGGGTGGCGCAGAGAAGCTCGTCGGACTCGGCGACATGCTCGTGGTCACCTCTCGCGACCCGAAGCCGGAACGTATTCAGGGCTCTTTCGTCTCCGAGGGTGAGATCCGCGCGGTCGTTGAGTGGGTTCGAGACCAGCGTGACGCTCAGTACCGCGACGCGGAGGTATTCAAACAAGCCAACCAGGCAGCGGCTGCGGTTGAGCAATTCGACGGTGAGGATCCGGAGATCATGCGCCAGGCGATCGAGCTCATCGTGCGATCCCAACTCGGCTCGACGTCCATGTTGCAACGAAAGCTCCGCATCGGCTTCGCTCGCGCAGGTCGCGTCATGGACATCCTGGAGGCAAAGGGCATCGTCGGACCCTCAGAGGGCTCCAAGGCACGCAGCGTGTTGATCACAGTGGACGAACTGGAGAGCGTGCTCGCCTGAGAGAGATGTTGAGCGTCAGGACGCCGATGGGCTGGGGGCCTGTTCCTCGCCACTTGTGAGAAGATCCGCGTATCGGGCTCTCACCACCTTCTTGTCGAACTTACCTGTCCCCGTCTTGGGAATCTCGTCGACGAAGACGAACTTGTCCGGCATCCACCACGCGGCGATTCGAGGGGTGAGGAACTCGCGAATGTCGTCAGCGGTCACTGCTGCGCCCTCCCGTGTCACGATGAACGCGGCGGGACGTTCCTGCCATTTGGGGTGCGCAAGCCCGACCACTGTCGCCTCCGTCACATCGGGGTGCGCCATGATCTCGTTCTCGACGTCAAGGGAGGAGATCCACTCACCACCGGACTTGATGACATCCTTCGCCCTGTCGATGATTCGGATGTAGCCGTCGGGGGTGATTTTGCAGACGTCGCCGGTGCGTAGCCATCCATCGACGAACGATTCGTTCGTTCGCGGGTCGTTGTAATACTCGGCTGCGATCCAAGGTCCTCGAATCAAGAGCTCGCCGAATGCCTCCCCGTCGTTCGGTAGCGTCTCGAAGTGCTCATCGACGATCTTTACCTGAAGTCCGGGGATGGGTCGACCCGCGGTTTCGAGCACATCGAGTTGGTCGCTCCATGGCCACTCCTCCATCCACGGCTTGAGCGTCGCGGCCGCTGCGACCGGGTTCGTCTCGGTCATCCCCCAACCCTGGATGACGCGTACCCGGGCGTTCTTCTCGAACCAGTCGATCATTGAACGAGGGACGGCCGAGCCTCCGCAGAAGAGTGCACGGATGTGAGAGATGTCGATGTCGGGATTCGCCTCGAGATGCTGCTGGATGCTGAGCCAGACGGTCGGGACGCCCGCCGAGAACGTCACGTGCTCGCTGACGAAGAGCCGTACGATGCCTTCGCCCGACAGATCCGGGCCGGGATAGGTCAGCTTCGCTCCGTTGGTGACCGCCATGAACGGATATCCCCACGCAGAGGCATGGAACATCGGGACGACAGGGAGGACGTTGTCTTCGGCGCTGATCGGGTTGGCTGCGAGGTTGGAGATGGTGTGCAGATACGTTGACCGCTGCGTGTACGCAACACCCCTCGGATTGCCCGTTGTGCCTGACGTGTAGCAGTACATCATCGGGCTCGTCTCGTCGAGCATCGGCCATTCGGCGAGGGGCTCGACGTCTGCGATGAGGTCCTCGTACGCGATGGCGCCCTCGATGCCGCAGCCCTCCGTCGTCGGTCCCATGATCACGATCTGCTCAACGGTTGTGAACTGACGGATCAGCGGGGCGAAGAGAGGGGCAAGGTCGGGATCGACGAAGATCACCCGGTCCGCAGCGTGGTTGACGATGTACACGATCTGATCGGCGAAGAGCCGGATGTTGAGCGTGTGGCAGATGCGGCCCGTGTTCGCCGTGGCCCAGTAGAGCTCATGGTGGCGGTGGTTGTTCCAAGCGAACGTCCCGATCACATCACCCCGTGCGGTGTTGAGTTTTTCTGAGAGTGCGGTCGCGAGCTTGCGGATCCGGACGTCTGTCTCGGCGTAGGTGGTGCGGTGAATGGAGAGATCCGCCTCAACGGAGACGATCTCCTGGCGTGGGTACTGCCAGACGGCGTTGTCGTACAGGGTGCTGAGGAGTAGGGGGAAGTCGTCCTGCATGTGCATCGCCTGATCCTTGGTCGGGTGAGTGACACACTACGAGAAATCAGAGCCGGATGTTCGCATCTGGCATCAGTATCTGACAGGTGCATATCGTTGTTAGATGTTCGGTGCTCGGTTTGATGATGCGGATTCGGGTCGTTCGTTCGTGTTGCGAGATCCTCACTGCGAGATCGTCGCCACAGAGCTCTCTGACGTCACGGACGCGATTGAACGCGTCTCCCAGGAAGCGGCCGCGGGCAGGTGGGTGGCGGGATACGTGGCCTATGAGGCAGCTCCCGCATTCGACGGGGCACTCGTCGTCCGGGAGGATTACGACGGTCCGCTCGTCTGGTTCGGTGTGTTCGGCGGAACGATCGACGTCGACCCCCCGGACACTCTCCCCCCGGATCCGCTGGGCTACACCGCGTCAAATTGGGTGCCATCCTTTGATAGGGATCGGTACGGGGCGGCGTTCGCGGCCGTGCGTCGCCACATTGCCCTCGGCGATAGTTATCAGATCAATCTGACGTTTCGGATGCACGCCACTCTCTCGGCCAGTGCCGATCTGTTGTACGCGAGCCTCGTCGCCGCCCAGCATCCCAGGTACGCGGCGCACCTCTGGCATGGGGACACACACATTGTGTCTGTGTCGCCTGAGCAGTTCTTCTCGGTGCGTGATATGCGCGTGACGACGCGTCCCATGAAAGGCACCGCACCGCGAGGACGATGGGCAGCTGAGGACGAAGCGAGGCGACTCGGACTCGAATCTTCGGAGAAGGACCGTGCCGAGAACCTGATGATCGTCGACCTCGTCCGTAACGACCTCGGGAGGATCGCCGAGTTCGGGTCGGTGCAGGTCGACGAGCTCTTCAAGATCGAGCAGTACCGAACGGTGTGGCAGATGACGTCTCAGGTTGCGGCCGTTCTTCGACCGGGTATCGGTCTCGTGGATGTGTTTGGGGCTCTCTTCCCCTGCGGATCGGTGACGGGAGCGCCGAAGGCTCGCTCAATGGCGATCATCGCTGAGCAGGAGCCCGGGCCGCGGGGCGTCTACTGCGGAGCGGTGGGCTTCGTTCCACCGGGTGACGGTGTAGAGGGGGCGAGCTTCAACGTGGCGATTCGCACTGCCGTGGTCGATCAATCCGGAGGCAGTGCCACATACGGTGTCGGAGGAGGAGTCACCTGGGACTCTGACGCAGACGCCGAGTACGACGAAGCTCTTGCCAAGGCGCTGGTTCTCACGGAGAGCGGGGCCCGGGTCGAATTGCTTGAGACGATTCGTTGGGAGGACGGATACGTTCTCCTTGAGGAACACCTCGAACGGCTGAGAAGCTCGGCTGCGTACTGGGCTGTGGTCTGTGACGTGGATCTGGTGCGCCGGGCGCTCCTTGAGTCGGCGGAGTCCCTCAGAGGCCCGACGCGGGTGAGCCTTGTGCTCTCAGGGAGCGGCGCTGTGTCGGTGGCCCTTGCACGAGCCCCGGAGCGTTTCTCGGTCGGGCCTGGTCTTGCGCAGGAGCCGGTCCGTGTCCGGATCGATCTGGACCCTCTCGACAGCAGTGACCCGCGCCTCTTTCACAAACTCACCGATAGGGGACACTTCGACGACCGTCGTAGTCGTCATCGGGATGTTGACGATGTGCTCTGCGTCAACGAGCACGGCCACGTGACGGAGTCGACCATCGCGAACGTGGTGTTCCTCGTCGGGGGTGAGTGGCTGACCCCTCCCGTTGCAGATGGGCTTCTCCCTGGGATCCTGCGTTCTGAGCTACTCGACGCCCACACGATCACGGAACGGTCGGTGACGATTGCCGAGGCGCGTGTCGCTGAAGCTGTCGCGCTCATCAACTCGGTGCGCGGCTGGTGGCCGGCCGTGATGTCTTAGCCGTCGCGGGGGAGGAACGTCGCTGTCGCTTCCCACATCCGTTCGATGCGGTCGATGCGGTCGGTCGCCTCGTCGTGAAGGTCCTTGGCCACCTGTGCGACGAGGAGTTCCGCTATCACCACCGCGGGGACGGAGCTGTCGAGAGGCCCGATCGCGGGAACCCTGAGTTCGCACCATGTGTCGGTCAGGGCCGCGAGAGGAGAGAGCGGGCCATCGGTGATCGCAACGATCGCAACTCCGATCTCGGTGAGGATGCGTGCCGTGGCGATCGTGTGGCGCCTGTACCGGAAGAAATCAAAGACGACCGCAGCATCACCGGACGCGGCTCCCGCGAGGTCGCTGCCAGCGGAGTGATCCTCGACGAGGCGCACGCCGGGACGCACTATGGAGAGCCCGCTGACCAGGGCGTGGGCGCCGGCCCTGGAGGTCTCGCCGGAGACGATCCACACATTCGCCGCACGCACGATCGGAGCGGCGAGCGCAGCCAGCCGCTCGCCCTCGACCGCGTCGAAGGCGCTGGTTACTGCTTGCTCGAGCGCGGCTCGCGCAGGGAACGCTGACGGGTCGTCATGTCTGATGCGGTCACTCGGGCGGAATAGGTGCGGTGACAGACTTCGTCGCACGGCGTCCTGGAGCTCGGTGTAACCGCTGAAGCCGAGTTTGTTCGCGAAACGCACAATGGAGGGCCGGCTCGTCCCTACGTGCTGGGCGAGATCTGACCCCGTTCCGAACGCGAGCAGGGAGGGTTCGGCGAGTACCGCTTGCGCGATGCGCCGCTCGGTCGGGGTGAGACGGTCTGAGGCTGCGGCGATGAGCGTTGAGGTCGATTCGGCTGCAGCACCACTGATCATCTTGTTACAGTAGCACACAGCGGATATGCATTATGTTACACTGTCTCTGCGCGGGATCAGCACGAAGTGAGGTTGGAGATGGCAAGGTCAGAGAAGTACATTCCGACTGCCAGGGAGCAGGCGTTCCTCGACACCGTCGAGAATCCGAAGTATGACCGTCAGATCATCAGCGGGCTCAGCCCGTTCTTCGAGGACCGGGCGCCCGAAGAGATGGGCGGCTTCTACTCGAAGGAGGAGATCGCCGATCTGCTTCGTCTCCGCGGCACGGATCGCGACGTTGAGGCTCGCATGCCCGTGAAGATCACCCGTCACTACTTTGAGATGGCCAGGACGAGCAAGCCACTTCAGAAGCTGGTCAAGGCGAGTCCGGATGAGACGCTGAATCTCGCAGGCTCCGAGGATCCCGGCTTCCAGATGGATTACAGCCCCGTAGAGGGACTCCTCCACAAGTACGAGATGGGCCTTGCGTATGTGATCTCGACATGTTCGGCGCACTGCCGGTTCTGTTATCGCGAGGAGCTGATCGGCCGCAAGGACATCGAACGTCAGGACGGCACCGTCGCAAAGAAGGGTCTCGCCCAGATTGGCGAGGTCACCGATTACATCCGGGACCACAACGAGATCGTGGCGAGCAATGGTGGGTTTCATCCTGAGTCTGGCCGCGAGAAGTTGCGTGAGATCCTGCTCTCGGGCGGAGACCCGATGGCGCTACCGAACAGCAAGATCGCAGCGTGGCTCTCAGCACTGGCTGAGGCGGGTGTCGAGTCGATCCGTCTGGGGACGAAAGAGATGGCCTTCTACCCGGACCGGTTCGACACGGCGTTCCTCTCGATGATCGACGGGTTTCACGCGACCTATCCAGACGTTGCATTCCGGCTGATGGTGCACTTCAACCACCCCGACGAGTTCCTCACCAGAGGTGTCGACGGCGAGTACATGGAGAACCCGAACGGCACGCTGGTCTGGGAGGAGAGGACGAGGCGGGCGATGGAGAACGTTGTATCCCGCGGATGGATCAATGTCGAGAACCAGGCGCCGATCATCAAGGGCGTCAACGATGACCCCGACGCGTTGCGCATCATGCAGCGGGCTCTCAACCAGGTCGGCGTCGGGAACCACTACTTCTTCTGTGGGCGGGACATCGTCGCGTACCAGGCCTTCAATGTCCCGATTGAGACTGCGTGGAACATCCTCAACGAGTCGCAGAAGGGTCTCTCAGGCGTCGAGACGCATGCCCGCCTCTCCATCACACATTACAAGGGCAAGACTGAGGTCGTAGCCGTCACGAACGAAGCGATCCCGGGTGTACCCGCGTCGGAGAACGGCGTGCTCATCTTCAAGATCCTGCGCAATGCGAAGGACGCGCCGGATCGGGGCAAGGTGTGTATTGTCGGCCGGAATAGGGATGCGATCTGGTTCGACGACTACGCCGATCGCGTGATCTATGACGAGGCAGGACTGTTCGACTACGTCCGGGTGCAAGCCGCTCGGAGTGAGGTTCCCCTGACTGTCGGAGCAGTGGAGGGTACCTAGGCAACGAGCGCCCTGGGTGATGTCCGACGCGCCGGGTATGCGCGAGCAGAGAGAGCGGCTACACGATGATCGACAAACGAGCGGCGAGTAGTGACGAAGCGGTAGCGGACATCTTCGACGGCGCGACCGTCATGGTGGGGGGTTTCGGGGAGGCAGGGAGCCCGATAGAGCTCATCCACGCGCTCATCGACCAGGGCGCGACGGATCTCACCGTCGTCAACAACAACACGGGGAGTGGAGAGGTCGGGCTCGCTGCACTGATCCGAGCCGGCAGGGTTTCCAAGATGATCTGTTCCTACCCGCGCACGGCGAACTCGACCGTCTTTCCTGAACTGTATCGCAGCGGCCGCACGGCGCTCGAGCTCGTGCCTCAGGGCACGCTTGCGGAGCGTATCCGCGCGGGTGGAGCGGGCATCCCCGCGTTCTACACGCCGACATCGGTAGGGACACCGCTCGAAGAGGGGAAGGAGCGCCGGACGTTCGCGCACCGCGACTTCGTCCTCGAATACGGCCTCAGCGGAGATTTCGCCCTGATCAAGTGCCGCGTCGCCGACCACCACGGCAACCTGCTGTACAACAAGACTGCCCGCAATTTCAGCCCGATCATGGCCATGGCAGCGGCGATCACGATCGTGCAGTCCGGCGAGGTTGTTGCTCCCGGGGAGATAGATCCCGAGTGTGTGGTGACACCGGGGATCTTCGTCGACCGGATCGTGACGGTCAGCAACCCTGTCCAGGAGTCGCAACTCGTCGCCCAGGGTGCGTCGTACCCGTGACCGACACGACACCAGCGATCGGCCTGACCCGAGACGAGATGGCTCGTAGGGTGGCGCTCGACATCCCCGACGGCTCCTACGTGAACCTCGGGATCGGGATCCCTGAGCGAGTGGCGGCGTACCTCCCTGAGGGGAGAGAAGTGATTTACCACACGGAGAACGGCCTGCTCGGCATGGGCCCGTCACCCGAGCTTGACGAGGGCGATCCAGAATTGATCAACGCAGGCAAACGGCGAGTCACCGCCCTTGAGGGAGCCTCCTTCTTTCACCACGCGGATAGCTTCGCGATGATCCGCGGGGGCCACATCGACCTCTGCGTGCTGGGCGCCCTGCAGGTGTCGCAACACGGCGACCTCGCCAACTGGTCGACGGGGGAGTCCGACGCGATCCCTGCTGTGGGCGGCGCCATGGATCTCGTTGCAGGGGTGAGAACGATCTATGTCGTCACCCAGCACTGCACCCGGGCGGGGGAGCCGAAGCTGGTCGAGATCTGCACCTATCCCCTGACCGGCCCCGCGGTCGTGGATCGGATCTACAGCGACCTCGCCGTCGTCGATGTGACATCGGACGGTTTCCAGCTCGTGGAGCTCGCCCAGGGTGTGGACTTCGCCTACGTCGCGCAGCGGACCGGCGCCGAGCTTCTCCCGATCCGCGGGGGCTCGCTGAGAGGTGACGCGTGACTGCGGACCTTCCACGATCGTCGTCTCGCAGCGCCTCACTCTACGCACGCGCCCTCAAGGTGCTTCCCGGCGGTGTGAGCCGCAACACGGTGCTGCGCGAACCGCACCCCCTCTATGCCGACCGGGCTTCGGGGTGCCGAGTCACCGACATCGAGGGTGTGGAGCGGATCGACTTCGCCAACAACATGGCGTCGCTGATTCACGGCCACGCCCACCCTGCAATCGTCGCAGCGGTGACCGAGCAGCTCGCCAGAGGCACTGCCTTCACCCTGGCCACTGAGATCGAGGTGCGCTACGCCGAGCATCTCTGCGGGAGGAACGAAGGGTTTGAGAAGCTGCGGTTCGTGAACTCGGGGACCGAGGCCGTGATGGCGTCGTTGAAGGCGGCTCGGGCGTTCACAGGACGCCACAAGATCGCGAAAGTAGAAGGGGCGTACCATGGTGTGTACGACTACGCGGAGATAAGCCAGACGTCGAATCCGTCAAATTGGGGGAGTGCGGCGCACCCGGCGAGCGTGCCGGTCGCGTTCGGTACTCCGCCCTCCGTGCTCGAGGATGTTGTCGTGATCCCCTTCAACGACCCGCAGCACGCTCTCGCGATTCTTGATGAGCACCGAGGCGAGTTGGCGTGCGTCCTTCTGGATCTGATGCCCCATCGAGTCGGGCTGACGCCTGCGGAACCGGAATTTGTCTCGGCTCTGCGCGACTGGACTCTGGTGGACGGCTCCTTGCTCGTCTATGACGAGGTCATCACCTTCCGCTCCGAGTACGGGGGAGCCCAGGAGTGGTACGACGCCGTGCCTGATCTCACTGCGCTCGGGAAACTCATCGGTGGTGGATTTCCGGTCGGAGCGATCGCAGGTCGCCGGGATGTCATGGACGTCATGAACCCGCTCGTCGGCGATGTTCTCTTCCCCCACTCGGGGACCTTCTCTGCGAATCCGGTCACGATGACTGCGGGGCTTGTGACGATGGAGATGTTCGACCACGACGCAGTTGCCCACGTCAATGGCCTTGCGAGACGTGCTGTGGATGGCATCGAGAGCGCGATCGAGGCCACAGGCGTGTCGGCTTGCGTCACCGCAGGTGGCTCGATGATCAGGGTGCACCTCAAGGATGCACCCCCGGCGAACTACCGTGAGGCGTTCCCCACTCTCCGGGAGTCGAGGAGCCTCAGGCTGCTGCTGGAGAACCTCCTCGATGCGGGCATTCTGATGATCAACACCTGTTCGGCTTCCATGTCAACCCAGATGGGGGAGGACGAGATCGATCAACTTGTTGCGGCGATGAGGTGCGGCTTCGAAGAGCTCGTTCTTCTACCCCCGGGGCGTTGACGTCTGATGTCTGATTGCTGACTAGCGTCTCTGCCATGGGCGACTACCACGTACATCTCCACAAGCACGGGCCGTATGACGGCGTGGGACCGCCACCGGGGCAGTATCCGATCGGCCACATCGAAGCGTTCGTTGAGACGGCGCTCGCCAATGGTGCGGATGAGGTCGGTTTCACGGAACACCTCTATCGGTGCGTGGAGTCTGTGACGGTGCTCGGACGCTGGTGGGAGGACGATCCTCGAAAGGATCTCCGGGATTACGCCAGATCGTATGTGCGCTCAGAACGTGTCCTGTCGTTAGAGCGGTACGTGCAAGCCGTAGTAGATGCGAAGGATCGGGGCCTTCCAGTGCTGCTGGGGCTCGAGGTCGACTTCTTCCCTGAGACGGCGGACGCGGTCGCCGAGTTTCTCGAGCCGTACCCCTTCGACTATCTCGTTGCTTCGACCCACTGGCTCGGAGCATGGGGCATCGACCTCGCAGAGCAGGTCTCCGAGTTCGAGCGCCGTGGCCCCGTTCAGTCCTACGAGGACTACTTTCGTACGGAGACAGAGCTCGCCGCGTCCGGGCTGTTCGACATCCTCGCCCACGCAGACGTGATCAAGAAGCAGGGCGTCTATCTCCAGGAGCCGCCTCTCGACCTGTACGAGGAACTCGCGGTCGCAGCCGCGAGGGGCGGAACCGGCGTGGAGATATCTACCGCGGGGCTCTACCAGCCGGCGAGGGAGATGTACCCAGCCAGGCCGCTCCTCGAACGCTTCTACAATCACCGGGTGCCGATCACCCTTGCTTCGGACGCGCACATCCCCCAGCACGCTGCACGCGATCGTCACAAGGCGATAGAGCTCGCGCGCTCTGTCGGCTACACGCAGCGGATCCAGTTCCGCAAACGTGTAGGAGAGATGGTCCCCCTCGATTAGGGGACCAGGGTCCGGGAGCCTCTCGGAGAGAGCGGGTCTCGTGGTGTGACCCTGCGTTCACGTCTGGGTGGGTGTCATCGTACACTCCCGGTATGTCCGCACCCACTGTCTGGCTAACGACGCTCGGCTGCTCAAAGAATCAGGTCGACTCCGACAAGATCACTGCCATTCTCGGCGACTCGGGATATGAGCAGGCCACCGAACCGGAGTCGGCAGACGTAGTGATGGTGAACACGTGTGCCTTCATCGAGGATGCTCGCAGAGAGTCCGTGAACACGATCCTTGAGCTCGCAGATGTCAAACGTGAGGATGCCAAGCTCGTGGTGGTGGGGTGCATGGCTCAGCGCTACGAGCAGGAGCTCGTCGAGGCTCTCCCGGAGGCAGACGCCGTGATCGGACTGGACCGGTACCCGTCACTCCTTGACGAGCTCGACTCGTTGACAGGTTGGCAACCCGTCAACTTCACCGGACTGCGCCGCTCGCGCATGGACATTCTCGATCTCGTGAAACGTCCGACTCCTTCCACGCCGTTCGCCTACGTCAAGGTTGCCGAGGGGTGCAACAAGACGTGCACTTTCTGCGCGATCCCTCTCATCCGCGGTAAGCAGAGGTCACGACCGGGTGACAGCATCATCGCTGAGATGGAGGGACTTGTCTCTGTTGGCGTGCAGGAGATCGTCCTCGTCGCTCAGGACCTCGCTGCATACGGACGGGAGAACGACGCGGGCAGTATCGAGAAGCTCGTTGATCGTGCCGCGTCGATCGAGGGCTTGGGCAGGCTGCGGCTCTACTACCTGTATCCGAGAGAGATACGACAGGGCCTCATCGATGTCATGGCAGGACATCCGGTCATCGCCGACTACTTCGACCTCTCCCTCCAGCATTCTTCATCCGCGCTACTGCGTGCGATGCGGCGGCCAGGGAGCGGTGAGCGGCATCTCGAGCTCATCGATCGAATTCGCAAGGCCGCCCCGCAGGCCGCTACCCGTTCGAGTTTCATCGTTGGTTTCCCCGGTGAAGTCGAGGACGATGTGGAGCATCTCGCCGACTTTCTCACCGAGGCGAGACTCAACTGGGCCGGTTTTTTCGCCTACTCCAAGGAGGAGGGCACCGACGCGGCCACGCTGCCGGATCAGGTACCAGGGGAGGTCATCGCCGAACGTATGCGACACCTCCAGGGCGTCCAGGACGATGTCACCTCGGCGTCGAATGCAGCGACCGTCGGACGCGTCCTTGAGGTGCTCGTCGATCAGATCGAGGATGGTCAGGCTGTCGGGCGCTCCTACAGGGAGGCCCCCGAGATCGACGGCGTCATTCTGCTCGACCGGGGGGAGACAGGGGAGTGGGTGGATGTCAGGATCGACGGCGCGTACGGAACGGATCTGTCGGGAACGGTGGTGCAGCCATGATCGTCGAGACCCTCGCTGTTGGCACCGAGCTTCTCCTCGGCCAGATCGCGAACACGAATGCCAGAGAGATTGCCACGAGGCTCGCGGAGAGCGGTCTCACGCATTTGAACCAGGCCGTTGTAGGGGATAACGCGACGCGTATGGAGGCTGCGATCCGGGCCGCCGCGGACCGCTGCGACGCATTGATCATCACGGGAGGGATTGGCCCAACGGCGGACGACATCACGCGCGAGGCTGTCGCCGCGGTGGCCGGTGTCCCGCTCGTGTACGACAGGGCGTACGAGCAGGCGCTCAGGGAGCGGTGGGCCAGGATGAGGCCGGACCTTGATTTCCCCGAGTCGAACCTCAGGCAGGCGTACCGCCCTGACGGTGCTGGGATCTTGGCGAACCGCAAAGGCACCGCGCCGGGGTTTCACATACGCGTTGACCGATGCTGGATCTTCGCCGTCCCCGGTGTGCCCGCAGAGATGCTCGCGATGGTCGACGAGGGTGTGCTCCCGCTCCTGCGTGAGGAGGAGGGCGGAGGTCGCGTGGTCGTCAGCAGACTGCTGCGCAGCTGGGGAATGGCCGAGGCGAAGGTAGGTGAGGAACTCCAAGACCTCTTCGATGCTTCCGAGAATCCCAGCATCGCGTTCCTCGCGTCAGCGGGCGAGATCAAGATCAGGATCACCGCTCTCGCTCGCTCAGACGAGGAGGCCCGCGCGCTCATTGCTCCGGTTGAAGCCGAAGTGCGCCGCCGCATCGGCGATCGCATCTTCGGCGCTGACGACGACACGATCGAGCGAGTCATCCGGACCGAACTTGAGAGTCGCGGCTGGACGATAGGGACTGCAGAGTCTGCGACCGGTGGTCTGGTGGGACGCAGGCTCACGAGCCTCCCCGGCGCGAGCGGGACGTTCCGTGGATCCGTGGTCGCATACGCGTCTGATCTCAAGGCGAGCATACTTGGCGTGCCTGCCGAGACGATCACCCAACACGGTGTCGTCTCAGAGGAGACGGCACAGGCGATGGTGCAAGGAGCGCGGTCGGTACTCGGGGTCGACGTGGCGGTTGCCGTGACGGGATCTGCAGGGCCTGAGCCACTCGAACAGCCTGTCGGGACGATGATCGTTGCCGTGGCGACGCCGCACCGCGCTACGGTGAACACGCTTCATCTGCCGGGAGACCGGGAACAGGTGAGATCCTATGCCGCGACAGCTGCGCTGCATCTCGTTCGCAGGGCGATTCTGGAGTCGTGACCGCTCACGCGTTCCTGGCGGTCGACGTGACAGACGATGAACGGCACCGGCTGGCGGCAGCGCTCACCGACGCGAGCCCTGGTCGCCCCCTGCCCGGGCGAAGGCATCCTCCCCAGAACTGGCACATCACGCTGCGTTTCCTCGGGGAGTGTTCCGACGGAGATGGTGAGCGGATCATGCACCACCTTGCTGCGACCGTTGACGTAGCACCCGCGAGAGTGTGGTGCGACGGTCTCGACGCCTTCCCTACCCCGGCAAAGGCGCGGGTCGTGTACGGGTCGATTGACGACCCGTCAGGGATTCTCACCTACCTCGCAGCCCTGTCAGATGAGGCCGCATCCGATATCGGGACTCCACCGGAGGATCGTCATTACGTGCCCCACCTGACGCTGTCACGCCTCAGACCGGCCCAGGATCTGCGCGGCCTGCTCGCCGCTTTCGGTGAGTACCGTGTCCCGCTGGATGTGACGTCAATCACGCTATTTCGCACGTTCTCCACCCGTGACGGAGTGCGATACGGTGTCGTCGAATCGATCCCGCTGGGTCGATAGCGTCATCCGGGCTACCCGGGCGCTGAGAGCGGCCTCCGCCAACAGAGCCGGGTTGCGTGCGAAAGGCTCAACATCGAACACGTGTTCGGTTAGTGTTCTGGCTGCACCATTGAATGTCAAACGTGTGATTCGCGACGTAATCTGTCGTAGGCACTCGGTACGGTGACGACAACCGACAAAAAGGAAGAGCAGATGGCTATAGAGAGCAAGGATCGCGAGAAGAACCTTGAGATGGCGATGTCCCAGATCGAGCGCCAATTTGGTAAGGGTGCAATCATGCGCCTCGGCTCCGATGAGATACGCCGCATCGGATCGATCTCGACCGGCGCGCTCTCTCTCGACCTCGCGCTCGGGATAGGCGGCATCCCGCGGGGCCGCATTGTCGAGATCTTCGGTCCAGAGTCCTCAGGGAAGACCACGCTCGCTCTCCATGTGCTTGCGGAGGCGCAACGTTGTGGCGGAACGGCGGCATTCATCGATGCCGAGCATGCGCTCGATCCGATCTACGCGAAGGCGATTGGCGTCGACATCGACGAGTTGTTGATCTCCCAGCCAGACACCGGAGAGCAAGCGCTCGAGATCACGGACATGCTCATCCGCTCAGGCTCGCTCGACGTTGTCGTGATCGATTCCGTCGCAGCATTGGTGCCCAGAGCCGAGCTCGAAGGCGATATGGGAGATGTTCACGTCGGTCTCCAGGCGCGCCTCATGTCCCAGGCGTTGAGGAAACTTGCCGGTACGATCAATCGCTCAAACACCACCGTCATCTTCATCAACCAGCTCCGCGAGAAGATTGGTGTGATGTGGGGAAGCTCAGAGACGACCCCGGGGGGGCGCGCGCTGAAGTTCTACGCAAGCGTCCGGATCGACATCCGTCGCATCGAGGCCATCAAGGTCGGCACTGAGAACATCGGTAACCGCGTGCGTACGAAGATTGTCAAGAACAAGGTTGCTCCCCCCTTCAGACTGGCCGAGTTCGACATCATGTTCGGTGAGGGCATCTCGCGCGAGGGCAGCCTTCTCGACGTTGCGGTGGAGCAGAACATCGTTCAGAAGGCTGGCGCGTGGTACACGTATGAGGGTGAGCAGCTCGGCCAGGGTCGCGAGAAAGCGAAGGATTACCTGCGGAGGAACTCCGAGATCGCAGCGCAGCTCCATGACAGGGTGCTGCGAGCTGTTGGACTCATCGGCTCAGAGGAGGACGAAGAAGAGACAGAGGGGGCTGACGCTGCTGTGGGAGAAGAGGAATCGTAGGAAACACGGTTTTCGCGTTCCCGAAGTCGGGCACATGGGGTAGGATCGTCCTACAAGGCACACGAAACGTATTGAAACTTGAAATTCCGAAACGTAAACGAATGAACACAACGTACACGGTGGCACCGAGCGCTTAACGCCCGAGCCGAACGTGTCGTGCGTGTGCCGAGCCGGTGCGGCTCGGCATGTCTCGTATACGGGACGGGGAACGAGGACCGCAATGGAGCAGATGCTGAATCTGATAGTCCCCGGGCTGGTCGTGGCAGGCATCTTTGTAGGGGGCATGCTGATCGGGCGGAAGTTCGTCAAGATACCTCCATCGCCTGCCGAGATCATCGCGGACGCGCGCATGGATGCGCAGCGAATTCTCGTACGGGCCGAAGAGGACGCGAGGTCCAGCGCCGACACCTACCGCGAGCGTGAAGACGCGACCCTTGAGCATCGTCGGCTCGAAGTCGACTCACGGGACGCGACGCTCGAGCAGCGCGCCGCGACGCTCGAGCAGCGCGCCGCGAATCTTGCCCAGCGCGAGGATCTTCTCATCGAGAAGGAACGCGTTGCCAAGGTCGTGTCGGATGAAGCCGCGAACGCCCAGGAAGAAGTGCGGCTGGAGCTTGAGGCACTCGCAGGGTTCGACTCGAGAGAGGCAAAGGCTGAACTCCTCGAGAAGGTCGAGGACGAGGTGAGACGCGACGCGATGGTGCTCGTACGCGACGTTGAGACGCGAGCCCGGGAGGAAGCCTCTCGCAGGGCACGTCGCATCCTCGCCGGTGTAATCCAACGCCTCGCCTCAGAGGTAGTTGCCGAGACGACGACTTCCACGGTCGTCCTCCCCTCGGACGACATGAAAGGCCGGATCATCGGCAGAGATGGTCGCAACATTCGGACGTTCGAAGCGATCGGGGGTGTTGACCTGATCGTTGACGACACCCCCGAGTCGGTCACGATCTCGACGTTCGACCCGGTTCGCCGCGAGGTGGCGCGTCTCGCCCTCGAGAGCCTCGTCGGGGACGGAAGGATTCATCCAAGCTCTATCGAGGAGGCGTTCGAGAAAGCCCGCGACGAGGTGGAACAGTCCATCAGGGACGCAGGCGAGTGGGCGATGCTTGACGTCGGCCTCACGCGGATTCATCCTGAGCTCGTCACGTTGCTGGGACGTCTCAAATTCCGAACGAGTTACGGGCAGAACGTACTAAACCATCTCGTCGAGTCGGCCCACATCGCTGGCATGCTCGCCGCGGAGCTAGGGGTCGACGCGAAGGAAGCGAAGCGAGCGGCATTCCTCCACGACATTGGCAAGGCGGTGAGTCACGAGGTGGGTGGTTCCCACGCCCTCATCGGTGCCGAGATAGCAAGACGATTCGGCGAAGAGGCTGGAGTCGTGCACGCGATCGAGGCGCATCACAACGAAGTGGAACCGCGCACTCTGACAGCCGTGCTCGTACAGGCTGCAGACGCAGTGTCCGCAGCACGACCGGGGGCCAGGCGCGATGCACTCGACTCCTACGTTCGCAGGCTTGAGCGGCTCGAGACCATCGCGATGAGTTTCGATGGTGTTGACACGGCGTTCGCTATCCAGGCAGGTCGTGAAGTACGGGTCATCGTTGACCCCGGGACTCTTGATGACATGGCGTCGACAACCCTTGCCCGCTCCATAGCGAAAAAGCTTGAGGATGACTTACAGTACCCCGGTCAGATAGAGGTCACGGTGATCCGTGAGTACCGGGCGAAGGACTACGCCCGCTAGACGGGTGGAGAACCATGTCCCAGGCCACGAAGCTTGGAATGCCGGGCATCAAGGAAGTGCGGGCACGTACGCGAGTCGGGCAGAGGTACTTTATTCGCACCTTCGGGTGCCAGATGAATGTGCACGACTCAGAGCGAATTGCCGGCCTCCTCGAGGCCGACGGGATGATCGCGACGCAGAGCGCGGATGATGCCGATCTGATCGTTCTCAACACGTGCACGATCCGAGAGAACGCCGACGCCAAGCTCTACGGCTATCTCGGTTCCCTCAGGAGAGAGAAGCTGAAGAACCCTGATCTGATGATCGCCGTGGGGGGCTGCTCGGCACAGAAGGAGCGAGACCTGATCCAGGAGCGCGCCGGGTGGGTTGACGTTGTCTTCGGAACTCACAACCTGGAGCGAGTGGTTGAGCTTCTTGACCATGCCGCGGAGTGGGGGCCCATCACCGAGATCTGGGACGAGACCAAGTCCGACTCCGATCTGCCGAGCGGAATCGCCGCACACCGCGAATCAGACTACTCCGCGTGGGTCACGATCACCGTCGGGTGCAACAACTCGTGCACTTTCTGCATCGTCCCGATCGTCCGTGGCCCCGAGATCTCACGCAGACCTGGCGACATCATCCGCGAGATCGAATCCCTCTCGGCACAGGGTGTCAAGGAGATCACTCTCCTGGGCCAGAACGTGAACTCATATGGACGCGATCTCGATCTCAACGGACACAAGCCGCTCTTCGCCGACCTTCTCCGCAGAGCGGGCGAGATCGATGGCATCGAACGAATTCGTTACACCAGTCCGCATCCGAAGGACTTCAAGGAAGATGTTGCTCACGCAATGGCAGAGACCGCAGCGGTCTGCGAACAGATCCACTTCCCGCTCCAATCCGGTTCCGACCGCATCCTTGCGGCGATGCACCGTGGTTACACAGCGGACCGGTTCCTTGCAAAGCTGGAGATGATGCGATCGATCGTGCCTGACCTTGCCGCCTCAACCGATGTGATCGTCGGATTCCCCGGGGAGAGCGAATCAGACTTCCGCCAGACGCTCGACGTGATCGAGCGGGCGCAGTTCGACACCGCGTTCATGTTCCAGTTCTCACCGCGCCCGGGCACCCCGGCGGCAGAGCTAGGTGATCGAATCAGCCCCGACGTCATGAAGGAACGCTTCGGCCGCCTGGTCGAACTCCAGAACGCGATCACATATCGGCGCAACAAGCAACAGGTAGGAAGGACCGCGGAGGTCATGGCCGAGGGACCGTCGAAGCGTGATCCGCATTTCGCAACGACGCGAACTCGCAGTAATCGAATCGTGCATGTAGCCGGGATGTGGCAGCCGGGTGCGACGTTCGAGGTGGCAATCACCCGCGCCGCCCCGCACTACCTGGAAGGAACTCCGGTCTCCTGAACGTAGTAGCGATCCTCGGCCCGACGGCGTCGGGCAAGTCGGCTCTCGCCGAAGTCGCAGCTGCGATCTTCGGCGCGTCGATTCTGTCGGTTGATTCGATGCAGGTATATCGCGGAATGGACATTGGAACAGCGAAAGCCCCGCAATCGGTCAGGGAGCGCATCGCCCATCACATGATTGACGTAGCTGAGCCGGCGAGCGAATTCAGCGTCGCCGAATTTCAGCGTCAGGGGAGGGCGGCGATGGACTCTGCAGTGCAGGGGCGGGAACGGATCATCATCGTCGGTGGCTCAGGACTGCATTTCCGTTCGCTCGTTGACCCGATGACGTTCGCTCCGACTGACGCGGAGATCCGAGAAGGGCTCGAGTCGACTCCGCTGGACGAGCTGCAGCAAGAACTCCTCTCGATAGACGATCAGGCGCCGTCCGTACTCGACATGTGCAATCGGCGCAGGGTGATCCGTGCGATCGAAGTGTGGCGGATCACAGAGAAGACCCCGAGCGAGCGAGCGAGAAGCAGCGAGTCAGATGCTGTACGCAGATATGAGCCCCTGATCAAGCACGTCTCGTTGGGGTGGGACGCACATGACCTCATGGCAGAGCGGATTGCCTCCCGATTCCAGGGGATGCTCGATGCCGGACTCCTCAACGAGGTAGCGACAGTCGCTCCACTGCTCGGAAGAACCGCAGCTCAGGCGCTCGGCTATAAGGAGCTCCTCGGCGTGGTATCGGGGGATGTGACTATGGAGGAGGCGCGAGAGGAGGTCATCCGGGCCACGCGCGCACTCGTGAAGCGTCAGCGGACTTTCTTTCGACGGGATCCCCGCATCGAGTGGCAAGCGTGGCAGGATGATGAGGTACAGAGAATCGAGATGGCCGTCAGTCGAGTCGGGGAGGTTGCAGGATGGAATTCGTGAAGATGCAAGGCCTCGGGAACGATTTCATCGTCATCACGGGACCCTATCTGCCCGAGGGCGGCGACGTGGTGCGTTGGTGCGAGCGTCGTAGAGGCGTCGGTGCGGACGGTGTTCTCGTTGTAACCGCGCTCTCCCCATCACGTGTAGCGATGCGATATTGGAATGCTGATGGGGGAGAGGCTGAGATGTGCGGCAACGGTCTGCGTTGTGTCGCGCGTCTTGCTTTCGACCGAGGTTGGGTCGATGCAAGGGAATTTACGGTCGAGACCGCTGCGGGGAAACATCCGGTAAAGGTCAAGAGCGAAGGAGTGATCGCGTTCGTGGGGAAGCCCGTGCCCTTCCGCACGGGGACGCTGACCATCGGGAAACACGAGGTGCATCCGTTCGCAATCGGAAATCCGCACGCGGTCATGTTCGTTGACGACGTCGAATCGGTTCCCGTCGGCGAAATCGGACCGTTGATCGAGAGCGACCCGCTCTTCCCCAACCGCACGAATGTTGAGTTCGTCGAAGTACTCGAGGAGGGTGGAGTTCGTGTCCGCGTCTGGGAGCGTGGAGTGGGGGAGACCCTGGCGTCGGGCACCGGCTCCACCGCTGCGGCGTACATTGCTCACACTGAGCGCGGAGTCTCGTCCCCCGTCGAAGTGCATCTGCACGGCGGCGTTCTCACCGTGTGGTTCGACGACGAAGGCGCATGGATGGATGGCCCGGCCGAGTATGTGTTCTCAGGGAACGTCGATTGATCAGTCGATACGGCGGAGCACCGCGACGACGATTCCGAGGATCTCAAGGCCCCCGGTGAACTCCATCGGCTCGTACTCCTCGTTCGCTGGATGCAGGGTGACGCCGGTCGCTGTCCGCTGAAAGGTCTTGATGGTGGCTTCTTCACCGTCGAGGAGTGCAGCAACGATCTGGCCGTTACGGGCTGTCTGCTGTCTCTGGACGACGACGTAGTCCCGGTCCAGGATGCCGGCGTTGACCATCGAGTCTCCGCGGATCTTCAACATGAAGACCGGTTCCTGACCAACAAGCTCGATCGGGAGCGGGTAGACCTCCTCAATGTCCTCCTCTGCAAGAATCGGCGAACCCGCCGCGACGGCCCCGACGAGCGGGACATCACGCACTGCGGCGCGGTCGATCCGGGTCGCACCATCGTCCGCGATGACCTCGATCGCGCGCGGCTTTGACGGGTCCCTGCGGATGAAGCCCCCGGCGGCGAGCGTCGAGAGGTGCGAGTGGACGGTCGAAGGAGAGCTGAGTCCAACGACCTCACCGATCTCGCGCACCGATGGTGGATAGCCACGCTGGGCAACCGTGGAACTGATGAGCTCGAGAATCTCGCGTTGGCGATGGGTAAGGTCTGATCGGTCTGGCACGATTCCTCCTCGTTGCACAGAGCCTAATGGCTTTCGCGCTCGAGACCAAACATACGTTCGATGGAGGCCGCGCGTCTCGCATCTCCCCGTTGGTTTGTGCCTCAGGCATACATGCTTGACAAGCGAACACATGTTCGATAGATTGATGTAGCGACCGAACAGACGTTCGATCACGTGTGAGGGTCATCCCCCAAGAGACCCACGAGCGACCGGTGCAGTGTCCAGAGGCACCGGAACGTGTCACACCTGGCCGATACGGTGGGTCGCAGGAGCTCAGCTTCTTGCGGGGATGCCCGCAAGAAGCAGGATCCGAGACGGGCCGGCCGGAGACGGAAGGTTCCCGAACTGGGTAGCAGAGAAAGAGGGAGACAGACACATGGCACCGATCACAAGCGCACGATCTCGGGCGCTCTCCATCATCTCCGTCATGGTCGTCGCGGTGATGCTCTTCCTCTCCTCTGCCGTCCAGGCGACTGACCAGAGTCCTGACACGGTGGAGTACCGCGTCATGCCTGGCGATACCCTGTGGGAGATCGCGAGGGAGCACGGTCCGATGGATGGCGACATCAGGCGGACCGTCACCGTCATTGAGCGACTCAACGCTATTCGTGGCGGTCAGCTTCAGGCGGGACAGATCATCGAGATCCCGGTGCTCTCTTCCTGAGCGCAGCGAAACGGTCCTTACCTCTCAATGCGCTCGCGTGTCTACGATGTTGCCATGCGCTGTCCGCTCTGTACCACAGATGACACACGGGTCATCGATTCACGACCTGCTGATGAGGGTCGTACGATTCGCCGTCGCCGGTCTTGTCTGCCTTGCGGGCACCGATTCACCACATTCGAAAGGCCCGCAGCGGTCGTCGTCATCAAGCGTGACGGTCGCCGACAGGCCTTCGACGCATCCAAGGTACGGCGGGGAGTAGAGATCACGATGGCTGATCGTCCCGTGGCACATGACGCGATCGACGATCTTGTGGCCACGGTTGAGCGGGCTGCGTACACATCCCAGGGCTCTATCCACGCCGAGGAGATCGGCAGGATCGTCCTTGACGGCCTCAGGGATATCGATGAGGTCGGTTATCTCCGATTCGCATCGGTGTACAAGGAGTTTCAGAGAGCGAGTGACTTCGAGAGAGAAGTCGCGTCCCTCGAAGGCGATGTCTCTAGATCTGAGTGAGCTCCGCGAGGAACACGTCCAGATCTGAGGCAAGGTCGACAATCTGCTGATCGAGTTCGATCCGAAGCGCGCTGAGAGAGGCGTCGAGAGCCTTGCCGAGTGCAGCGCGCATATCTTCTCGCTCAGCGAGGAGCGCGGTCGCTGTCGTCTCATCCTCTTGTGAAAGGGCTGTCAGATACTCGTCCTGCCAGACCGCGTACCTCTCGACGGCGGTGCGGACCGCTTCGTTGAGAACGGCGAACACGTCGACATCGGGAAGATCGGTGAGTGCGCTTGAGTCATCGACGAGGGATGAGGCGAGGAGGACGGTTAACGCACTGATCGTCTGGGCGTCTGCGGCCGTGGGGAGATCTTCAGACGCGAGGAGCGCGGGGACGGCGGTGCGGTACGCGTAGGCATTCGCGAGCTGGCGGGCTACGTCTGACCCCTGTGCCGCGATGATACGGGCGGTGTCCTGAAGCGGCCCGAGGGTGTCGGCGGCGTCGTTGGTCAGAAATCGAAGTTGGCGCGGGAGAGCCGTGAGCGCGGCGAGCTCGAGGTCGTTGCTGCGGCGATCGAGTTGAGAGATCATCGGTATCGTGGCGGCGAGCTCGTCGGGAACGCTGGAACGAGTGGTGATCGCGTCGAGTGCCGACTGGGAGGTAGGTAGATACTGACGGAGAGCCAGTGCTGTCTCGGCATACGCTTGGCGGATTCCGAGAGCATCGCGGTTCAGAGTCGTTGGGACCCAGACGACGGCGAGCACGACCATCGCGAGCACGAATACTCCGAACGCCACGGTTGACCATCTGAACCTTCGCGTCATATCGAGGACGGGGGAGAGCTGAGTGTCGTCGAACGGTCCGAATACAGATGGAACCGCGGGTATCTCCATCTCGCCGGTGTCGTCCTGCGCTTCGACGTGAACGTGAAGTGCCGGTTCATAGGTGGATGTCGAGGTGCCCGTGCTTCCGTCAAAGGGTGTAAGTGTCACCGTCGGGGGGTTCTCGGTCCCGGGGGCGAGAGTAGGGGCTATCTCAGGGAGGGTGTTGTCCGTCTCGAGTGCCGCGATCGTCTCGCTTGGCGTAGGTGCCGGTGGGAGGGCGCCTACAATCTCGAGGAACCAGCTACCGTCGTTTCCGGAGTCCCTATGTTGCTTGCGCTTGGTCATCGATTTCGCTTCCGCCGGAGAGCTACTCCGTGAAGATACCTGTCCTCCGCTCGAATCCAGCGCATCGACTCCCAAGATTCGCGCAACCCGGCGACGCCGGGGCAGACCTTGTATCGTGTGAAGCCGTCACGATTGCACCAGGGGCACGTGCGTTGATAGCCACAGGTGTAGCGATCGCGATACCGGAGGGATATGGCGGGTTCGTGCTGCCGAGAAGCGGCCTCGCGGTCAGGACGGGTGTGACCGTGCTCAACGCTCCTGGCCTCATCGACGCCGGATATCGCGGTGAGGTCAAGGTCGCCCTCATCAACCACGGAGAGGACCCCTTCGTAATTGAGGTCGGCGACCGTATCGCACAGCTTGTTGTGATGGCAGTCGAAGCTCCCGTCTACGTACAAGCGGAGAGCCTCGAGGAGACTTCGAGGGGCACGGGAGGCTTCGGATCTACTGGCGTTAAGGCTGATTGAAGGAAATGCCTCGTGGTAGCCTTGCCGTGTCGCGGACGTAGCTCAGCTGGTAGAGCGCAACCTTGCCAAGGTTGAGGTCGCCGGTTCGATCCCGGTCGTCCGCTCGAAGCGAGGGCGGTCACTCGGCCGCCCTTCAGTATCGGCGACGTGGCCGAGTGGCTAGGCAAGGGTCTGCAAAACCCTGAACCCGGGTTCGATTCCCGGCGTCGCCTCTGCATTACCATGTATCCATACGGGCGCTTAGCTCAGCGGCAGAGCACTGCCTCGACACGGCAGGGGTCACTGGTTCAAATCCAGTAGCGCCCACAAGAGGAAACCCCTGCAGTGCAAGGGTTTCCGACGTTTCTGGAAGATCACTGAGACGCTGTGGTCGGTGGGGTGTCCGCATGACATCGAGGATCGGGCTTTGTTTCGATGGCCTAGACGCCGCTTCTTGCGACCGTGCTGCTCGATCACGAACTTCTCGACGCAGACCCCTGGGCATTGGGCGTGGAGAACGGCTGGATCGACCTTCGATCAGGCACCTTTCACGAACCTGATGCCAAGAAGCTCATGATGATGCAAGCCCCCGTCACCTACGAACCGGGCGCAGCCGCTCCACGATGGGAGAGGGCGCTCACGGAATGGCTCCCAGACCCAGAAGTATGCTCCTACTTCCAACGCCTCGTCGGGGAAGCGGTCGTCACCACCGTAAGGGACCATTTGCTCGTGCTCATCTACGGAGGAGGCGGCGATGGCAAAGGCACAGCCATAGGCACGCTCGCCACGATCAAGGGCGTGTCGTGCTTCTTCGGCTGATACCCTGGGAGGTACGTGAGCGAAGAGTGAGGAAGCAGCATGGAATACACTTTCGGAACTGTCGTGGTCGGCACGATGGAAGCCGTCGAAGAGAAGGTCACTGCAGCGTTAGCAGGGGAGGGTTTCGGCGTGCTCACGCGCATCGACGTGCAGGCAACGTTCAAGGCGAAATTGGACGTAGAGAGAGATGGCTATGTCATCCTTGGTGCCTGCAACCCGAATCTTGCCTATCGAGCCATCGCAGCTGATGACGAGATCGGTGCGTTGTTGCCGTGCAACGTGGTCTTGCGCGAGGAGGGGGACGCGGTTGCGGTTCGAGTCGCGGACCCAGACGTGATGCTCAGCTTGGCGGGGGCCGATGGGGTCGCCGCGATTGGGGCAGAGGCACGGGAGCGCCTTTCACGGGTCGTCGCCGCTCTCGCTTGAACCAGGATGTCTTCGCAGGAGAGGTCGAGCGGTTGCACGGCTTCTTCGAAGACTGGTTCAACGGCACGGGGGAGCGATCCATCGAGGATTTTGCTGACTCTCTCGACGGTGGATTCTTCATCGTTGTTCCATCCGGCACGAAGTTGGACAGGACGGCGACTGTCGAGGCTGTGCGCGATCAGGAGAACTCGGGGCCGATCGAGATCAGCATCAGGGAGGCGATCGTTGCGCAGAGTGACGGAGGGCTCATCATCGGGACGTATGAGGAGCATCAGAGACGGTCCGGAAACCTCACCGTCCGCCTATCGACGGTGGGCATGGTCAGAGACGCCTCGGTGCCTGGAGGATTTCGCTGGCTCTTCGTTCACGAGACCTGGAAGGAATCGGACGTGGGCTGAACGGTTAGCTCTCGAAGCCGCTCAGTAGGTACTTGATGACATCAGCGGCCGAGTAGCTCGTTGAGCCTTCGGGAGCGAAGCGGGACACTGAGGCAGCGTCGTCACCTGAGGTGATCAGGATTCCCTCGATCTCTCCACTTCGCTGTATCTGGGGCAGTCCCACATTCGCGATCAGCGAGTTGCACAAGCACTTGCGGCCGACCGTGTCGGCGATGTCGCCGCCCTTGCGGACGTAATCATCTACCGGTTCTGCTGGACAACGCCATCCGATCGACGCGTCCTCGCGCTGATAGGCGTGGCGGAGGTAACCAAGGTCGCAGATCCTTGTGCGCTTCTCATAGACACGCTCGTTCGACAAGGTATCGGTGAGCTCGATCACTTTGAAGGGGAAACCAGTCGGCGAAGCGATCGGATCAGTGAATACCTTGACCTCACCGCGGCGCGACAACTCAATGACCTCGTCCTTGATTGCACGCGTGAAACCAGACTCGTCGCAGTAAGCGAACGCCGTTCCGACTTGCACACCAACTGCGCCTTTGTCGAGAGCCTCGAGCACCATCCCTGGTTCTCCGTAGCCGCCTGCCAACCAGAAAGGCTTACCGAGTGCAGCGATCGCATCAAGGTCCGGTATGTCTCGTTCGCCGTAGATCGGTTCGCCCGCGTCGGAGAACTCCCCCCTCTTGCGTGGCGGCGCATTGTGACCACCGGCGACAGGAAGCTCAACAACGAAGCCGTTCACCTCACCATTTGCTTTCGTCGCGAGCATCTTTGCGAGGATGTGAGAGGAGACGATTGCGAGGAAGTCGGGCCGTTTCAGCTTCCCGACTAGGTCTTTGGCGAAATCGACCGGGCTGAATCGTATGTACGGGTCGCCCTCGTCGGTCAGGTCTTTGACATCGACCTTGAGTTCAACATCGAAGCCTTCAGCGAGGCGATCAAGGACTCCGGGTATCAACCTGGGAATTCCGGCTCCCATCAGGACGAAGTCGACACCCGCGAGCATGACGCCGTACAGGGCCGGGAGCGTAGTTACCTGGATCTTCTCAAGAAAGTTCACGCCGACTCTGTTGTCGTGCCCCTCCTTTGCCAGGTACACCTCGGCAAAGCTACCCGCGACGATGAGCTCCTCGACCTTGCGAGAGGTATTCATCTTGGCCATGGGTTTGACGGCGAATCGGTCGTCAGGAGCCTTGCCCCCTTCGATGAAGTACTTGGCGATGATCCGTTGCGCTACGTCGGCAAATGGAAAGGCGGCGAGTGCTCTGCGCATGTGGCCGCCTGGATCGCCGACCTCAAGGCGCCGCGCGAGAATCGCTCCGAGAGCGACACCAGAGACCACGCCGAGTTGCCCCTCACGCGAAACCGCGTTTGCAAGTCGCCAGTCTGAGACCGCAACCCCCATCCCTCCCTGGATGATGACCGGGAGATCGTGTTTCATACATGTGGCCTTTGTTGGATGGGACCTGTCGGTGTCCGCAGCGTTAACGTGATTCGAGCCTTCGACCCGCGAAGGATACAGAAGGTTTCGCCAACTACGCGCCACCTTACGGCTCTGAGGGATGAGCCAAACTGGGCGTCCGGACGATGGAGCGGATCGACGCGTGGCGTCGAGGGGCTGGTCGCCACTCCAGCGGGGAGCAGATTCGCGATCCGGCGACTCTGTGCACCTCCTCGCTTCGGGCTGTGCTATGAGCCGGATGTCCCGCTAGAGGGCCCAGCTCCGGTACCATCGAGTCGAAATGAGTGATACCACTACGACGATCGTTGAAATTACCGACGCTGCTCGGGATCAGATCATCGCGCTGCGTGAGAGCGAAGGCATTTCAGACCTGCATCTAGGCCTGAGAATTACCGGGGTGGGACCTCAGGGCTTCGTCTATGAGACTTCGTTCTTGAGAGCCGATGACATCGTGTCCTCGGACATCGTTGAGGATCATGGTGGCCTCCCGGTTGCGATCTCTCTCGACAGTGTGGAGAACTTGCGCGGCGCGGTCCTGGATCTCTCAGGTGACGGGAACGGTCCAGGTCTCGTCATGAGGAATCCGAACGTCCCTTCACCGACGCTCGGCGGGGAAGATCTAGGTGATCTCGAGCTGACCGGTACGCCCGAGGAGAAGATTCAGACACTCTTGACAGAGCGCATCAACCCGGCTATCGCATCCCACGGCGGTGTCGCGAACCTGATACGGGTCGATGGTGAGATTGCTGAACTTGAGCTCGGCGGCGGTTGTCAGGGCTGCGGGCTTGCGGCCGTCACCCTCAGACAGGGCATCGAGCGGACGATCCTCGACGCGATCCCTGAGATCACAGAGGTAGTTGACGTGACCGACCACTCCATGGGCACGAACCCGTTCTACGCGTAGGTCGTCTAAGAGGATCGATTCATCGAGGGGTCGGTGTCGAACGATGCGCGGATCAACCGCATCATCTCAAGCGTGTTTCTTCCACTGTTTTCGCCGACGCTCGGCAGGTGCGCTGACCGACGGTTATAGAACGAACGGCGGTCAGGCGTGCTCTCATGGGTCGGAGCAGGTTTGCTCTTACTCGGCGCAACGGAGGGTGAGTAGTCGATGACGGGTTCGCCACTCGTTGCGTTGGACGCGGGTGCTTCGGTGGAGGTGCTGGGAGGAGTGGGGGAGTTCTCTGCGTCGACCACGAGTGTTGTGAATCGTGCCTCGAGTTCGTCGGCAAGACGTTGCAGGCTCGATACCCGAAGCGACAGGTTGCGATGCTCGTCTTCGAGCGCGGAGCCGGAATGGCTGTCCGGGTGCTCACCGGCAGAGCGATACGCTCTTGCGACGATTGCCGCTGCCTCCTCTTGCGCTGCGAGGACCTTCGCCCCTGCCTCCGACGCGGCTCGCTCGCTCGAAGACTCAAATGTGATCCGGGCCGCTGTGAGCGTACCCGCTGCCTCGGCCCGTGCCTCGTCGAGTATGGACTTGGCCGCTTTGCGGGCTTCGGTCATGAGGCAGAATGCGTCGTAACGAGTTGTGGCGAGCAGATCTTTCGCGATGTCGCTGGCCTTTCGTACTTCGGAGTCTGTGGTGGTCTCGGTGACGGTGGCAGTTGCAATGGTTTGCACCCCTGTCATCTGGTTCATCATCATCGACGTTCTCCTACGTGCAGCATCACGCTCCGTTTACCCTGCCTTCTCTATCGGAAGATGCAGCGAAAAGTTGAGGAGAAAAGTAGGTCGTTCGACCTACGCGGGCTCCCACTCGTTGATCGTGTTGAGCGTATCGAGGATCTCCCTCAGCTCAGACCGGAATGTCTCGCGATCTTGGGCCGAGGCGTTGAGGAGTCCCCTGCTGGCGGCGAGCTTGATGCCGGTGGCAAGGAGCGTTGTTGACACGGCTTCCTGAGCGGCGATGTCGCCGTGGGCGGCGAGCTGCTCACCCGTGAGAAGAGCCTTGTCAGTGAGCTCGTCCTCGGTGAGAGGTCGGGATCCCTCAAGGGCGAGAACGGAGGCGATCACGAAGTAGGAGGTGAAGAACGGTCGCAGCACGATCGGGCTCTTCGCGGGGAACGTGCCCTGGCTGAACTCGACGACGTCTTCATCAGCGACGTCGTTGATCGTGTAGTGCCCCACCTCTTCTCGGATCTCGTCCGCGTACTGGTCGCTTGGTGAGAAGAAGAACTCGAACTTGAGGAGGTCCCGGATCTCGAGAGCTCGTTCTACGATCGCGGATCGAACCACAGGACTCTCACGCACTGTGCACAGTCCAAATGCGAGTTCGGTGATCCCCGCGTTGACGAAGAAGTGGATGATGGTGTTGCGGTAGTAAGCCGCTGCGAGACGTTTCCCTCTCTCTATTGCATAGATGCGGTCAGTGAGACCGTCGCTGCGGTGCACAACGTTGGACGCAACCAGAGCATCGAGGGCCACCTCAATCTCTACGTGGGAGGTGAAGGGGAGATCGTCAGTAGTCGGGATGTTACGTTCCGTGACAAACTTCATGAATGGGGCGATTCTCTCGCTCGTCTCACTGACGGTAAGGCCGTGCTTCTCCTCGGAGAGGAGAGCGAGGGTGACGAGGCTGATCGCGGTGATGGGCGTCACAGCGTTGATCCGAGCGTTGATCGCGAAAGCGATCCGTGGGACAGCGAGGCGCCCCCCCGGTGTGGTGAGGTCTTCGTTGCGCCCGACGTGGTCGCTCAGGGCGAGCGGTTCACCAAACCTGACGTGGATGCGACCGTTCCGTCTCTTGAGGCCGGCAATGAAGAAGAGCAACCACCTGAGCGACTCCTTCTGTTTCTGACCTCCACGCTGTTCTGCTGCGTACGACGACATGTCTGATATCTGGTCGTATGCGATCGACACGGGGATGAGCACGACATCACTGGTGATGCCACGCTGGTAGGAGTCAACGACGTACGCGAGGAGCCCCATCATCGGTTCCCTGAGTTTGCCACTTCTGGAGCGCCCGCCCTCGATATACCACTCAAGAGCGAAGCGTTTCTCGAGGAGGTAGTCGAGATACTGTCTGAGTACGAACTTGTAGGGTTCGTTCTCTTTGAAGTGCCTTCGAATAAAGAAGATTCCGGACCGGCGGAGGAGGGGTCCTATCGGGAAGAAGTTCATGTTCACTCCGCCAGCAGTGTGGTTCAAGGGCAGCTCGTTCTCATAGAGAAGGTGCTGCAGGACGAGGTGGTCGAAGTTCGACTTGTGCGAAGGCAGGAAGACGAGCGGGTCCGTCTCTCCGAGTTTGTAGATCGCTTGAAGATCCTCGCGGGAGTAGTCGACGCCGTGATGGGCGGCTTCGATCATGAAGGTCGTGATGCCGTTTACGATGTCAATGACGTAAGGAGAGTGTTGAGCCGCCATCTCCTTGAGGTACCGTCCGCTCCGCTTGCGTAAACGCTGTTCTGAGCTCCCCTCCTGCCGTGCGAGACGCTGAATGCCGGCCTGGAAAGGTCGGCTCCAGAACAGATCCTCACGCAAGAATTTCGGGACTTTGTATCGGAGTCCTCTCAGGTGCCGTTCAGACCTTTCGAGCGCCAGCCATGCTTGGAGCGCGACGAATTCTTCGAAAGCAGTTCCGTCTGCAGCCCCTCTCCCAGTCGGGGCGCTCCAACGCTTCTTGAGATCGCTGCACCGTGCAGGTTCACCGAGAACGACGCGACACCGCTCGCGATGGCGGGCGAGGATGACGTGCTGGAGCAGGAAGTTTGGGTCTCGGGGATCGCCGGGCTTCAACAGGTCGGAGGGGTGGACACGGCGAACGCCGTCGCGCTCCTTTGCGAGCCATACGATCCGCACCGGGAGACAGAGCGGGTCATCTTCCGCGGCGAGCCGTTCGCCGATGGATGGGTCGACGGAGGCGTAGCGGCGCTGCCTGCGCGACGCCGGCACCCGGAAGACGTCGATCGAGTCGAGCACCCCCGTGGAGGCTTCTCTGATCCATGAGGTGAGCATCTCCGCCTCGAGGATGCTCGAAGCATCGATGAGCACTACGTAGGGGCCGCTCTGTGTGGGCCAGGACGGACTCTCTTGCAACGTCGATCCGTGACGACCGGTGTACATGGCGTCCTATTTTTTGTCCGGAGTGGGGAGGACCTCGCTCACGGCATCGATCGCGGTGCTCACGGCGGAGGCCGCCGAAGCTGCAGCCTTCGCAGCCATGTCGGCTGCCACGGAGACCGCGTCGGTGGTCGGTCCACCGGTTGTGCTTGCCACGTCGCCGAGGTACCGGGTGATCTGGCGTACGAGTTCCTCCGGTAGAGCGTTCTTCATGTAATCGGCGACCATGGTGACGACCTCGAGCACGCTGTCAGCAGACAGGCCGGTCCTCTCCTGAATCTCCTTGATGAGATCCTCCATAGCTTCTCCCTACATCCGAGTGGAGGTCAGCCTACTCCGCGAGGATGGCGCCAGGTCGGTTAGCCCCACCCGAGTTCGTGGAGACGTTCCTCGGAGAGACCGAGATGGTGGCCGAGCTCGTGCAGCACGGTTGTGCGGATCTCATCTCGAAGCGCGTCGCCCGACAAACCGAGGGTGAGGTGTGGCCCGTAGAAGACCACAATGCGGTCGGGGGTGACGCCGAAGTAGTCGACTCCGCGCTCATTGAGCGGGATCCCCTCGTATATGCCGAAGAGTCCTTCTCCTTCTGGATCCTGGAGATGTGTGGCGTTGTGTTCGACGACGACGACCAGATTGTCCAACTGATCCGTGACCCATTTGGGTAGGCCGTCAAGGATCGATCGCACTTCACGCTCGAATGTCTCGGTATTCATACGTTGCAGGGTACCTGGACATGGTGGCACCCCCGTGTTGGCTCTTAGAACCCTGAACAGTTCGCTGTGACTGCGAGGATATACTCGGCGATCCTGGGGCGATTAGCTCAGCGGGAGAGCGCTGCCTTCACACGGCAGAGGTCACTGGTTCGATCCCAGTATCGCCCACGCTGAGAACGCAAGTGTTCTCAGCGAGGGCGCTTGCGCTCTGTATTCCGCTCCGCTTGAGCTGCGCGAGCGGATCCGCTCTCTCTGCCTGGCGAGATCGATACGCTATCTCGAGTCGAAGCATCCGAGGGGCGTCGTCACGCTGCGATTTAGCGGGCGGCCGAGGTCGGGCGCTGGAACTAAGCGTCCTCAATCGCACGGCCGAAGTTCTCAAGCGTGCCGATCTTGCTGTACGGCACGTAGGCGAGCCACTCATCCGAGTCGTCAACCATTCTCAGCACGACGCAGCGCAGCTCGAACTTCAGCACCTCGCCGCGCTTTCCGTCCATCATGACCGCTTCACCAGTACGGAAGTTGTCAGCGAGCACGAAGGAGATGTAGCCGATGATGTCGCGGATGAGTGGCTGCGCGCCGAATGAGACGGCAAGGCCGATGATGCCAAGAGCGGCGATGAGCGCACCGATGTCGACCCCGACAGTGTCCAGAATCAGCAGCCCTGCAATCGCGGTGAGCAGCAATCTCTGGGCTGTGCGAGCGACTTGGCGAAGCGACGCGATCCGATCGGCGTCCCCGCTGTCGGCACGGACAAAGAAGCGGTCGAGCGCGATGCTGAGCCCCACGTTGAGCATGATTGCCCCCACTATGATCGCCCCAACGCGCACCCCCGCGAGCAGTGATGCTTCCATCGTCAGCCTCCTCTCGACTGGATCCGGGTGAACCTTATGGCTCCGAGGATGGGAATCGGATAGTTGCGAGACGAATCTGCTGAACGGAGCGATGGTGCGGGGGATTGGCCCCCGACATCCAGGATCGCTCCACTTCCTGGGGTTCGAGGACGCACCACGGCGTTGGAGCGCGTGGCGTTGAAAGACCATTGGGCGCGCCGCAGAGTGTGCCGTGTCAAGAAACCGAGCTGGGTCTCGAGGGCGGAGCGTTCGGGTGCAGAGCTTGTCACGTTGCGTGTGGTGAGATTCTGTTGCAGAGGCTCCCAGAGTGCGGAGATCTCGCTCACCTGACGAACCACGACCTCGGCGTTGTGCCTGATGGTGGTTGCCGGCGGGTAGGCTCGACGCGCATCTGTGGCGCGCTCTCATGGCATGCTTTGTGCGTCGATCGGAGACTGATCGGGGTCGGTTGGTTTGCTGCGGGGAGGGTGAGCTCGAAGATGCTGGTTCCGTGATCATAACGGTAGGTCAGGTCGCCCACCATGAGTCGGGCGAGGGAGCGAGAGACAGTGAGGCTGAGCCCGACGGAGCCTGGAAGTCCTCGATCGGTGTGGGATCGTTCGTAGGCCCCGAAGATGGCTTCACGATCCTCTTCGGGCACTCCTGGCCCGTCATCACAGACCGTGAGAAACGCTCGTGTTCCGTCGGTGTGCATCTGGACCTCGATGCGTTTCCCTCCGTAGCGAAAGGCATTAGTCATGAGGTTGCGCAGGACCTGACGTATCCGTGCGGGGTCACCTAAGGCGGATAGCGGTCCCCCGACGATCCGGATCTGGCGTGCTGATGCTTCTCTCGATGTTTCTATCACCTGGGCAAGTTGTGCTCTCAGGTCGACCGGTACCCGGGCGACCTGAGAGTGTCGATCTCGGTTTGGGCTGCTACGACCAGATTCTCGACGGTGTTGGAGATGTCGGAGGCTTGCTCGGTGATCAGTTGGATCATCTCTTCCTGCTCGGCCGGTGAGATGTCCGACTCGGTGTCGCGTAGCAGTTCGGCGAATCCCATAACCGCGGTGAGCGGAGTACGCAGTTCGTGGCTGATCGAGGCGATAAATTCATCCCTTGAGCGGATCAGATCCCTGAGGCGCTTCTCGTGCGCCTTGCGTTCCGTTATGTCGCGCACAACTACCATCGTTTCCTCGGATCCTGGGATGGTCACTATGCGGGCTTCGCTGGTTCTCAGCTCGGCGGTACGTTCCTGGACCTGGGTCTCGAGCGTGCGGTTCAGGGTGGTGAGATCGTCGGTCATCTGGTTGAAGGCGAGACCGAGCGTCCCCAACTCGTCGCGGACGCCGTCCTCCGCGCGTTGGGTCAGATCCCCCTTCTGGATAGCCTGCGCGACCTCTGCAAGCTTGATGGTCCGGTCCGAGAGACGCTGGCCCACGCTGTGGGCCACGAGCAGGCTGCCGGTGAAGATGAGGCCTCCGAAGGCGACGAATCACCACATCGCGGTGCGCGCCTCCTCCGCAAGCTCCACACTTCTGGCGGTCATCTGACGGAAGAGATTGTGTCGAGATCGACTCTGCGGTCATGACTGAGAGTGTGGCGGTGAGGATCACCGTGTCCTTGAAGTGTCACGATGAACCCTCTCACTCGGCAGATTCTTCTACAGCCTCGTGATCCGCACGCGGGTGATGCGGTGGTTTAACGCCTCGGTGACTTCGAATCGTGCCCCGGTGATCGTGAACGTCTCTCCCACCCCGGGGATCCGACCAGCGTGACCGATGAGGAGACCGGCGAGCGTATTCCACTCCCCCTCGGGGAGCTCAAGGTCGAGGGCGCGTTCGAGGTCATCGGTGTCCGTGGCCCCCGCGACGATCCATGTGGTGGCATCGATGCGATCGATGCCCGTCGTGGCTGGCTCACCCTCATGCAGGATCGGGCCGACGAGTCGGGCGGCGACGTCCTCAATCGTGACAATGCCGGCTGTGCCGCCGTACTCATCGATGACGACCGCAAAGTGGTTGTCCGCCCTCTGCATCTCGTCGAGAAGCTCGATCACGCGCTTGGATTCGGGTACCACGAGAGGCTCATGCGCGATCGACGCGACCCCGCTCTCTGGACGCTCGAGTGATGCGGCTGCGAGATCACTCAGTCGCACGATCCCAACAATGTTGTCGATGTTGCCGTCGTAGATGGGGATTCTGCGGTGTCCGCTCGCCAGGGCGAAATCGAGACCCTCTCTGACGGAGAGGTCATTGGAGACGCTGACGATGTCGAGGCGGGGTACGTAGATGTCGTCAACCTTGAGATCTCCGAGGGCGAACGCACGGTCGATCAGCACGCGGTCTGACTCCTCGATCAGGCCGGTCGCTGCGGCTTCGGACGCCATATGGAGGAGCTCCTCCTCGGTCGGCGCCGTGGGGGACGCGATACCGGTGCCCGGTGCCTGGAGGTCAGCGAAGCGGACAAGGACCGAGACGACGGGCCGGAGCAACCGCGCCAGGAATCGGAGTAGGGGAGCGGTAGCGCGGGCCACGGTTTCAGGATTGCGGACCGCATAGGTCTTGGGGATGGCCTCCGAGTAGACGAAGAGCACGAATGTCAAGGCGAACGAAGCCAGGGTCACCCCGAGTGATCCGAAGAGACGCACGGCGAGAGTTCCAGCGATCGTTGCCGCCGCGATCTGCACGAGGAGGACGACGAGCAAGACCGTGTTCAGAACACGGGGAAGATCGTTGAGGAGAGCGAGCATCGTTCTTGATCGCGCATCTCCGTCGGATGCTGCGATCTCGATCCGCACGCGTGGCACCCGCAGCAGGGCCGCCTCGGCGGCACCGAGGACGGAGGCCGAGACAATCAATGCGAATAGGGTGGAGAGGAGCCAGAGATCCGTTGCGCTCATGCGCCAAGCTTGGCAGGTTTCGGCGGACCGCGGTCAACCGCGGAGAACGCGGTACCGTTCAGCGACGTCTGACTCCCCCCTCACCCTGTTGCACGATTCCGTTGAGATGCCCATGCATGGTCTCGGCGTCTTTCAGAGCGAAGACGGCCAGGAAGTGCGCGACGCTGTTACGTGGGCCATCGAAGATGGGTATCGGCTCATCGATACCGCGGCCATATATCACAATGAGACTGGCGTGGGCGAGGCGATCGCAGCTTCCGGTGTCCCGCGCGACGCGCTCTTCGTGACCACGAAACTGTGGAACACAGAACAGGGGTACGAGTCGACGCTGCACGCTCTTGACAGGAGCCTTGAGCGGCTCTCGATGGAGTACGTCGACCTGTATCTCATTCACTGGC